>JAICWG010000037.1 GCA_025934915.1 Nitrospira sp.
CCCGAACCACCTTTGCGATATGTGCGATGGCCTGAGCCTTTTCTCCGGGAAGCCAGCCGAAGTTTCGACCGGTATAGGTCCCAACGACCAGGTCTTCCATAGAATTGAACTCAGTATCGAAGTGAAGCAACACACCTCCTGGCCTATTGAGACTCGAGTTGACCAGCGGCGGAGAATTCCTTGGCGTGTGAGTCTTACCGTCGGCTCTTGCTGGAATAGGACTTCGGTGCGCAAAGTCTGCATAAGACCGCATGCCTCCCCCGGAAGAGGAAAGCGCGTCATCCACCAAATGGCAGGCCCGACAGTTCATCGACTTGCCCTTGAACGGTCCCGGGTTGATCGGCGCTCCTAAAGTTTCGAGGGTAGCGACGGCGCCGTCACCGGCATTGGGGTTGTTGACCTTGCCCCCATTGTCCATGAAGACCTTGAATGCCTGGGTAAATCGAGTGTCAGGGAACAGCCGTTCACCGACGTCCTCTTCGGCGCCGGGCGTCCCTGGGGCGGTGGCGATAGGCGGAGATGCGTTTTCACCGCCCGAACAGGCAACCAGGCCGATGAGGAAAATGATCGAAAATAGAACGGCTGGGCAGGTCTGTGTTTGATGAGGCATAGAGGCATCACTCATGGTGCAGCATTCCTTCTGTAAGGAGATCATAGGAGACGATATGTGACATTCTTTATACTTTTGGCTCGTCTGACGCCGTCCCATCGTTCGCATCTGGGAAGGCAAGAGCCCTCAAGAGGTGAGGACCCTTGCCTGTAAAGTGGGAGAGGGCAAGCTCCCACTTCGAGGCCAGCGTAACGCATACGTCGGCTTGTTACGGTTGAGGTGTTCTTTGTAAATACGTGGCTTCCGCTTCTCCCATCAGTTCGACCAATAGACCGACGACAAAGGGATCGAATTGAGTTCCTGCGGCCACTCGCAGGATTCGGAGCGCGATACGATCGCGCAAAGATCGGTCGCGGACATAGGGAACCTGAATAGCCTCGAATGCGTCCGCGACGGCAAGAATTCTGGCGCCCAGCGGAATGAACTCTCCTCTGAGGCCGTAGGGATAGCCTGATCCGTCCCATCGCTCATGATGATGGGCGATCATGATGCTCGCGTCCCGGAGGAATGAAAAAGGCTCGAGTAAATTGGCCCCCAGTCGCGGATGATTCTGAATGGTCACGTAAGAGTCCGGATCAAGCAAGCTTCGTCCGGTTCGCAAACGGGGTGGGAGCATGAGGATGCCGATGTCGTGAAGCAAAGCAGCCAGTTTCAGTTGGTGCAAAACTTCGTTATCGAGATTCGCAGCATGCCCGATCCGAAGGGCGACGGCCGCCGTCTCTTGTCCATGTCCTGCTTGCCACGGCAGAAGCCGATCGAGGTCGGTGCTCACTTGCCGGACCAGAATGCTCTCGAGATCGCGCCGCGATGTCGCTGGAAGATGAAGGCGGTCGATCTTCTGCAGCATGCCTTGCATCTTCAGCACGGCTGGTTCAACCTGATCTGCGATATGGATTTGCATCACATCACCTCCGAAAAAACACAGAGCCCAAGACCATTGGCGTGATCTTGGGCTCTGGGTGAATAACCGCTGGCCTCTGGAACAATTGTGCAGGCGATCTGAATCTTATGATTCTTGGGGACCTTTTCCTCCCATCAGCGGCTGCTCGAGCACCCACATCTCATACAGCGGAACGACGAGCATCACCAAAAAACTGACGGTCATCAGCGTATCACCGGTCAACATCGAGACGACGAAAATAGGGGAGACATAGCTGATCAGCCACGGCGATAGAAGGTCGAGAATCACACCGCCGAAGCCGGTCCACGTCACGACCGTTTTCAGCATATGACTTGCGCTGGTCAGATACATCACATGGATGAGAATCATGAATACGACGGGCATCGTAAAAAGATGAAAGTGAGTGATTTCCGCCAATTCTCGAAATGACATGGGCTCTCCGAACGTCGTATCGGACCCTCGATAGTGATCAGCAATGCCTTGCGGCGAGAGGCTCGTCATGCTATGCGCCCAAAGGAAAGAGAAGGCAAAGCCGGCCAACATCAAGAGCAAGAACAAGGTATAGAGCAACCGAATATGGCGATCGGCATCACGCAACCTGAATTTCTGATTAAAGTTTCGCATGCCGGGACGCTGGGTCCGCTTGAGTTAATTGCCGAATATGGACGAGAAGAATCCTTTGTCTTTTTTCGCCATTGTGTCGCTGCCGATTCCGCCCGGTTTCAAGTAAAACTCGTCGATCAATACCAAGACTCGTTTGACCCCGGCGCTCATCGAACGAACGGACATCGTGGCGCCGGTGATGTTGGTGATGTCACTTTTGATCCGTATCGGATCGAGAACGGTCTTGCCCTCATACTGGGCGTTAAACCGCTTTTTCCGAACATCGCTCCCCCGCGATTCTCGGAACACAAGGAGCTCAACGTTCGATACGGAACCCTCGTTATCAACGCCGACCATGTAGGTCATCGGCTTGTGCTTACCGATCGTATTTTGGACGACCGCATAGCCGTCAACCTGAGTGTCTGACTCTCCGATATACACCTCGAACGATTCTTCCGGAAATTTCCAGCCGATCCGTTCCTCAATGTGGGCTTTCTTTTCATGGGTGAGCTTGATCACCTCCTTGCGAACTCGTTGGGATTTCGAGAGCATGACCCTGACCCCCTCTTCCTCGCTCATGAACTCTTCGGCGACGGTCATTTCCGGCTGTGTCAGAAAGCGCTTGAGGTCGCTATCCCAAATTCGCTCAGCTCTCGCCGGGGTGAGTGGCATCACGAGGATGGCGATGAACACAACACACAGACGAGTTATCATGATGAGGCCTCACAACCTTTCTCGTTGAATCGAAGATGGAGTTTCTCTGTAACCTCTTTCATCATTTCCTCGGATGATTAGACAGACCACCATTTCGTGGCTTGCTGGGACGCACCGCCCCTGGCATGCCACCGTTGACACGTTTCCAACACGTTGACAGAAGTGATGTCGTCCATTTTCTTGACGGCCACCGTCAAGCGGGCCCGCTCGATGTTGCCGAACCCTTCGCGCCGGAATAGCTCGTACGGCCGCTTCTCACCCGCCATTTCATTCCACGCGGTTTCGATGGGCCCGTCGGTCTTGTTGAGCGCGATGATTGAACCGCCTTTCGTTGTTCCTACCGCGACCTCTCAGACGGTGTCGTAGGAACAGACGAAGTAGGAATCTCATCCGCCGGTGAGACCGGCACAGTTGGTCACCACTAACAGCGACACAATGAGCATAAGACCCATAGGTCGTATTCCGTACATCAAAGTATCTCTTATGGAGAAGTCCCTTCTTAGGAGAAACCTCCCCGTCAACTCCTTAGAAATAGGTGGCTGCCGAAATCACGAAAGCACCATCGTGAATCCGCTGGCTGTTGTTGGGATTAAATGCCATCGGTTGATATTGATAGCTCATCTTGAAGACGGTGTCCTGGATGGGCCGATAGTTGAGTCCAAATGAAATCTGCTGCAGATTGCCCCATCCGCCCGTGCCATTAGAGTCATCCAGATTAGTGTCCACCCTGTCGTACCGGATTACAGCGGTGAAGGTGGAACCCTCACCGAACCGCTTCGGAGAAAGTTTCGTCAAGAACGCCGGCATGAAGTGATAGTTGCCCTGGATGTAGAAGCCGCTTGAGCGCTGCGGCGGGATTCCAGGGCCGCTATTGCCAGGTATCGCCGTCAGGAGTGAGCCTGGGGCAAACCCAATCGTGTTGCCGTTAATAGCTCGCGAGTTTCCCCTTGCATAAGCCCAGGCGGCTTCGCCGATCAGTTCAAATGGTCCTCGCTGAAGCGTCCAGTCGACGACGAAAATGCTGAGAGGGTTGTAACTTCCGTTGGGTGCTCCATTGCCATAATAGCCAGACCCCGCCACTTCGATGCCGAGCATAGGACTGAAAGCCACACGTCCGACAACGGCCTTACCGTTGTTGATATCCAGTCCATCGACCGATGGGCACTTCCGCTGCCGTGACCCTCGTGTGCCGTCTTGCTCGTTGATTCTAGGAGTTCCGTTGTTGTCGTATGAGCATGGCCCCGTCGTAAAATATAACTCGTAGTCCAATTTGCCGGTTCTTCCCGGATAAAAGGTTCCATAGAATCCTGCTCCGGTTTCAGTCATGGTAGTAGGAATAATCAGCTGACTGACCAAGGGACGATCGGTGAGGTCATTGAGCGGGGAATCATGAAGCAGGTTAAACTTGCCGACCGGAAGCAACAAACTTCCGGCACGAATGTTGATCGGTTCCTTGATGAGGTAGTCTATAAAAGCAAATTCTATCCCGACTTCTATCCCTTGCGTGGAATCCTCACGAATGCCGTGCTCAAACTCAATTTCAGACGCGAACTTCACGTGCTCTGTGATGTCCGCATAAATAAAGGGGACGAACCTCTGCTGATCGAAACTGTTCGTTGTGCCACCATAACCGTTCTCGATGCTGGCGTGTCGTTGGGCGCGCCATTGAATGTCCATATAGCCACCAACAATCGCCTTCGGGAACGACACGAAAGGCTTGGCATACACCAAGCGGCCAGACCCGGTTGATCCAAAGGAAAGAGGCGCTTGCTGTACCCTTCTGAGGTCTTTCGCGACTTCTGGAAGCGGACCAACCCCCGGGTCTTCAGCTTGTTCAGCCGAACGTTCCCTCGGTTCTCGGGAGCCCTCTTGGCGTTCGCGTTCTTGCAAGCGCTTTTCTACCGCTTCGTCGACCATTTTCTTGATTTCCTCCGGGGTCAAATTCTCGGCCCAAACCGGCATCACCGATAGGCTGACAATGACAAGAGCCCCGAGGATTGACCGCATCTTCATCGGTATCCTCCATAATGAGTAAGGTTGTGGTCTGACTCGGGACTCGATGGTCTCTGGTCTTTGCAAAAACGACAAATACCCTCGTAATAAATAATAGAGCGTTACTGTGCGCCTCCTTTCATGCCATCAGTTATGTGTTCCAGTTCCCCAGCCTTCAATTGAGGAAAAGGGGATCATGACAATGCGTTTACACCGTTTGCACTTGAGTTCCAACCCTTGCGCACACAACTTGGCCATCAACTGGCCGCACTCGCAGCGAGTCTCAAGCGTCTGATAGCCTTCCAACGAAGGTGCATTCGAGATGGCCATGAGTTAGGTCTTTCTTCTCTTGCTTCAGCTGGAGCATTTCGCCGCGAACGCACTCGGTGGAGCACCCGTTCGCCACGCCACTTGGAGTGGTTGTGGGTCCTGGTGTCAAAAATATCTTCGGATTAGGGTCAGCTGACGGTACATCCGCGTTCCTTCAGATTGGCATCAATACGATTCTGCACGTCGCGCATGACTTCTTCCGAAGGGTCCGTCGGAGTCCAGCCGAAGAGACGCGCTCCTCCGCGAAATGCCCAGCTCTGCCGTTCTTCGATGAAAGAGATTCTGGTGACATCATCCAACCGTTTCACCTCTAGTGTGAGGCGAGACCGATCCCTGCTGTCCGCCACATTTCTCCCGAAAATGCCGTAGGTTCGTCCCGGCATTGGGACTTCAAGCCAGTGAGTAACGATCAATCCGGTGTCTTTATCCTTTGTGCCGGTCGAGCGATCCTTCACGGTATCGACTGCGGCATCCCAGGCGTCATCGTAGCTGCACATGGCAGACCGTTCGTGCATCCCGCTCATCCAGGCACAGCCGCCCAGGCTCCCGATCAAAAGAAGTGGAACAATTAGCAAACTCATTCGAAGGAACGTTGTCATGTCACAAGCTTCCCGCCGGGGGGCAACGGGAAGTCTCCTTTCATTACAGTTAGAAGTAAGGCACCCCCTGGAATGAATCATGATGGTTCGTTCCCCCAACCCTCTATCGAGGAAAAGGGGATGATGACGATGCGCTTGCACCGTTTACATTTCAGTTCCAGTCCTTGTCCACAGACTTTGGCGATCAGTTGCCCGCACTCGCAGCGCGTTTCAAGAGTCTGATCGCATTCCAGCATGAGCGTCTTCGTAAGAGTCATGATACGTGGCGGTTAATGAATTTAAATTGAGAACGATTATTAATATCCTGATCAGTACTCCACTGTCAAGTGGTTAGTTTTCGCCGGGCGGTATGTCATTTCAGCACAGCTTGTCATATAATTTTTCTATGAAGCAGGTCCAGATGTTCCGAGGAGGTCTCCTGGGAGCGCTCGTTTTGGGTACGTCGAGTTGTGTAACGGAATTGCCTTCGCTGGTCGATCAAGATCAGGTCACAGGCAGTCTGGTCGTAGGGAGGGTCATAACGGTCCTGACAGGCGAGAGGTCCCGACGGTATTTGCCACAGATGCGGTTTCTAGAGTTGGAGGGCCAGGACTCCCAACAACGCTTCCAGGTGGAGATCGAGTCTCCGGATCAACGCTTTGCTATCGATTTACCGTCCGGAACGTATCGACTCAACCGAGTGCAGATCAGCGAAGGACCCTTCATGTCCATGGCCGATTTGGACATGACATTTTCCGTAGAAGCAGGTGTCATTACTCATGTGGGTACATGGAGGTTTGGTGTTGATTCACCGCGTTATGGACGGAATGTCATGGTTTCAATGATTGCTGAAGAACGAGTCATGGCACGTACCTTTCTCAACGAACGATATCCAGCCTTCAACGAGAACTCCATAGTGGAATGCCTCCCTCAGCCACCACAGGTGGAAGCACGCCTCTACGAAGTCATGCCTTGCCCTCGGATTTCCAGATATTTCCATCGACATTGGTGGTGAAGGTCATTCTTGCAATGAAGACATCCCGGGCTTTTGTCGTTTCGATGACCATGTGTTGTCTTATCGCAGCCTCCTTGGCTGGGTGCGTGGAACTGCGACCTACTCCACCGCCTCTCGTCGTCAAACGTGCGCAGGTTCACATGGGCACGCTGGTGACGATCACCGCTGTGGCCTCCGACAAGGACGTGGGCTATCGAGCTATTCAGGCCGGATTCGATGAGATCAAGCGACTCGAACAGCTACTGAGCACCTGGCGATCGAACAGCGAACTCTCACATGTGAATGCCGAAGCCGGCCTTCAGCCGGTGCAGGTGAGCCGCGAGACATTGGAGTTGGTGGTCCGATCCATGGAAATGGCACAATTGACCGATGGCGGCTTTAATATCGCTGTGGGCCCCGCGATGGCGGCCTGGAGTTTTACAGAACGCCAACACATCCCGAATGACAAGGAGTTGCAACAGCTGAAGCCTCTTGTCGATTGGACACATATTCAAATCAACAAAGAGGCACGAACCATTTTTCTCCCACACAAGGGAATGCGTGTCGATATTGGAGGTATTGGAAAAGGATATGCGGCCGATCGGGCGGTAGAGGAGATGAAACGGGCAGGAGCTCAGAGTGGGGTGGTCGCTTTATCGGGAGATATTAAAACCTTCGGCGTCCTTCCTGGGCGCGATGGGTTTCCCGTAGAGATCAAGCATCCGCGTGAATATGAGGTGTTCATTGCCGCCATCGATTTAAAGGACGAGGCCATTTCAACGGCAGGTGATTACGAACGGTTCTTCGAGCGAGCTGGAGTCCGGTATCATCACATTTTGGACCCCCAGACCTTGCGGCCGGCCCGTAGTTGTCAAAGCGTCACGGTCATCGCCAAAGAGGGGGCGATCGCCGATGGGCTGGATACAGGAATCTTTGTGCTGGGTCCAATGCGCGGTATGGAGTTGGTCGAGCGTTTGCCGGATGTAGAAGCGATCATCATCGACAATGAAGGGAGGGTGACCGTTTCGTCGGGGCTCCGTGGTCGGCTGCGTGCGCCATGAGAAGTGCCTATATTTGCTGTCATGATGATCAACACAGGATGAGAACGACACAATGAAAACAACGTTACGAGGATCGCTGCGCCTGTTGCCTGTCGCGTTTGTAGCCCTGTCCGCCTGCAGCGAGTTTGAAACGGGATATTTCCAAAGCAAAGTGGACCACGCTACACAGAACGTGGTGGCCGGCCGGTACGGCATGCCGCACAAAGAGGAGAGACTGCCGGGAGGAAGATCGGTCTGGACCTACTTTGAGCGAGGCAGCAGCACGGTCGGGTATACAGGCCATGCGGAGTCGAGCAAGTGCCAAGCGTATCTCCTGACGTTCGATCAATCAGGCGTCTTGCGCGATTGGAAACAACAAGACTGTACGTCTCAATCCGGGCCGATTACTGAGCCGTCTTCAGATCATAACTGATGGAAAACTTCACCGACATGTGAAGCCGTTCCAGTGGGCGGGAAAGTTTGATGGGAGGACCGTTTTTGACATCTTCCAAAGCCACTTGATCGAGTGACAGATTGCCTGAGCTCTTGATGATGCGCACATCGCTCAGGCGTCCGTCCTCGTGAAGCATCGCGGTCAGCGTCACCTTCCCCTGAATGCCTTCCGTTCGCAACATGGCTGGATAACGTTTATTCAGATCCTCGATCCATTTGGCCATAAGGTCGGCGAGCCATCCATGCTGGGCACGAGTCGGCTTGAACTCACCTATATCTGCAGGGCTGGAGACAGAGGGTACTGACGCGATGGACGGCTGCTGAGTTATTTCATCTTCAGCCGACGAAACACTCTGATGCTGTAGGGTCGGTTGAGGTTGACCGGAAATTGAGTAAGGCTGAGTCGGCAGCTCCATCTGCGCCGGTGATCCAGGAGCTTCTGATCCTGTCTCTACCGGCTGAGGTAACGGTTCATGCTCGGGCTGGTCCATAGGCTCTGCGACAAGCGAGGGTGATTGCGGGAGCAGGGCTGGGGATGCGTGAGTGGTCGGGGATGGCTGTTCATGAGTTGGAGCGCTGTGTGATGAGGACAAGGGCACCGCTGTTTCGATCCTCGTCCGACCCGATCTAGCTCCTGAATCGGCGGTCGCCGTGGATCGCTCAGATGCAGGAGTCGTGGAGGGCCTTGACTCTACAGTCGCGATAGAATCGAGAGAAGGGGACGGCGCTGTCGTGATCGTGACATCCCACTGGAACGGTTCCGCTTGGGGCGCGAGTTGCAGGCGCTGCATGAAAAGAATGGCCGCAATGGCGAAGCCGCTATGCAAGAGACAGGACACCAGCCATCCTGTCGCCATCGAGCTCGTCCGTTCAAACTGAAGCGACACGGGATCATTCATTACAGTCGAATGACCTCTAGGCTGACCTGCTGAAAACCAAGGCCGCGAATCTCATCGACGAGCGCGACGAACTTTTCGAGCAATGTGATCTTGTCCGCTCGCACGACCACCGCAGATTCACGCGGCCGGGTGTTGAGGGCAGTAGGAAGACCTCCATCAGGGACCGGCACGTCGTTGACGAACAGACTCCCTTCTGCCGTCAAGGAAATCACGATCGGGACGTCTTTCCGATCGCCCACTTCCTTGGCTTTGGCCAAGTTGACGGGGATTTGCCCGGTGCTGATGAAGGTGGCGGTGGTCAATACAATGACGAGTAAGACCAACATCACGTCTACGAGCGGGATCACGTTGATCTGATCAATGTCACGTTCCATGTTGTGCCTTATACTCGGTCAGAATTTCGCTCACACGACGACGCAGCATGTTATTCATCACAACACAAGGAATGGCGACCAGAAGACCAACGGCGGTCGCCTTCAGCGCCAGGCTCAAGCCGATCATGATGGTGTTGACGGCCATCGTGCCCGATGTTCCCATCGTATGGAACGTCAGCATGATACCAAGTACCGTTCCCAGGAGACCGATGTACGGGGCGTTGGCAGCCACTGTGCCGATAATCACGAGGCGTTTGGTCAGCGCGATTTCCAGTAGTTGCGCGTTTGAAAACTGAGCGAGATTGACACGTCGATAAAAGAGCCAGCGCTCGATGGCGACCGCCACGGACCACACGCTCAGGACCAGTAACAGACCGATGACTCCATAATCAATGGCGTCTTTCAACGCGTCCATCGAGACTCCTTACAAGGTAGACGTGAATGCAATCCGGTGGGTTGAGAGCCGGAGTATCAATGTATCCATGCCAGATCTCCGAGAACGCTGTCAATCCGTACCACTCAGTTCAATCTCTACCTCTATCCTAGAGGCGAGGCGGCTGTTCGGCGGGAAAGAGCACCGTATGGGTGGCGGAAACACGCAGTTCGACGGTCGTCCCTTCCTGGTAGACGGTGGTGGAGCTTTCACTGCTGTGGACGACTTGTCCGGAGGGAAGGCGGATTGTGTACAGATTCTCCGAGCCTCGGAACTGGCGAGCCACAATGCGAGGCTCGGCCGACTTGTTGGGCGTCAGATGAATGTCATCCGGGCGGATCATGACGACGACCGTGCTTCCCTCGGCACTGTTCAGCGTATCAGAGAACTCACCCAGCTCAGTATGCACCATGCTTTGTCGAATCTGTCCGGTGATAAAGTCGGCTTGACCCACAAAATCGGCCACGAACCTGGTGGCTGGAAGGTGATAAATCACTTCCGGGGAATCCATCTGCTCGAGCATTCCCTGATTCAGGACGGCGATACGGTCTGCTATGGCGAAGGCTTCGTCATGATCATGGGTCACTAAAATGGTCGTTGTTTTCATCCGCCGTAAGAGGGCGTGAACTTCTTGGCGCATACGGCCGGCCATATCGGGGTCCAGGTTGCTGAATGGCTCATCCAGGAGGAGCAAGACGGGATGCTGCACGAGCGCGCGTGAAAGGGCCACTCGTTGCTGTTGCCCTCCAGACAACTCGTGCGGGTAACGTCGGTCGAGCCCTTCGAGGCCGGTCAGCTGCAGCATTTCTTGGACACGACATCTCCGTTCAGCCCGCGACAGGTGGCGGAGCCCGAAGGCGATGTTATCGGCGACGCGCAGGTGAGGGAACAGGGCGTACTCTTGAAAGACCATACCCACACGGCGTTCCTCCGTCGGAATCGTTTCTGAGGAGGAGGAGACCAATCGGCCCGATAAAAATAGTTGTCCGAATCGAACCGGCTCAAAACCGGCAATGGCTCGCAAGATAGTGGTTTTGCCGCAGCCGGACGGCCCCAGCAAACAGAGGATTTCGCCTTCACAGGCCGAAAATGAAATATTGCGGATGGCGGGTCGGTTGCGATCATAGGCACAGGACACGGAACGGAGCTCCAAGATTGGAGAGGCCGGAGTGTAGAGGTGGACTTGACCTTCGATCCGGTCGGCATCCACCTGTGTAATGTGCGACGGTGCGTTCATGATGCTGTTACGCTGCCCGCCAATCACGAGACAGCAACAAGACCAATGTCGGTAAGCCCACGAGCACGATCAATAAGGCGGACGGAGCCGCCAGTTGGTAATACTCTTCGCTTGCTTCCAGCCAGACACGGATCGCCAACGTGTCAAACCCCACCGGTCGCAATAGTAACGTCGCCGGAAGCTCCTTCATCGTCTGCAAAAAGATCAGCACCCACGCGACGATGACCCCATTGCGAATGAGCGGCAGCGTCACGCGACGCCAGGTCTCCCGAACGGTAAGACCCAGGGTGCGGGAGACTTCTTCAAGATTCGGTGTGATTTGTTGAATCGACGGTTCGAGTGACTGGAGGCCGGCTGGGAGAAAATGTAGGACATAGGCGACGATCAATACGATCACCGTACCATACAAGAACGGGAGGACTTTGAGAAAGAGGACCAGCACCGCGAGCGCAGCGACCGGTCCGGGCAAGACGTAGCCGGCATAGGCGGCTTGCAAACAACTGGTATTGAGCCAGGTCGGTTTTCGGCTGGCGAGGTAGGCGAGGGGCAGTCCGACGAATACGCCGGCTGTGGCGGCCAGAGTCGACAGCAAGGCACTGTTCCAGACGAAGCCGAAGAAGCGGACGTCGAGCATTGCCTGAGCCTCTGGGGACAGGCTCCATTTCACCAGTAGATAGACAGGGCCTCCGAAGGCCAAGCCGATCACGACGGCCAAGCATGCCGTCAGAACTGCGGTGTGCAACCATCCGCACCGGATACGTTGCGGCGTTCGAAAGCGCCCGGTCGTCTGGTAAAACCGGCTCTTTCGACGAAACCATCGTTCGGTCAACAAGAACAGGAGCGCCAAGATGACCAACAGGATGCTCAGGATGCTCGCAGCCTGGTTGTCGGACCGTCCGGTCATTTGCTGAAACACGGCGTAGGTCAGTGTTTGGTAGCGCAACAGAGAGACGGCGCCGAAGTCTGAGACGACGTAGAGAATGACAAGGGCGACACCGGCGACGATGGACGGACGCAGCAACGGCAGGGTGACGAACAGCATTCTACGAAGTGGTGAGGCGCCACACGTACGAGCCACTTCCTCAAACGACACGTTAAAACTCAGGAGCGCACTGCGTGTGAGCAAATAGACGAAGGGGAACGTGTCGAGCGCCATCACGACGGTGACACCCCAGAAACTTTGGGGCGAGATAATCCTGGCTTGAGGGCCTGCGACCATCTGCCAGAGATGTTCTACTGGACCGCCGAATCCTAAGAGATAGTTGTACACGTAGGCCAAGACGTATGTCGGCATGGCCAGCGGCAACACAAGACCGACTTCCCACAGGCGGCGGCCAGGGAATTCGAAGCGCGTCACCATCCATGCGGTCGATACACCGAGCACGAGTGTGAGCAAGACCACGGTGCCAGCCAAGGAAACCGTATTCAACAGCAGTTCAGGGACACGAGTGGTCCAGAGACGATGCCAAACCACTCGATCGGCCGACAAAGCAAGAGCGGTGACATAGCCCAACGGCAAGAGAACCAGCGCCGCGCTGGCAAGAGCAGCGAGTTGTAAGGGAGAGACGGATGATCGGCGTACGGCAATCACGGGGCGCTCACGAAGTTACCGCATCCCGACTTGTTCGATGAGCAACAGGGTGGGCTCTCGGAGTTCGGCGAGCCTCGCCAACGGTACGAGGGCCGCTCGGAAGCGTTTCCGTTCGGTAAGGGCGGGATCCGCTTTGACCTCAGGATGGAGTGGGTACTCCTTGTCGAGGTCGGCGAACATCTTCTGGCCGGCTTGTGCCACGAGAAATTCCACGAGCAATTTGGCGTTCTCCACGCGGGGCGTGTGTTTGAGGATACCGATGCCAGCCACGTTCATGATGGCGCCGATGCCCCCTTCCTGTTGATCGGGCATCACAACCGCCAGCGGAGCGGTCGGTTGTGCCGCGAGATGCCGATAGACGTAATAGTGATTCACGATACCCATGGCGACCTGACCCTTGGCGACAGCGTCAACGATTTGCGAACTTTTTTGATAGACCTGCGCGCCGGCATTATCCCGAAGGCCTTCAAGAAACTTCTTCGTTTGATCGTCGCCGAGGCTCGCGCGAATGACCGACACACCCGCTTGCAAATATTCGCTGCCGGCGTTGGGAATGGCGATCTTGCCCTTCCATTTCGGATCGGCCAAGTCCAGCAACGACGTGATCTGATCGGGTTTTACCATCGTCGTGTTGTACACAATGATCCAAAACCGGCCGGACAAGCCGATCCAGCTGTTGTCCGACGCGCGAAACTGAGGAGGAATGGCCCGTTCGACTTCCCGCATGTTCAACGGGCGAAAGAGTCCTGCAGCGCGGGCCATTTCCAAACTGCCGGCATCATTGGTAATAAAGACATCGGCAGGACTGCGATCTCCTTCGGCTTTCATTCGATTCACCAACTCCGTGGTGCCGGAGGAGAGCAACTCTATTTGAATACCGGTCTTTGCTGTAAACGCATCAAGTACCGGCTTGATCAAGCGTTCAGCTCGACCGGAATAGACGGTCAACTTGTCGGCAGCCGATGCGATGGGCGGCATGATCAGCCAAAAGACTGTGAGGAAGCCGGCAACTGAAACACCGAGGAACTTGAGTTGAGAGGCAATAGCCGTGGCGCGAGGGGAACATCGGGAGAATGTATGCATGACCGACCCTTCTACTAGGTGGAGGGGAGTTGAAACCGGCAAGCCGTCGTAAAAAACGAATACCAGAAACAGCAGCAGGGGTCAATGACGGCAGCGAGAGCAGAGTCCGTAGAGCTCAAGGCGGTGAGTTTGGATGGTAAAACCGTTCCGCGATGCCACTTCTTCCTGAAGACGCTCAATGTCGCAATTCGCGAACTCCACTATTTTCCCACAACCTGTGCAAATGAGATGGTCATGATGGCCCTTATGCGACACATTGTCGTACTGGGTTTGAGTCCCGAAGTGCCTGGCCTGAGCCAGACCCGCTTCGCAGAAGAGATTGAGCGTGCGGTAAATAGTCGCAAGACCCAGGTGCGGATCTTTGCGCGCCAGCTGGTGGTACATCGCTTCAGCCGTGATGTGCTCCTGCTTCAGAAAGGCATCGAGGATCAATTCACGCTGCCGCGTAAATTTGAGCTGGTTTTTCCCAAGATGCTCCTTCAGGACTCCCATTTCTTTGGCATGCTTCGTCATCATGATCAGATCAAGCCTCCTAGATCTGGAATTAAAGACGAAACTGAGCAGCCGGGTCAAGAGTGTCTCCATCAAACCACTCTTACTCTCCAATTCCCTTTGACGACTGCTTCTCCGGCTGACTATAGTGAAGTGTGCACGCACATAGTGAGGAGACGTTGAGAACACCCAACCAGATCACAGTTGACCGTGCCCTTCTCCTCTATGTCCTGCAGCTTGCAGAACCCTATGGCCAACTGAGCGATGTGAAGCTGCAGCAGCTGTGTTTTCTGTGTGAACTCCAAACCTTTGCCAAAGGCCTGAAAGCGTTTCATTTCGAATTCTTTCGGTTTGCGTACGGAGTCTTCAGCAAAGATCTCGATAACGACCTGACCTCGCTCCGTCGGAAAGGGCGGATCGAAAATTTCACGGTATCGGATCAGGTGAAGGAGGAGGCGATCCCGTTACTCTTGAACGCGATCGAAGGAGTGGAAGCCAATGAGAAGGCCAAAGACATTGTCGATGCCGTCGTTGCCGCCTATGGACATCAGGAGAGCGGTGCCATCACGAACTCCGTTGAATCAGTTCAGCTGAGCACACTCCAGGACCCCGAACTCAAGATTCCCATTCGAGATATTGTATTCCACACCACGCTGCTCGTGCCGCATCGGATCGAGGTGCAGGCTGAAGTTACGTTGCCTTCCGACATCGCGACAAAGCTGAACGCCGCAATGGGGTATGACAGCCGACCTAGAATCGATGCTCAGAGTTGGTAGAGCTCGCCGTACTTCTTTTCCACGTAGTTGAGAAAGGGTTCAGGACGTAGGGTGGAACCGGTCACGCGTTGCGCGAGATGGGCCGGCGTGAACATGCGGCCCCAGCGGTGAATTTTCTGCTCCAGCCACCGGCGCAAGACCAGTAATTGACCGGCTGCAATCGCATCTTCTAAATGTGGAATCTCCAGCTTAGCCTGCTCGAAGAATTGTACAGAATAGAGGTTGCCCAAGGTGTAGGTGGGGAAGTAACCGAACGCACCGAATGACCAGTGCACGTCCTGCAGCACTCCCTCTGAGTCGGACGTCGGAACGATGTCCAAGTAGTCCTTCATCTTCTGATTCCAGATCGCGGGTAAGTTGTCGGGCTGCGTCTTGTTTTCCACAAGCGCTTGCTCGATCTCGAATCGTAGCATGATATGGAGATTGTAGGTCAGCTCGTCGGCTTCCACGCGGATCAACGACGGCTTCACGCGATTGATCGCAGTATAGAATTGCTCGATATCCACACCGCGCAGTTGGTGGTGAAACGTCTGCTGTAAACTCGGGTAGAAAAAGCGCCAAAAAGATCGCGAGCGTCCGACGCAATTTTCCCAGAGACGAGACTGGCTTTCATGGATGCCCAGGGAGACCGAGTCCCCCAACGGCGTGCCGAAATACCGTGGATCCAACCCCTGGTCATACAGCCCATGTCCTCCTTCGTGGATACAACTGAAGAGGCAGGATTGTAATTCATGTTCATGAACACGGGTGGTCACGCGCACGTCGGTCGGATGAAACGACGTAGTGAAGGGATGGGCTGAGAGATCCAGTCGGCCACGCTCGAAGTCATACCCCATTGCGATCAAGACCAATCGACCGAACTCCAGCTGTCGGGCTTGATCATAGGAGTGGTGCAGAATGCCGTCATCGATGTGAACGCGGCTCTCAGTGATTCGCTTCAGCAAGGGCACGAGACGCGCTTTGAGTTCGGCAAATATCGGCTGGAGCCCGGCTATCGTCGCGCCCGGTTCATAGACATCCAACAGGGCGTTGTAGGGCGAATCGTCATACCCGAGATACTCGGCTTCTTCTCGCTTGAGCTGCAGCACCGTCCGGAGGTTCGGCAGGAACATCACGAATTGATTTTGTTCTTTTGCCTCGGCCCACACTTGCTGGGCGAGCGAGCATTCGCGGCTCAACTTCACGACGAAATCCGAGGGCAGTTTCTTCGCGCGGCTGAAATCCCGCCACACTTCGCGCAAGAGCGAGCGTGACGGCTCATCCCAGGCATCTCCCGCTTGGTCAATCGCCTGACCGGTCGCCGGATCGACCCATTGATTCAAGAGATGCTGAACGTCCGGTGAGACCAACTTCTGATGAGCCAGGCCCTGAAGCACCGCAATCTGCTCGGCCCTCGCTTCCCCCCCGCCGGCCGGCATGTAGGTTTCCTGATCCCACGAAAGGACCGAGGCTGCACTATTGATCCGTTGAATTTCAAGCAACCTGGTTGTAAGAGGTTCCAACGTCGCGAGCGTCTTCAATCCGATCTCCTTTCCACTATGCTAAGATCCACTCATGATTCGGTAGTGGTGCGCAGTGTACGCAACCACATCAGTCTTTTCAAATTGCTGAAGGGAATACGGATGAAACAGCTGATTCCGTCCGACATCGAAGCGTATGCCGAAACCCATTCCATGCCGGAGTCGTCGATCTGCTGCGCGCTGCGCGAAGAGACCCATCGGACCATGGAGCACTCTCAGATGCTGGTCGGTCCCTTGGAAGGGGCATTCCTGAAAATGATGACGCAGCTGGTAGGGGCAAAGCGCGTGCTCGAAATCGGGACGTTTACCGGCTACAGCGCTCTCTGCTTTGCTGAAGCCCTACCTGAAGACGGAACTGTCATCACCTGCGATATCGATGAGAAAGCGACGGCGGTGGCCAGACGCTATCTCGCGCAAACGCCGTTCGGAAGAAAGATCAACATCCGAATGGAACCGGCCCTGGAGACCATGAGGACATTGAGCGGCCCCTTTGACCTGATCTTCATCGATGCAGACAAAACCAATTACCTCAATTATTATCGCCGTTCGCTCGACCTGCTTGCCCCGAACGGCGTCATCTTGATCGACAACGTGCTCTGGAGCGGCGAAGTCCTGAAACAACCACCGCCAGATGAAAATACGGCAGCTATTCAAGAGCTAAATCGGGTAGTCGCAAGTGACCGTCGCGTGAAAGCTGTACTCGTTACAATCCGGGACGGAATTTTAATAATAAAAAGGGCGGGGAAGTAGTCCCGCCCACAAAATCAAGCCGTTACCACCTGTACTGTGCTGTGACCGCCTCCAATGGGAGTCACCTCCACCTTTACTGCGATTCGTTCTTTCATCTCCTCGACATGGCTAATTACACCGACTTGGCGACCAGTCGCTTGTAGTTGTTCCAGGACAGAGACCGCCATTGCTAGGCTATTGCTATCGAGTGCACCAAATCCTTCGTCGATAAACAAGCTTTCAACCTTGATCCCGCGATTCGACGACATACTGGCGAGTCCGAGTGCTAGAGAAAGGCTGACCAGAAATCTTTCACCGCCCGAAAGGTTATGAACACCGCGGACTTCATCAGCCATGTTGCGATCGATGATCTGTAGTACAAGATCGCTGCCAGGTGCTCGTTGTAGCTCATATCGAGGGTGTAAATTGTTCAGGTGCTGGTTCGCCAAACGAATGAGATGATGTAATGTCAGAGATTGAGCGAATCGCCGAAACTTAGTGCCGTCAGCTGAACCGATGAGATCGTCAAGCTGTCCCCATACACGTGCCTGCTGTTGTCGCTCATGAAGAGCGGCTTTGATTTTCCCCGTTCTTGAACGTGCTTGGTCGTCACTCAGGAGAACCGAGCTTGCTTCGACATATGCCTCTGACGCCTTGCTGTACTGCGCCGCTATCTCCTTGAGGGCCGTGTCGATTTCTTCTCGAGTTTGTGTCGGGTGATCAGTGGCTTCGTGCTCCTTAGCAGACTGTTGTCTCTCAAGGAGAGTTGCCCGAGCGGCCGCGACGGCTTCTTGAAGGGTATCGAGACGAACCTGTTCCGCTACAACCCATGCCTCGCCTTTGGTGATTGCGGATTCGGCTTGCGACCTACTTATGTTATTGGCCAGGAGCTTTTCTGTGAGCAAAGCCTCTGCCGATTCATGGTCGATTCTTGCTGCTTCAGCGATCTTACGAGCGGCAAGGGCATTTGACGACATCCCAGCAGCAATCTGCTCGGCCATGGACTTCTTATGCTCGGCTTCGTTCCAGAGTTTTTCGGTGGCTTCCCACCGCTTTCTGTATTCAGTCCTAACTTCTCCGACGGGCCGTCCTTTGATAACCAGGATGCGCTCACTATTGTGCCCGTTGATCTCATCTTTCTTGTCTGCATGTCGTTTATGGGTTTCCTCGATGGCGGTCTCCAGCCCCTTGAGCGTTGCCCGCTTTCCCTCCAGATCTGCTTCAAGGCGGGAAATATCGGCAGCGGTCATCTCATGCCGTCTACGACATTCATGCCAGTCGTTGACAAGATTGCTGCAGATCTCTATGAATGGTTCACCGGTGCTGGTAATTTGATTCTGCCAGTCGGGAAACACCGGTGCGAGCGCCGTGTCGAGACGGGAATAGAGAGAGGCTAAATTCTGCTTCGTTCCTTGAAGAGTCGCTTGGAGCATCCTCGCCTTACTGACTTTGTCATGTTCTTCATCCGTGAGCTTCACAATGTCTGCATTCGCGGTCAAAAGGCGATCGCGAACGTTCTCACGATCATCGGAGACTGTTTGGATTTGAGCTTCAGCGTCGGACGCACGCTTAATGGTCTCCCTGGCATCACTCAGCAGCTTCTCCACTGTCCCCCGAACGGAGTTGATGACCGCTACACTTTCTGCGCCAATGGCATCCTCGGAGAAGGTTGGGATGGGAACTCCAATCTCGCCACAATAGGTCGATACAGAAGCAACTGATGCCTGCCATTTGTCGAAGGCAACCTGCAATTCTTTCTCTTGAGTCAATCTTCGTTGCAGGACTCCTTCTAGTACATCCTTTGCCGCAGCGATCTGTGTCTCTGCGCGAATACGGTTAGCCTGAGCGGATGACACCTTCGCTTCCAACTCGGCAACGCGACTATGATCGGCCAGTACTCGAGCCTTAAGGAGTCGATCAACGTCGGCGACGGGGTGTTCCGTTGCTCCACAGACTGGACATGGTTGTCCCTCTTCCAGTTTGAGGCGAAGATGCTCTGCCGCCTCCGTTCCCGCCGCTTCGGAAAGGTCAAGGCTGCGCCGGGCTTCTTCCATACGTGCAAGGTCCGTGGGTAACTCGGCATCTATCTGAGTCATGACCCCGGAAGCGCGATGGATGAGGGTTTCCTGTTTGGCTGCCTCATCGTGTGCCGTAATGATTGCCCTCTGGACCTTCCGGGCATCTTCTGAAGTGTGCTGCGCATTATCCAACGCAACCTGAACCCGCATAAGCTTATCGCGTCTGGCTTCAACCGCAGAGGCATCGATTGTGCCAGCAATTTGTCGGAGGGTGGCAATCTGCTCGTCTAGTTTACGGTCTTGTTCCTGGAAGGCCGCGACCACACTTTCCTTTTCCCGGCGGGATGTTTTGGCAACTTCCACATCGAGCGCAAGCTGCTGAATCATTGAGCCGGTTGATGTAATGTCAGTTGTCAGAACGAGCCGCTCGGATAGATCCCTCTCGACATCTTTCATTCGTACCGAAAGTGCCTCGACTGATTTATGGTCTTCGAGCCAACGGCCATCATTTTCACGCTGGTCTTGTGTCGCCTTGAGTGTACGCTCGGCCTCTGTAACGGCATCGTGCGCGGCGTCTTTCCCCTTGGAGCTCTTTTCCAGGAGGTCTGCTAGATCGGCCAAATCAACCTTGGCTGATTCAATCAGGGCGTCGAGCCGTTGCGCTTTGTCGAGCTCAGGGCCTATGGCATCATAGGCTGCTCGTTCTTTGTCGCGTTCATCCTTGGCAGCGTTGCTCGCCAAAACTGTTTTATCGCGCTCCTCTAGAGCCTTACGTTCACCTTCCTGCGCGTCGACGAATGCTTTCCGTGCGTCTGCCAGCCGTCTTCCAGTGGCCGCTGCTGTCTCGATCTCGGCACGCAGGGCAAATGCCTTCTTTGCCATAGCGAGCGTGGCCCGATCACTCTGAGCATTGTGATCTAACGTCAAGGCTTGCGTCAGCGCCGCATTCCCTTCCACAACACGTGTGTCGAGGCGAGATTTAACCTCGTGCCAATCCTCCCATTTCTTGAGAGTGACTCGTGCTGTCTCAATGCGGTCTTGTTGGGTCTTAGCTTCCTGGAGACGTACCGCTGCCGCAGTTCTTGCCTCATCCCCAAGTGGCTGATGCTCACCGAGTTGGGTTTCAAGGTCTCGTACCACTTCCCGCTCCTGTTTGGCTCGGGCGAATGCGGATCGCGAGATATCAGAGTAAATTTGGGTCCCCGTGATCCTTTCAAGGAGTTCGGCTCTGTCTTTTGAGCCAGCCTTTATGAAAGTGTCAAAGTCGCCCTGGGCTAGGAGGACTGATCGTCGAAATTGATCGAAGCTGAGCCCGATGCGATTTTGGATCTGCTGAAGCGTATCAGTCTTCTTGTCACTGATAATTGCGCCGGACTTGATCTCCGTGAGCGTGATCTTCTGACCCTGAAGTTTCCCATTGGCTTTGCCCCGCGCACGATTCACTTCCCAGCGAGATCGGTACCGCTGTCCATCTTGTGCGACAAAGTCTACCTCCGCATAGCCCGTACCGGCACCATGACGAAGAATTCCGCGTACGTCATCGTATTTGATCTGCAGGGAACCATCGCCTTCGATCCGTCCAATTGACGCTCCACTTTCTGCGGTATCCATGCGAGGGAGACGGTCAAAAAGCGCAAGACAGAGTGCATCCAGCAGGGTCGTCTTCCCAGCGCCAGTTGGCCCAGTAATCACGAAGATGCCGGAGTTGCGGATTGGCTCTGTCTCGAAGTCGACTTCGAATGGGTCGGAGAGGCTGGCAAGGTTTTCGCCTCGGATCGCAAGGATTCTCATGTCGCGCCTGTTTGATCGTTCTCCGACGATGAGATGCTCGTCAACACTTCGTCAAAGGCCCTGGTAAGCTCCGCCGTCGGCTCGACTCCGTATTCCTCAACGTGTCGACGAGCGAACACATGGGCCGGCTCCAGCGCGTCAAGCTCTGTGTCTCCTTCGACGGTATCCGCCAATGCGCCTCCCTGTCCCTCAGTCTGTCTAACGATGCGCGTGAGTCGGACAGGCTTCCCCTCCAAGGCAGCTTCGATGCGTGACCGAAGCTCTGGCTCAGCTCCATCGAGCCGAACCGCGACCTCAAGAAATGATCGACGATCCTGCCCAGGATCGTCGATCCTAAGGTTGCGTAATTCATCCTCGACTTGGTCGAGTGGCGCTGCACCAACTTCCGGAACCCGAAGGAAGGCGACGGGTCTCGGGGTCCGCACCAAATTTATTGTGAGGCCAGCCGTCGGATCGAAATCGATCACGACGATACTGTGTTGATAGTCCCTCTCCGCGACCGACATAGGGAAGGGCGATCCGGCATAGCGGATGATAGTTTGACCTGAGACAGACTGTGGTTTGTGGAGATGGCCTAAAGCGACATAGGAGACACTTGCTGGGAAAAGATCAGAGGAAACCGCCTCCTCGCCTCCTATGACGATTCGTCGTTCGCTCAGTTCCGACACTGCTCCGCCGCTCATGTGTATGTGCCCTGTGACGATCAATGGGAGCCCTTCATGCATGACGTGCCCAGCCTCAATAACTTGCTGATAGAGAGCGTGAAGGGGGCGTTCACCGCTGATTACTATGGGAAGATCTCCTGGGCGGAGGTAGGGGACGGCGGCGCACACAGCTCGGGGAGTTCCGGTCATGTCCCGTAGTTCAATCAGTGTCTGCCCTACAACCGGCTGACCATTATGCCGAGGCATTCCCCCGGTGAGGTGGACTCGGCTAGCATCGAGAAGGTGTTTCGGCAGCTCAAGTCGTGCCGCTGAGTCATGATTGCCGCCGATGAGCACTATTTGAAGGTGTGAACTTTCGGTTATTACTCGCCGTAAAAATTGATACAGGCGTTGTTGAGCAGAGATAGGTGGATTGACCGTGTCGTAAACGTCGCCCGTGATGATGAGTGCGTCAGCTTTTTGTTCGATCAGTTGGTAGGCTAGCCAGTCGAGAAACGAGTCATGTTCGACGCGACGGTCGAAACCATGCAGTTCCTGGCCAAGATGCCAATCGGAAGTGTGGATGACCCGCATATTGTTTCTTTTCAGTCGACCATTTCCCCGGAAACACGGTTGTCACTGTACACTGACGGCTGGATTCAAAATCTCATTACACAGGCGTTCGAGACTCGGAGACCTTTTGCCTGATTCCCAAGCTTGGACAAGACAAAACCCGATATGCAGTGTATTTTTCCGAAGTCGGCCAGCATGGCCATACTGCTTGTCAGCTTCTTCTTGAAAGGCACTCCACTCAGCTGCACCAATTTCCGCTCTAATAAGAGCGCCAATATTTGATCGCCACATGACAAACCCAGGGCCCCACAAGCTGGTAGTGGGTAATGGGTTTTCGTTTACCTTGCCTAGGAGCGCAAGCAGGGCTTTGTTATCTTTCTCATGTTTTGCCCTCTTACCCGGATTCTGCTCATCGGCGTCTGAATCAAAGACAACGAAGGTTGGAATGCCGATACGCTTGGCAATCACCACCGGGCGTAACATTTCACTTTTGCCATTCACGGGGACAATATGACAACCGCTGCGACGGTACTGGTCCCATTTATTGAGGAGATTAAGGTAGGAACTCAGATAAGCAACATCTTCAAGACCTTCGACCAATACTAGACGGGAGGTAAAAAACATCTCATTGAGCGAAGGCTGTAATGCTTGGTGGATTTTCGCCAGAACACCCTACGGTTTGCTGGGCGGTTCTCTCGTGGCGGCTGCAACGGCATCGGCAATGTCTTTGTAGGACATGTATGTAACGGTCGAGCGCTTTTGAACTTGACATTCCCCGTAGCTCGCTACGGGGTTGGCCTCTCCTTCCGAGAAGTCTTCGGAATTGAGTTCTGTGATACCCCGCAGCTTGCTGCGGGGAGCTTCATTGGCATCTTTTCTGACCATGCGGACATCTTCAAAGCCCTCGCCGGAGACGAATAATGGACTATGTGTCGAAACGATAACCTGTGAGTTCGCCTTACTGAGGTCCTGGAGGACGGTGGCTAGATGTCTGGCCTGAGGGGGATGTTGATAGAGCTCAGGTTCTTCGCACCCTAAAATGAGTCGCGGAGTGGCCTTGTCATCGCTGCTAGCGAGTTCATGCAACAGAGCAAGAAGATAGGATCTCTGAAGGCCATGCCCGAACCTGGGGAGTTCACCCTCGAAATTGTCCTCTCCTGCGATAATTCTTGCTAAGGGCTCATCGACCCGCACAGATTTATCAGGATCCTGACACCACTCAAGCTTCAGCGTGGCTTCTGGGTGTGCCCACTCGGTTAAGCGTGTCTGGAGTGAATCTGATAGCTCCTTCAAGACCTCCTGATTCTTATCGAGAAGCTGCTGATATTGTTCCTGCATTCCCGTGCGAAGAGCTTTGACGGCTTCTTCAAAATTTGTCTTTGCCCGGACGGTACGTGCCAGTAGTTTGCCGAGGGCTGTGTCTCTGGCCTCAAGCTGTTCCGTGGCCGCATCTTTAACTGCTGGGACGTAAACCCACTGAATGTATTGGGCAAGACGGTTAGCACCCTTGGAGACCCCATAAAACTGATCTTCGCTCGCGATCAATTCGCACTGATCGGGGTGGTTGGTTTCGTACTTGCGGAGAGCCTCGATCATGGCGTCCTTCGTGCCAGCGGCAGAGAGATCGCCAAAGTTCTTCTGGATCTCAGCGTAAAGCGTCTTTAGTTCAACGACTTTCTTGTTATCACCAACGGCTCGGAAAAATTCTTTGAACCCCGGCATGGCGAGCCGCTGGCCGTACTGTCTGACCTCGGCTTTTCCGGTGGCGTCATTGAAAGTGGCAAGTGCGGAAACGATGAGCTTTCCCTGGCGATAGTAATTGGAAAAGTCCTGCTGGGCTTCAGGGCTTAAGTCTGCGAATGTGACAGTAATCTCTATTGCTTCAGCAGTATTCTTTTGATGAAAATCCTCACGATCGAGCTGACTCAGGTCAGTGCCGGAGTTCTCGGTTTCACGGAAAAAGACGTTGAGGGCACACAAGACGGTCGATTTACCAGAACCATTTGGCCCCACTAGACAAGTGTAGTCATTGAAAGGGACGGTGACGTCGGCAAAGGATCGGAGATTCTTAATGCGTACTGATTCGAGTTTCATTCACTGCCCCGGAACTTGCTGACGAATTTTATGCCTATCAGCGAAGGAAAGCGAGTTGCGATCAAGCTATTACTAGTTGTACGTAATCCCTCAAGGGACTAATATCATCATTTTCCTTGGCCCACCCTGGCTCTCCCGGATCAGTTGCTTTTGGAAGGGCACATTATGACTTAGGAGATATGCAGACAAAATCAATTACCTCAAACAATGTACTGTGGAGCGGCGAAGTCTTAAAACAGCCACCGCCTGACGAGTCCACCGCCGCCATTCAAGAGCTGAACCGTACCATCTCAGCCGATCCGCGCGTGACCGCCGTACTGGTCACGATCCGGGATGGGATTTTGGTGGTGAGGAAGGCGAATTAGAACTTGAAAACACAGGTTAAGGGAGGAACGATCGAACAAACTCTGGTTTCGTGACCGGCTCTACTATGGTATCTATACTGGCATACGCTGCATCTCGTTTGATACCCCGTTATGGCGACACACCTTCATCGCCGCTTCCCTAATTCATCCCAGCATAGCTCCTTTCTTGTCGGTTCAGGGGTTTGTGCAAATTGCAGGTATGAAGAGCAGCGTTTCTGCCGGACATGTACTCTTTGCGCTTGAAAACGAAGGCCGTGGGAACCACGTGGTCTTTCTTTCGTCGTGAACGACTCGATGGAGGAGCCTATGGATAATCTAAACAAGACGACTGACCATGAGCACATGCGGGCCGAGATGGACCAGCTGATCGCTGCGATCGAGTTGCCGGAACTGAACAAGCAGTTCCTGCGGGCACGGTGGTTGGAGCTGGTCATTTGGATGGATGGGAAGGCGCAGGAGTCTGTCTGGTGGTATCGCAGGCTACGACTGGCGACGATCATCGGCGGCGTGATCGTACCGGCATTGGTCAGCTTGAACTTCGGCAGCGACATGCAAGGACTGATTCAAGCGATCACGTTCATTGTCAGTCTTGCTGTGGCGTTGAGCGCTGCTGTGGAGGAGTTCTTTCGCCATGGCGATCGATGGCGCCACTACCGGCGGATGACCGAGTCACTCAAGAGCGAAGGCTGGCAGTTTCTACAGCTGAGCGGAGGCTATGCCAACCAAACCCATATTCAGGCGTATCCGGCCTTCGCGGCGCGGGTTGAAGAGTTGAGCCGTGAAGAGGTTGAGTCCTATATCACGCAGGTGTTCAAAGACAAAAAGGAGGCAGATGACAAGACACCCTCTGTGTCGTGACATTGCAAGGTTGAGCTGGTCTATTGAGCAGCACGTCGCATGAAACCCCATGCCTTTGTTGTGATGCCGTTCGGTGTGAAAAAGGATGGTCAGGGCAACGAGATCAATTTCAATCGCATCCATGCAGAGCTGATCAAGCCGGCGCTGGAGGCTGCAGGGCTCGAAGCGTTCTGCGCAGACGAAGAGGAACGAGCCGGCGACGTTCGCACGAACATTAGAATTGTTGATCTCTCCTCTTGGTCTTGAGGTCACGCCTGATAACTTTTTGAATATCCACAGACCGCAGCCTGCACCGTACCCATTTCGATACAGGGCTGTATCGATTTAGATCCTCCATCGGACCGCTTCAAGCCGGTCGCGCAACGATTTCCAACTCCTTCATCACCGTTGAAGAAACCATAGTGAAAAAATACCTAGAAAAAGTACATAAGTATGTATTCAAGCTACGTCTATTCTGCCGGTACCTTTTGGCAAGATGACACGCCCTAGGCTCTGTTGACATTCATTTCATCCAGATGAGGGCAGCGGCGAGATAGATGAGCGCAGCGACGTTTCTGGCGCGTGTGCAGGATCTCGTGGCGACGCCTCTGTCATGCGTGAGTGTATTGAAGAAGCCTTCGACGCGGTCGCGTTCGGCGTACAACGCGACGTCACCCGCGCGTGGGTTTTTGAGATGTGAACGTGGCGGGATGACGGCCTGTGCGCCGGTTTTTTCTCCCGCGTCAACGATCTTCTGGCTGTCATCGCCTTGATCGGCAAGCCC
>JAICWG010000091.1 GCA_025934915.1 Nitrospira sp.
AAATCCATCTGTGTCGGCTGGGAGGATTCTATATTCAAAACCGGTGCGGCCGAGGTAGAAGCTGCGTTGGTTGGCTGAGTCGGTTTGGAGTGGCGGTCGAGAAATTCTTTCAGTTTCTTGAAATCCTCCTTCAGCGTTTCAAGCAAGTTGCCCTGATGGAGAGCAGCTGCTGGGTGGAGGAGCGGAAAGATGACGAAATTCTTCATGTAGAACGCTTGTGTCTTCACCTTGGTAATGCCGACTTTGCGTTCTAATAGGGTCTGAGTGGCCCAGTTGCCCAAAGTACAGACCAGCTTCGGGCGAATCAGCTGAATCTGCTGCATTAGGAATGGTTTGCAGGTTTCCACTTCGTCCTGCTCGGGGTCGCGATTGTTCGGCGGGCGGCATTTGATGACATTCGCAATGTAGATCTGATCGCGCGAGAGGCCTGCCGAAGCCAGGAGATCGTTCAAGAGTTTCCCTGCCGCTCCCACAAAAGGCTCGCCTTTCTGATCTTCATTGAACCCTGGCGCTTCTCCCACAAACATGATACTTGCGTGAGGATTCCCGACGCCAAAGACGACTTGGCTGCGTCCCAACTTGGCCAGCTTGCAGCGCTCGCAGTTGACGAGGGATTGAGCGAGTTCTTGAAGCGGAGTGAGCTCCATGAGTTGTGAGGGCGACGACATGAGTAGCGGTATCTTAAAAACGGAAAGTCGGGATGTCAATCGAGATAATGTGGTCATAGAACGAGGGAGGCATCTATGAAGCTCACGAGCATGGGAAGTATGCTCCTGATGATGTTGCCGGCGTTTTCTGCTGCAGCGTCGGTGGAACTGATGGCGTTTGCAGACAAACCCTTTTGTGAAAAAGTAGCGGCGCTGTTTGGAGAGCATCTGGACCTCAATGCTGAGCTATCGAAGACGGTGCAGTGGGAGTCGGTCCAGTTAAGAGGGCAGGGGCCGCCGACGCGGCGTTGCTCGAGCTTCGATCGGGTGAGAATGGACCTCGACAATGATGGGCAAGAGGATTTGGTGGTGAAAGCGACCTTCTGTATGAAAGGCGCTCCAAGCGACAGTCTCTACGTATTCCCCGCCGACAGCACGGTTCTTGAACAGGCAAACTGGCAAGACCTCAGTCCGCTGTTGGCAACTCGCAATAAGTTTGAGCGAACCGGTGGAACCTATCCGCTCACGATGCTCCAGATTGATAAAACCCCAGCCGCTCCTGCTTTGATGACATCCTTTTCACTGCAACCCTTTCTTCTTGATGAGACAGCCTATATTGGGCTGACGGATACCAGACAGGAGTGGATGGTCATCGCAAAATATCGTGGCGGCGAGCGGTTTAAGGATCTGTGTTACCTGCACGATGGTAGGTTTTAGAAGCAGATGTCCCTAGCCATACGGTCAAGCTGCGTGGCCGGCGACGAGCTGCGCGCAGCGATGGGCGCTGACGAGCGCGCTCTCCAGATTGGCAGGCCATCCGGTGTCGGTCCATGCCCCGGCGACGAATAAATTCTGGATGGGACTCTGTTGAAGCGGCCGCAGCCGCGAGACACCCGGTGTAAGCAACAGGGCAGCGTGGGGCTCACGAAAGACTGCTCGGACGATCACATCTTTCCTGGCCGTTCCTGAGAACAACTCGCACATCTCAGTCTGTGCTGCATCGACCAACTGATCGTTGTTCAACTCGGCGAGCGCGTTACCGACGGCAGACAGCCGATATTCGATCTCGCCGGAGCCGAGTGATGTGCTGGTGAGCTGGTGGAACGGTCGGCCTGGGAGAAGGAGCAGACGCGGCCTTTCCTTTGGAATCGGGCAGGTCAATTGAATAGTCACCTCGCTCAAGCTTTTGAGTTCAGTTATTTGCGCGAAATAGGCGTAGCGAGTCAGCAGCCGTTCCGGCAGTAGCTGCAGGAGGTTGTGATAGGACAGCGCAATGACGTACCGATTGGCCCGTAACCTGGTGTCGTCGTGAAGCCGGATTTCGCTCACGCCGGTTTGTCCAAACCGAAGGGTAGGCCGATGGGCCAGGGAGACGATCCGCACATTCGCCCGGTGGAGTGTCTGTTTCATGGGAATGATGAAGCGATGGTCGATGGAACCGGCCGGGTGTGTGAGCCTCGCGTCCGACGCATCACGAAGAAACACGGTTGAAAGCAGATGAACGAAGGTTGCTGCGGAGAGCCGTGCCAGCGCATTGCCGGTCAACCATTGAGCGAACGGGTCCCAAATCCGTTCTCTGGCTTCGGGACTTTGCCCGGCCGCCGTCAGCCATTCCTCCGCAGTCCGATTCTCCAAATCCGGCGGGAGGATTTGGGCTTGTTCCCAGATTTGCTCGACATGTGAGAAGAGCCTCCACCGATCCTGCCAGGAGAGGCCGTGAAAGCTGAAGAGACTCATCATCCACTGAAAGGCTCCGGGGAGGCGGGCCGACTGATAGGGGACGATTCGCCCATCAGGCAGCCAAAATTCCAGTGGAATCGTTCGATCGTCTTCCGAAGGCTGTTCTCGATCAAGCGTGCGAAGGACACGTCTCGTCTCATAGTGGCATCCCAGAACAATCGGGACGGGTTGGGATGCATCGGTCCGGAACTCATCGAGCCAGTCAGGATGATCGAGCAGGGTGATGTGGTAACCCTGTTGATGGAGATGGTACGCAGTGGCGAAGCCAGCCAGTCCAGCACCGAGAACAAGGACGGTGTGTGAGAGTAGCTCGGTCACAAGAATCGGGAGCGGAGCCAAATACGTAGGGCAATAACCACTCGTTGCGTTGTGGTGAGACTAATACGCGGTCCGAAGACCTGATAGTTCGACTGCTCGATCCGTTCTAAAATCCGACTGTAAATGCCACGCATGATTTCTGCCACCGTCAGCGCGCGGCGCTCCTGAGGCGATAGGCCCATGAGAGCCGCATCGGCTCGCTTGTAATAGTGGTGCGCTCGGGAGGCCTCATATTCCATCAATGCACGGAACTCCGGTGAGTCGCTTCGATTGAGGATGGCTTTTTCCGGATGATTCCACTTCCGTAAGTCGTCCAGCGGCATATAAATTCGGCTTTCGGCGGCATCGGTTCCGACATCACGGAGAATGTTTGTCAGTTGGAAGGCCATGCCGAGCGCCACTGCATAATCCTGCGCGCGAGCCGATGTGACACCGAAGACATGCAAACAAATGAGCCCCACCACGGAGGCAACGCGATAGCAATAGAGCGACAGCTCATCGAATGTGACATAGCGATTGTTGAACAGATCCATCTCGACGCCTTTGATCAATTCCTCGAAGTATGCCTTGGGAATACCCAAGGTCTTCACGTGATGGGCGAGACTCACCATGATGGGAGTGATCGGGGCGCCTGAATACACCGCCTCAACTTCCTCACGCCAACGCTTGAGTTCGTCCTTCGGGTCGCTCCCGGCGGCCGGTTCGTCGACGGCACTGTCGACCGCCTTGCAGAAGGCATAGACGGTGTACATGGCGTCGCGTTTGGTTTTGGGAAGGAACAGGAACGAGTAGTAAAAATTGCTGCCGCTTTTCTTCGTGTAGGCTGTGCAGTAAGCTTGAGCTTCAGAGACTGTCATGACGCGCAGCCTGCGGTGAGGGTCGTGGCCTCAAGTTTGATCGCTTTGACTGGGTCGATAGGATGGTCAGGGGTCGGGTGCAGAATGGCTGCGAGCAGCTCCACGCCGTCGACGAGTCGAGGACCAGGGCGGCTGAAGAAAGATGCCGCATCGACGACGTAAAGATCCGGCCGTTGTCCGCAAGCCCGCCGCCATGCGTCTCGGGTTTGTCCGTCCTGCATGAGCTCGTTGACTGTGCGCTCAACGGAGTAACCGCAGGGCATTACAAGGATCACGTCCGGCTGAGCGGCCTCCACGGCGGGCCACGTCGTTTCATGCGATGGGGTATCCTGAGATCCAAGAGTATTGCGGCCACCAGCCAGCTCGACCATTTCCGGGACCCAATGGCCTGCAACATAGAGAGGATCCAGCCATTCAAGACACACCACGCGCGGACGCGAAGGCATCCGGCTGGTCTCTTCACGCACGCGGTCCACTCGATGGCGGAGCTCCTGAGTGAGTACCAGTCCCTTCGGAAGTACGCCTGCTGCCTCGGCGATGCGCTCGATATCATGGATCATGTCGTCTAATGTCGTTGGGCTGAGTGTGAGTACTTTGGGTCGATGATGAAGTGATTCGATCGCTCGTGTGAGTTGGTCCGGCGTGACCGAGCAGACGTGACACAGGTCTTGCGTCAGAATTAGGTCCGGACAGGCTCGGCAAAAGGCGTCCTCATTGAGTCGGTAGAGCCGCTGTCCTGACGCAACCAGTTCTTTGACCTGCCTGTCGATTTCCCTGCCGGATCCTCCATCCTTTCCAACGATGGGTTCGATCATGACGGGAACCTGTCGAACCGAGGCAGGAAAGTCGCATTCGTGGCTGATGCCGACCAGTCGGTCGGCCAAATCGAGAGCGGCGACCACTTCTGTGGCGCCGGGGATAAGTGAGCAGATTCTCATCGTTGTCTCGATCTCATGTCGGCCACAAGCGGATGCGGAAATCCTTGAGACTCGTTTCGCTCAAACTATAGCTGATTGCATCGGCCTCGTGAAGGTCTTGGACGGTGTGCGTATTGGCTACCGCCAGGACCTTCATTCCCGCTGATCGTGCGGCCCGGATGCCGGGACGGGAATCTTCGATGGCCAAGCAGGCACCCGGCAGGATCGGAGCAGCGGAATGCCAACGGTTCAATCCAGCCAGGGCTTGCAGGAACGGTTCCGGATTCGGTTTGCCACAGGTAACATCTTCCGCGCTGGTAATGTGACGAAATGCTTTTCGGATCCCGATTTGTTCCAGCACCAGCTCGATCTCAGCGCGCAAGGCACCCGAGGCGATGGCAATGGGGTAGGTGGCCGCGGCGTCTTCGACAAATTCTCTGACACCCGGAAAAATCACCAGGTGATCCTTGATCGAGGTCAAATAGGCGACGGCCTTTTTTGCCATCAATTCTTCGACCAGCGAAGGAGAGGCCGAGCGTCGATTGATTCGTAGCGCTTCCAGAATACATCCACGATCGTCGAAGCCGAGATAGTCGGCGTAATAGTCTGTTTCGGTCAAAACGATCTCGATGTCTGCCAGTGTCCAACGCAGACTTTCAAAATGGAGCGGCTCAGTGTCGGCGATGACACCGTCGAAGTCGAAGATCACGGCGCGCATGGATTCCTGAGGCTCGTGATGTCTCACCTAATGCGGTGGCAGGAACGGGCGGCATTATAACACAGAGGGTGGCGATCGTATCGCTGCCCTCTGTAGCTGATGAGTGTGGTACAAACAGGCGATCAGGGTTTCAATTTAAGCTGCTTCTCAGTCAACCACCCTTTTGTGCCGAAGTCACTGCGGACGGAATAGACCCATCCGCCAGCCTGCAGGTCGCCGTCGAGGATCGTGAGAGCGGTCCCCGGTGGAATGGCCGGCCCCGGTCTTGCCCCTTCTGCATCCTGAGCCAGGAGCACTTTTGCCCCTGGATTCATTGGATCTGCGAGTACGCTGACTCGCTGTCCTTCGCTGAATAGCGGAGTCGGTGAAGCGATGATGGGTGCAACGGGTGCCGGTGCTGGTGGCGGCGGGGCTTGTATCGGAGATGAGGCCATCGGTGTCGGCTGGGTCGATGGAGGTGGAGAAACGGGAGCTGTCGTCGGCGCAGCAGCCTGCGGTACCTCGACTGGTGCAGCAGGAGGTGGAGTCGAAGTAGCGGTTTGAGGCTGAATGGTCTGGACAGGCGGCGCCGGTTTCGGTGTAATCGGTTTTCGGGCCATAGGCGGAGATGGTTGCGGAGCCGGTGATTCGCCGAGAAGCGGACCGATATAGTCCATGATCATCTCCGGCTCCATCGCGACATAGACGCCGGTACCGATCATGAGCAATACGAGTACCCACAGAAGAGGGCGCCCACTCGATTTCTTTGGCGGCTTCATGGGCGAAGGTGATCGAATCGTGGTTGTCTGTTCCAGCTCCTCTTCCGTGAATTCCAGATCCGGTTCCGGCTGACGAGCAAAAAGTAGACTCCAATTCAGAGGACTGCCGACGAACGACGGACCCCCAGCGATAGCCAACATCGAGCACCTCCCTCTAGCGGACAGTATCGAAGAATATGGAAAGGTACTTATCACCAAGGCTGGTGGCTGTCAATTTTGTAGGTGTTTTCGACAGGGCTCAGTCCGTGCGGACGGCACTCATCAGGATTGCACGTGGGAGTTGGACAGTGTGTCTTCCTGCCACGATGGTCTTCGACCGGTTGGTGGACTCAGCATTATAATATAACAGGCTCTCCATCGGCTGCAGAACATGCAAGAGGAGAGAATCGCTCCGGCCTCTTGCATGTCTGTCGAGACGGCAGGCACAATACGGTGGTTAACGATCATGAAGTCCTACCGCGAAGAACTCTGGTTCGAGACAACGACCAGGCGGACCTACATCAATATCACGCCCCACGTCGAGGCAGTGGTAAAAAAGAGTGGGATACGGGAAGGCCTCGTCCTGGTGAACGCGATGCACATCACGGCCAGCGTGTACATCAATGACGATGAGCCCGGCCTGTTGCAGGACTACGACGATTTCTTGGAACGGCTCGCTCCACAGAAGGCGGTGTATCGGCATCACGACACAGGCGAAGACAACGGTGATGCTCATCTGAAGCGACAAGTGATGGGGCGAGAAGTCGTCGTCGCGCTCACGGAAGGAAAACTCGATTTCGGTCCGTGGGAGCGAATTTTTTATGGCGAGTTCGACGGACGTCGTCGTAAGCGGGTTCTCGTGAAGATTATCGGTGAATAAGGACATGTATCGATCATGTGCGTGGCGAGTCGTGAGTAATCGTCCTGAGGCTTGCATGGGGAGGAAAAGTTTGGCAACATGCTTTTTGAGTTGTCGAGCCATGACTGACGGCTCGTACAGTAGGGAGCCTCGATGTTAGGTTGGTCTCGCCCCGATCCACTCACACGGGATCTCATTCATCTCATCAATGCCCGTCGCCACGATCATGGCGACACCGATGATGCGGTCGATACCTTGCAGGCGTTTCTTGAGCAAGGACGGGAGCACGACCTACTGACCGTGCTTGCCGCGCTCGATGAGGAAATGGCCGAATGGCTCTTCGATCTAGTCGCCGAGGCGAGCTGCACGTTGCTATTGGACGGCCCGAATGATGAAAAGCCGACGTATGCTACGATGGCGGCCCTGGAACTTCCTCTGCAGGCGAACTTAACTGCTCCGCTCAAGCTGAAGATAGATCCAATCGCCACAGCCGATCTCCTGCACAAGTATCTTCATCTCCCCGCTGGAACGGTGGTTCGCGTCGAGTCTCGCCTCTTAACCGATGCCACCTTGGAGATGCTGAATCTTCAATTGTTCCATGACCACCTTGTGACGGTTACAGATTCAAGGCGTGTCCAATCCGTGGCGGCGCGGTTGCTTCCTCCAGTCGAAAATACCGCGTTCCTCCTATTTGAGCTGATCGGCGCTCCGGATCCAGGATTGCCCGATGCGTGGGAGGATCGACAGCGTCGTGAGATTCTCGACGGGCTGGTCAAGCAATGTCCGGAGCTGGCCTGTGCGCCTGACACGATTGAGGCGCCGGTGTACGCTGCCTATGCCATGTTCGACGCGCAGAATGCAGTACGGCTCCATCACCTCGCCGATGAGACGGCCGCTGTGTGGAGGGAACTGGATTCGCTGGTGAGGTCCCGCACCATTGTGCACCTCCATACGCAATGTGGAAATGGAGTCTACATGCCCGTGTGGACAGACCTGTTCGATCCGGAACTACCGGACGAACACGGCCCTGTCTGGACCTCTCCCGATGTCTGGGTCTTCACCGCTGATCTGCCGATTGAATGGCCGGGTGAGATGTTGACCAATCGGCTATTGGCGGAAGGCTGTACCAGGTTCGAGAATCACATCGTCGAGACCCCGGACAACTAGTTTCCATCCCATTTCAGTCTCTTCGGTCGACAGCACTGTCTTACGCAAAACTCCCCTTTCGGTGATTTTCCTGCAACTTTATTTTATTCTCAGCGTGATGAGGACTACTAACACTCAGAAACAGTCCGGAAAAACCGTCACGAACTCCATTTCAGCGGCGGGGTTGATCTTAATCTGGACCATCATCTGGGCGAATTTTCCGTCGAAGGAAGAGCTCTTCTCAGTGCAATCGGCTTCATCGATCGTTAAAGCGCAGCGCCCACCTGAGCTGGATCTGACGATCCCAGGCGTGACTAGTCGGTCGGCCGAAAGCCAGCCGGGAGCGTCAGACCCGTCATCTGTGGCCATTCTTGGCGGATTATCTGTCCCGCACGACAGGCGTGCTAGGGAAATCGCGGAAGTGAAGTGCGAAGCCGAAGTCCAGCAGTACTGCCCCGATTCCCTGACAGGCGAAGACAGGCGGCGTTGCGTGATACAGCGTCTCAAGCGGTTGGATGCGCCATGTCAACAGATCGTCCGGCAACGGCTGGTACGCTGGAGGGAAGCGGAAGGATATAGGCTTGCCTGCGTTGAAGATGTGAGGCGGGTCTGTCCGACAGTGCAGCCGGGTGATGGCCGCATTCTGCAATGTTTGCAGGAACACGAACAGGACCTCTCGGAAAGTTGTTACCAAAGCTTGCCCAAAGGCCGCCTTCATCTCCGAAACTGAAGATTCGTGCATCAGGCACGCCGCCGCACAGATTTGCTTGTGTCGCTTTCGATTGCCTGTGTGACGCGATTCATACACGGCGATCGGAAAGGTTGGTTAGAAAACGAAACTCTCGTGGAGAATGGAGAGCGGCAGCACCAGGGAGTATTTACGCGGCCAATCCTTCGAGGCAGGACCGAAGTTCCATGGCGAACTCGCCGGCGCGACGATAGCGGTGGACCGGGTCTTTCTGCAACGCTCGATCGAGGACTTCCTTTATGGTAGGTGGGAGATCGGGTCTGATCGCTTTCACGCTGAGATGCGGTGTGTGAGCGATGGCAAACAGCAGTGCCGAGACGTTATCAGCAATAAAGGGTGGACGACCAGTCAGGAGTTCGAACATCACGACGGCGAGCGAAAAAATATCTGATCGCCCATCCACCTTCTTCCCGGCGATCTGTTCGGGGGACATGTACATGGGGGTTCCCAGCACGATATTCGTCTGAGTTTTCGACGACGTCGCCATCTTGGCGATGCCGAAGTCCATGATCTTAACGACCTTATCGGTGGTCAGCATGATGTTTGCCGGTTTGATGTCGCGATGCACAACGCCCTGCTGGTGAGCATAGTCCATCGCTTCAGCGACGGTCGCCAGTATCGAGATCACTTTGCCGAGCGCCAGGAGATTCGGTTTCCGTGACCATTGTGTGAGCGTGGTGCCCTGGAGCAGTTCCATGGCGATATAGGCGAGGTCGTCTTCTTCTCCGGCGTCAAAGATTGTGACGATGTTGGAGTGAGACAATCGTCCGGTGGATTCAGCCTCTCGAAAGAACCGAGCCTTCACTTCCTGCAGTTTATCGCGGTCGGCGATCTCGTCGAGTCGCATAGTCTTAATCGCCACGAATCGTTGGATCGTCGGGTCTTTCCCAAGATACACCACACCCATTGAGCCGCGTCCTAACTCCTTTAACACTTTGTACCGACCGAATGTACCGGGTGGACTGTTTTGTGTGGTGAGGATATGCGCTGCGGTCTCAGTCTCGCTGCTCTCTTGTTCCGAATCGATTCCGTCGATATCTTCGGTCCGCAGTCCAGGTTCTTGGCGTCGAGTCGATTGCGCAGGCTTCACAAAAAAGCGGTGAAGGGCATCGAGATGCAGGAGCCATGCGGCGGTGATCCAGAGCCCGATCAGCGTCAATGCCGCAGCGTAGGCCATGGTATAGCGTGGGGATCCCACGCGGTCGAGAAGCGGAAGTTCGACAACTGGGAGAGTCTTATCTATCACGATCACAACGAACAGGGTCGTGACGGGAAGAACCAGCCGCCGTAAAAAGGAGAAGCCTCGTCCGTTATCCGGCATCCGTCGGAATGCGCGGAGCGAGAGCATGCAAAGAGCGACCAGCCCCGTGCCTTCAATGATGAGGTGAATGGTTTGAGAACCGGTCAAGCCGAACAACGTGAGGGGAAAGGATTGCGCCGCCGGTAGTTTGCTCAGTACGGGACCGGCAAAGAGCGCAGCCAGTGCGACAAGTACATATTGAACGGCCCAGCTCGACGCAGTGACCATGGGTGACGAGATCTGAAGATGATCAGAGTCTAGCGGATACCGAAGAGGAGTCAATGGATTCAGGGAAATATGCGGAGGATGCTGCCCTAGAGCCGCCCGGCGGCTTCCTTCATCTTGGGAAGCAGTGCGGTTGGTATGTGCAGCGTGCCCTTCCCGATGCCGACTTCGATGTCGGGTTTCGTGAGACCATGGAAGTCGCTTCCGCCAGTGACCAATAGACCGAGTTGTTGAGCCAGGCTGAGGTATTCTCGAGTCTGTCTCGCAGCATGCGTACTATAGTAGACCTCTACACCGTCGAGCCCGTCGACTTTGAGCTGTCGAACCAGATCAACTAACGACTGCTCTGCCACCCTGACCCACGTCGGGTGGGCCAGGACGGCAAGTCCGCGAGCGGCCTTGATCCAGCGGATCGCTTCGGCAGGGTTCGGGAGTTCCCGGAGAACGTAGGCCGGTTTCCCCTCGGCAAGAAAACGATCAAAGGCTTCTTTGGCAGAAGCGACGACGTGTTTGTCCATTAAGACACGGGCGATGTGCGGTCTGCCGATCGAGCCGGTGCCGGCGAGTGCGCGTACTTCGTCGTACGTAATGTCGATTCCCAAGGTCTGTAATCGTTCGATGATCTGTGGATTCCGGCGATGACGACCGTCTCGCAGGGTCTTCAGATGCTCGAGCAAATCGGGATCTTGGCAATCAAGAAAGTACCCCAGAATGTGTAACTCCGAGTTGCCGGCAAACGAACTGATTTCCACTCCGGGTATGACCTCGATTCCACACTGTTGTCCGACCGCAATGGCTTCGGCGACACCGGTCACAATGTCATGATCGGTGATCGCCAATGCCGTCACCGCTGCACGATGTGCCATGTTCACCACCTCAGTGGGCGTGCAACTTCCGTCCGAATGGGTGGTATGCAGATGAAGGTCCAGGCGGCTCATATCGATGGCCCTGGAGCTGAGGGTTTCTGTGCCGTAAGTTGAGCCGTGTAGACGGACTCCAATCCGCTCGTTCCTTCGTGAAGCCCTTCGTCATAATGGAGAATGCGTAGGCCGGGCGTGAGGCTTAAGAGTTCACAGGGTGCAAGGCAAAACTCTCGACGCTTTGGATGCCGGTATTGGACATGGTTATCGACGGTGAAGGTTTCATACAGCAAGACACCGCCGGGTGTCAGCGCATCGATAAGATATGGGAAGAGCGGTCGGTTCAGGTAAAAGAAGACGAGAATGGCATCGTACGCTTCATGGCTGAGATTCGGTTCATGCGGCGGCTGCTCCAGATCAAGCACTCGCGAGCTGATGCCGGTGAGATATCGTGCGCGGGCGCCTGCAGAAAGCTGTGCGAGGGCAGGCTCATCGCGATCGACGGCATCGACCTGGTAGCCCAGCGAGGCGAGGAACAGCGCATGACGCCCGCTGCCGGAGGCCACATCGAGAACCTTCCCTTTGGGAAGGCGATGAAGCTGTTGGACGAGAAACTTGGCCGGTGGCGGATCTGCGCGGAGAATCTGCTGCGCGAGCCTTGTGCGCTCAATGCAGATTCCGACGGAACGGGTTACGGAGGAGATCGGGGGATGCAGCTTCCGCAGCCATAGCTTGATACGACCGATCGGGAATTCATCGAACAGGGCTGCCAGGAGTCGCTCCGCCAACGCTTCCAGCAGCTGAGATTCCTGAACGGTTCCAATGCCGACGACACGCTGAGCCACTTTCGCGTAATCGATTGTGTGAACAAGATCGTCGGACAATCCTGCTGCCTCCAGCCGACCGTCCAATTCCAGATCGACGGCGAGCGGTTGCGGGCGAGCGCGCTCCTCAGGCGTCACGCCGCAGCGGCCGCGGAACTCCAATTGTTCGATGACGACGTGTTCCCCCATCGACACATTGTCGGAGATCGGATTTCAAGCTGTCAAGCGAGGGAGAGAGATGGGCTTTGGAAGCGACAGATGCGCCGTTTACGACGGCTAGAGGAAGTAACGGCTTGTATCGAATTTGTGCTCCGTATTGTCAATCAGCCGAATGATGCTGTGATGGTACTCGCCGATGCCGTCTTTCTCGGTCAGGTCCAACTCGGGACCGTTTTCGATGGGAGTACCCTGCGCATCGGTGATGACTTTGACGATCGGCCGTTCGCTCGCGCCCTTGTCGGCGGCTGGCTTGAGCACGACGGCGAATTCATCGGAGTCGAGGACCACCAGGCTTCCGATCGGAATGATTCCCACGCAATTGACGAAGAGTTTGAGCAGAGTCGCGTCGAAACTTTTCCCGGATTTCGCAAGCATCATATTCAGCACTTTCGAGGGCGACATCGGATCCCGGCGGTAGACGCGGGAAGACGTCATGGCATCGTAACAATCGGCGATCGTGAGAATGCGTCCCGTCAACGAAAGTTTCCACGGTGTTTCCAATTTGGGATAGCCCGAATAGTCCAAGTTCATATGGTGTTCAAAGGATGCTGCGGCCATGCGCGCCGGAAGATTGGTGATGCCGCGTAACTGTGTGAGGTTCAGGACCCCTTCCGTGGGGTGATTGCGCATCATCGTCCATTCGTTTTCTGTAAACTCACCAGGTTTATTCAGGACTTCAAGAGGGATGGTCGATTTGCCCATGTCGTGAAACAGCGCGGCCAAGCCGAGATCAGCCAGCTCGACTTTCGGATAACCGGCTCTGTTTGCGAGAGCGATGGAGAGCAGCGAGACGTTGACAGAGTGGTTATGGGTGTATTGATCATGACAGCGAAGCGTTGTGAGGCCCAGCATGATCGGCTCGTCCTGCATCATCAAGTCGACGATATTTTGAATGGCTCGTTTCGCCTGCTTAAAGTTCAGCGCTTTGCCGTCACGGGACGACTGAGTCAGATTGCCGACCGCATCGGCGGCTTTACCATACGCCGCTTTCGAGCGTGCCTTGTGCCGAGCCTTCGAATTCCCATTCTCCGCAAGATCTTCTTTCAGGTTGAGGAATCGAGGGTCTTTCAATTCGATGCCGGCCACGGTTAGGCTCGTCAATTCCTGTCGGAAGTCTTCGATCGACTTTGTTGCCGGGTCAAGACTGACGAAGAGGTGGGCGAACTCTCGAAGATCCTTGGAAGAAACCGATGAAGAAAAGGTCAGCCCGCCGATCTTCCACTTTTTCAAGGCATCAAGGATACTTGAGACGACTAGCATTTGTTGCGCGGTTACTTTCAGATGGTTTTCGCCGAGGAAGAGAAAATCGTTCTGCACCCACAAGGTGACCGGTTGGTCGTGGGCGAGGGTTTCAATGAGGGTCAACATCGTTTCGACGGGTTTATCGAGAGCGGCGTTGGCCCGACCATGGATCTTCGACGTCTTAATCAGGGTATTCAACTGTGTGATGAGCTGAAATCCCAGCATCACTAACTGTTGGTCGAGAATATCTCCGGCTTCTGATCCCTGGCCGATCTTCTGCGATAGCGACTTTTCGTGTGTCAGGATCGGCTGCATAGTGTCTTCGCTGGAGGGGTTTCGCAGAGACTTTGACTGGCGTTCCTTCACGATCCGTTTCCTACCGTGTTGCACCGGTGGAAGGGACGCCACGTTGTAGCCGCTGAGCTTGCGACAATGCCGCAGCGCAAGCCTGGCGAACCGCGGCGCTTCCCTTTTGGGCCCCAAGTGAAAGAGTCGCGATAGCGGCGGGGGTGGCGAGCTTCCCGAGCGTTTCTGCTCCGATGACCGCCAACTCTTCTTTTTTCCTTCGATTCATCCAGACCCATTCAGTCATAAGGCCTTGCCAATAGGGGACTGCTTCGTCACCGCACGTGGCGCGGACAGCCTGAAAGACCGCTCGACGCTCGCTGATGGGGCGATCCATGAACCCTTCTTCCAACAGAAGCGGAGACCAAAGGGAGAAGGGAGCGGTGTACTGGCCGGACATGAGCAACTTGAGCGCGGCAAAACGGACTCCTTCATCTTCATCAGTCGATATGGAGACGAGTTTCGCGCCATTACCGTTAGGTCGGAACAGGCCGAGAGCACGGACCACTTCCCGACGAACTTGCGCGTCGGGATACCGGATCAATTTTTCGACCGGCTCGGCGAACTTGGGGTTATTCCACTTGATGAGAATGGAAAGCAGATTACGAACATACCCAGCTCTGCGATCCGATAGTCCTCGCAACAGGGAATCCGGGTGATCTTTCGCCAAGACCGCGAGGGCTTCCGAGACAATGGCTTGGTGGACCGGTGATATCACGTTTGCAAGCAGCGAACAAAGCGAGGAGGCGGCATCCGCTTTCATCAGCAACAAAATGGTGGACAGCCCTTTCACGTCGGCGTCGAGGTTTCGGTTGAGATAGGTCTCGATCACCTTCACTCGTTCCGTGCGACCGAGTCCATTAAGGAGAGAAGCCAGTTGTTGCTTGTGTTCCTCACCCAGATCAGGCCGCACGGCATCCGTTTCATGGAGGAGACTTAAGACGTTCTCCAACACTGTCCATTTGCCTTCGCGAAGAAGCGCTTCCACGACAGTGCTCCACAGACTGAAGAGTTTCGTCAGCAACGCCGGAGACTTCTCTGACGCGAGGATCGCGGTCAGCATGTCCAGGATATAGATGAGACTATCCTGTTTTCGTTCTGCTTCGATTTCTTGCGCCAGAACGGCAAGCTCTTCTTCCGTGACTTCATAACCCGCAAGTCCGGACTGGAAACGACTTTTGGAATTTCCGGAACCGCCTCCTTCGGAGTCGGCTCCTCTCTCGTCTCGTTGTTTGCGTTCCCGCTCGCGGTCCAACAATTCTCTCAGCGTCGAATCCGATGAACTCATGCTTCCGTCGAGGCGAATAAAGCCGTCGTTCCCTGTCGAAAATCTTGAGAGTTCCTCGGCCGTCACGAATGTGATCGTCGACAGATTCCGAGACCACAGGCGCGTGACGATATCATCGTCGTCCTCATTCGAGTCGACGTCGCTCCATAACGAAGCGAGGAAAAACGACAGATCCTCTTGTGCGAGACCTTGGTGTAGGACGAGTTCTCGGATGCCGTCGGCATACAGCTTGAAGGCTAGACTCTCGCTTCCTCCATCCTTTTCCGCCTGGTACACGACATGGTCCTTGCACAGCAATTCGGACCGTTGAACCAGGAAAGCCAATTTTGAATGAGCAGCGAGGTGATGGGTCAATTCTTCGAACAGCTGCTGTGTAAACTTCTGGGCAACGGGATTCGTTGAGCCGTACGTCCGGTTCGATTTGGCCGTCTTATCCAGTAATTTAAGGATACGCTTGACGGAGACAATCTCCGGGTCTTCAGCAGCGCGGGCGGCGACTGCGGCGGCCATCATTTCTTGAGCCGTTTTGAGGTCCGTCGTCATACGTAAGACCTACCGACAGATCACCGCTTCGTCAAGGAAATCGCGGTTCCTTACCGTCGTTCGACTCTGGATACGTGATTGATCCGCGGCTTGTTTGTCACGATAGGCATCGGTAGAATCGAGTCGCAGTAATATGAGCAGCACGGCACTCATCATCTGTTTCGGCGACAGTCTGACGGCGGGGTTCCAGTCGCCGACCAGAGACAATCCGACCGGACGAGAGACTCCATACGGGCAGTTCCTGCAATCTTTTTTAGGCGGTGCGCGACAGGTTCGTACCTCCGGGATCTGTGGTGAGTTGACGGGCGAAATGGTCAAGCGATTCCGGCGTGATGTGCTCGATCATCAACCGGGCTACGTGCCGATCCTCGGGGGGACCAATGATCTGGGGTGGAACGCGTCACCGTCCGAAATTATGTGCAATCTGACCACGATGTACGAGCAGACGCTCGCGATGGGAAGTGTGCCCATTCCGGTGACGGTTCCTTCGATACGAGTAGAGGGCGGTCCAGGCGACACAGCAGGCCAGGAGTGGATTGCCGAGCATCTTGACCGTCGAAGCCGATTGAACAGACTTATCCAAGAGTACGCCGGCTCCAAAGGCCTCGCCTGCGTCGATCTTTTCGCAGCCACTGTTGATCCTCAAAGCGGGCAATTAGCAGAACTGTACTCGAACGACGGGATTCACCTGACCACCGCTGGGTATCGGCTATTCGCCGAACATGTCGCACACATCCTGAAGCCGCTGTTGGGGCAAAACATGCAATCATGAGTTCCATGCTCCAAGCCGTCACTGACCGTGAGTTTGATGGGGTGATCGAAACAAGCACAGTCCCGGTGTTGATAGAATTTTGGAAACCAGGCTGCGGTCATTGCCGAGCCCTCATGGCGGAGCTCGAACGCTTGCAAGCCGATAGGGGATTGAGTCTGCTCATTCTCACGATGAATGTGGATGAAAA
>JAICWG010000117.1 GCA_025934915.1 Nitrospira sp.
TCCCGCGAGAAGGAGCAGTGAGGCCAAGAAAAGCGATGTGATCTGGATCATCAGTGCTCCATGCTGGGCGGAGAATTTTACACGGCTGTGGGTAGGGAGTGAACGGGGCTGTCTCCAGAAAGCCGGTTGTACCGGGTTGAATTGAAAGAACTATTTGATGGCGACGGCTTTGACTTCTTTGTATGTCGTGAGGCCTTGCAAGACTTTTTGAATGCCGTCTTGCACAAGCGTCGTCATTCCTTCTTCAATCGCGATTTTCAGCATCTCTTCGGTGCGCGTCTTTTGTTGGACCATTCGCTTCATGTGGTCCGTACCCAAGAGGAGTTCATGTAAGGCGACCCGGCCCTTAAAGCCGGATCGGTTGCACGTTTCGCATCCCTTCCCACGGGACAGTCTGAACGTATTGTCTTGTTTGATGCCGAGCTTATCCCAATACTCAGGCTCATACCCCAGCCGAAGTTCTTCATACTCCTCTTTGCTTCCGATGTACTGTTCCTTGCAGTCCTTGCAGATCCGGCGAGCCAATCGTTGTGCGAGCACACCCAGCATGGCATCGGCAAAGCTGAACGGATCGCAACCCATGTCGAGCAAGCGGGTGACTGTTTCGACCGCGCTGTTGGTGTGCAATGTGCTCATCACCAGATGGCCGGTGAGTGACGCTTCGATGCCGGTGTCAGCCGTCTCTTTATCCCGCATTTCTCCCACCATGATGACATCGGGGTCGGCCCGGAGAAATGCACGCATCGCATTGGCAAATGTCAGACCGATCTTTGGCTGTACCTGTACTTGACGCAGGCCGTACTGCGTAATTTCAACCGGGTCTTCGGCTGTCCATATTTTGATGTCCGGGGTATTAATGTTGCCAAGGACTGAGTGCAGCGTAGTCGTTTTTCCGGAGCCGGTCGGTCCGACACATAGAATGATACCGTAGGGCTTTTCTGAAATCTCTTTAAGCACTTTGAGGTTCCGTTCCGAGAACCCCATCTTGTCGAGAGGCAGTGGTTCACTCGCCGCGAGGATACGCATGACCACGTCTTCGTTGTACCCGGCTGTGGGGAGGGTCGCGACGCGGAGCTCGATCTCTTTCGTCTCCGAAAGCTTGAACTTGATCTTCCCATCTTGAGGTTTTCGGCGCTCTGCAATGTCCAAGCTGGCCATGATCTTGAGTCGGGAGACGATAGCCCGTCGGTAACTCTGCGGAATCTTCATGTACTCGAAACAATCACCGTCGACTCGGAAACGGACTAGGGTTTCACGTTTTTCCCCGTACGGCTCGATGTGAATGTCCGACGCATTTTGGCGATAGGCATCGGCAATGATTTGATTGGCGAGACGGACGATCGCGCTGTCATTTTCATCCAATCCTCCGGCGGCAGCGGAGTCCTCTATCGCCTCGGCCTGTGCCTCGGTGACCAGTTCGCCGAGAATGTCGGAAACATTTTCGTCGAGCTTCCGTCCTCCGTTGTCACTCTGTCCGGTAGCCGAGCTCAGAAATTGGGCGATATCGCGGCGGAGACTGACAGCGAACCGAATGTTGAGGCCTGGGAACGTTCGCTTGATGTCTTGAACACGATCAAGATCACCCGGATCGTCGGTCAGAATCTCGATCGCCATGCGGTCTCGCTTGAGCGGCATCCAATGGTTCTTTTTCAGGTAATCGACATTGAGGTTCTTCAGCAGTTCTGCATCGACAAGGGTGCGTTCGCTGTATTCGATATACGGACACTTATAGAACTGGGCGAGTGATCTACCGATATCGAGTTTGGGGACCTTGTATTTTTCGATCAGAATGCTTTCCAGATCGCTCACCCCTTTTCGGGAGTCGGCGATGACCTGGTCGAGTTCATTCTGAGTGATCCGATTGGTACTGACCAAGAGATCGAATCTCGTGGGATTCTTTTTGGATGTCTTTCGGAGGTTGAAAAAAGCGATTCCCAGCGCTTTGGCGATCTCGTCGACGACTTCTTCGTCCTTTCTGGTAAACCGACTCCCGCTCTTTTTATTGAGCAGTTGGAGGACTCCCATCAGGTATTTATTGTCGGCGACGATCGGATAGGTCAGGACTTGGTTGGTCTTGAAGCCGGTGCGTTTATCGTAGGTCGTGTCGTGGAGCAGGGACGGATGGATCGCACGGAGTTCGGCGATGTTGTAGGCATCTGCGATATTAACGGGTCGGAGGTATTTGGCGCAGAAACCGGCGAGACTCTGCTCGGTAATAGGGATGCGGACTTCTTCAACACGGTCGATATGAAGGACTTTGAAAAAAATTTCCTTCTTTTCGGAGTCGAACGCAAAAAGCGTCAGATCTTCTGCGTCGAACAGACTGAGGATGTCTTTATGCAGATCGAGGAGTATTTGGTCGAGATTGCTGGCTGCATGAATCTGGGTGATAATACGTTTGACGTGCTCCGCGTGCTCGGTCTTTTGTTGCAGCTCGTGGACATTCTGAGTCATCGGCTTGCTGTGTACCATCGGACTGTATTTTCTCTGAGGTCGAGACGTGAATGAATCAGGTTGTACACCGGATCAGCAGGCGCCGATCCATGAATAGGTTACCAGATCCGAATCGAATTTCAGTCTAATGGAATGTCTTGGGAAGGCAAAGGAAAAGACATTTTGTGTCGGCCGATTTCCGAACAATGTGAGGCGGCATTCAATCGGAAGCTGATGCGTGGATCATGCAGCGGATGGATCGGCTTCGGTGGAAAGTTTGCTGAGATGGGTGACAAGATCACCAGGTGCGATGCGGGATTTAATTCCAGATCGCCGAATCTTGATCTCCACGACGCCGTCCGCCAGGCCTTTGTCGCCGATGACGATCTGGAATGGAGCGCCGATGAGATCGGCATCATTGAATTTAACCCCGGCGCGATCGGCACGGTCGTCCCACAATACTTCGATGCCTGCTGCCGCCAAATCGGTATAGAGACGTGCGGCAGCCTCGGTAGTCTTGTCCGATTGGCTGACCGTCAGGAGGTGTACATGGAATGGGGCGATGGGAAACGGCCAAATGATGCCCTTCTCATCGTGGTTTTGCTCGATCGCCGCAGCGGCAGTCCGACCGACGCCGATGCCGTAACAACCCATGATGGCGAGGCGCTCTTTGCCTTGGTCGTCGAGGATGGTGGCGTTCATTTTGTGGCTGTACTTGGTGCCGAGTAAGAACACCTGTCCGACTTCAATCCCTTTGGCGAGCGTGAGCACACCTGGTCCTCGAGGAGAAGGGTCGCCAGCTTGCGCATTGCGAAGATCTGTAAATAGTTCAACCACAAAATCACGGTCGAGATTGGCGTTCTGATAGTGGGTGTCGGATTTATTGGCCCCGATGACGACGTTTCTCATTCCTTTAATGGCGTGATCCGCCAAAATTCGTATGTGCCGCAGACCAACCGGCCCGGCGAATCCGAGCGGAGCCCCTGTTACATGTTGGACTGTCTCGGGATCGGCCAACACAACATCGGTGACCTTGAGTAGCCGCGCTAATTTGACTTCGTTGACTTCGTGATCTCCGCGAATCAAGACCGCGACGGTTTCCTCTCCCGCCCGGTACAATAAAGTCTTTACCAATTGCCGAGGTGTAATCTGTAAAAAGGCCGTGACTTCATCAACCGTCCGTCGTTGTGGCGTTGAGATCGGAGTCAGAGGCAGAAGAGACGCTGCATCAACGGCGGGAGGAGGAAGAACTTCCGCCCGTTCAAGATTGGCGGCATAAGAACCCTGATCGCTGTATGCCACCGTCGCTTCGCCCCTATCAGCCAGGACCATGAACTCATGCGATACGTCTCCACCGATGAGACCCGTGTCTGCTTCAACCGCACGAAAGGTGAGCCCGCATCGCGTGAAGATTCGGGTGTAGGCATCGTACATCTTCTGATAGCTGACCTTGGCGCCGGTCTCATCGACGTCGAAACTATACGCATCCTTCATGATGAATTCCCGCCCTCGCATGAGCCCAAATCGCGGTCGGATCTCATCTCGAAATTTGGTTTGGATTTGGTAGAAATTGAGCGGGAGTTGGCGATAGGAACGCACTTCTCGTCTGAAGAGATCGGTAATGACTTCTTCATGCGTCGGGCCCAGGCAAAAATCACGCTCGTGACGATCCTTGAAGCGTAGAAGCTCCTTCCCGTAGAAATCCCAGCGTGCTGTTTCTTTCCATAATTCTGCAGGGGAGGCGATCGGCATCAGCAGTTCCTGTGCACCGGCGCGGTTCATTTCCTCCCGAATGATCTGTTCGATTTTCCGGATCACGCGGAGACCAAGTGGAAGATAGGTATAGATGCCGGCTGCCACCTTTCGGATCAGTCCGGCACGCAGCATCAATCGGTGGCTGACGGTTTCCGCTTCGCCAGGATCGTCCCGTAGGGTAGGGATGAGTAACTGAGAGGATTTCATGAAAAGTTTAGCGGGAGAAGATGCGTTCCAAGTCGTTCCAGAAGGCGAAGATCATCACACCGACCAACAATACCAACCCCACTTGCTGAGCAACCTCTCGCTGCCGTTCACCGAGCGGTTTGCGCAGAATGCCCTCAATCAGGAAAAAGAGCAAGTGGCCACCGTCGAGGATCGGGATCGGCAATAAATTGAGAACACCGAGGTTGATGCTCAGGATTGCGATTAGGAACACGACGCTGGAGGCGCCCTGAGAAGCAGCCTCACCGGAAATATTGGCGATCGTCAGCGGCCCACCGATATTCTTGCTCGAAATATCGCCCACGATCATTTTGTAGAGGCCGATTGCGGTCAATTCGGTCCATCCCCATGTAGCTTCTAGTCCTTGATACACAGCCTCCGCCGCGTTGTCGGAGCGGATCAACGAACGTCCGGGTCCCGAGATGCCGATTTTTCCCACTTCAAGAGCCCGTCCGTTCGCTGTCACTTTTTCGCTGGTCGGCGTGACGGTCAGTGCGGTACGTTTTCCGTCGCGGAGGACCTCAAGTTTCAGTGGTTTCTGAGGATGCTCCCTTACCTGGGTGGTCATCTGCGACCATGTATAGATGGTTTGTCCTTCTATCGCGATCACTCGATCGCCCGGCTTGAATCCGGCCAATGAGGCGGGCGATCCATGCATGACCGAGGTGACGAGGGGAGGCGTTTCCTCAATGCCGATCGTGTACGGAGGTTCGTCTCCATCGACCCCCTCTCGGGTAACTGGAATAGGAGTCGCTGTCAGCGTTTTCAGCTGATCAGCTCGTCGGACTTCGAGAGACACCGGCTGGCCCTTGCTTTTGGAGACGATATCCAGCAACTCCGTTTTGGTCGAGATATCTTTGCCGTTGATCTTGACGATACGGTCGCCGACTTCCATGCCTGCCAGTGATGCAGGGGAGCCGGGAACCAAGGCTTCGACGTCGGCACTCAGATCGCGGAACGTCGGGACAAACAACGGCGCACCAGTGGACAACCATCCGGCGAAGATCAGATAGGCCAGAATAAAATTGAACCCCGGACCCGCTGCCACGATAAGAACCTTTCCCCACAGGCCCTGGTGCGAAAACGATCGCCGTCGGTCGTCGGGCGTTGTTGCCTCTGTCTCATCCTCTCCGAACAACTTGACGTACCCGCCGAGCGGTACGGCAGAGACGAGATACTCGGTTTCGCCGACCTGGCGGCCGAATAACTTCGGGCCGAAGCCGATAGAGAACTTGAGGACTTTCACTCCGACCCACCGAGCGGCGAGAAAATGGCCGAGCTCATGGAAGGCGACCAGTACGCCAAGAACCACAAGAAACCACCAGGCCTTCTGGAGAAGTAGCCACAACGTATCGGGGGACCAGGCAAGTACGGACGTCATCAGGAACTCCGTGTCGCGTGTATGATTGCCTACTTTAACATTCGCGGCTTGAAATGCAAACGATCGTCAGCGAGGTAACGCATGCACCAACGATTCGGCCTTTTCTCGAGCCCATCGATCAGCTTCCAGCGCATCATCAAGGCAGGCGATCTCCTGATAGGCATGAGCCTCCATCGTACTGCGAATGACCTGGGGGATTTCACTGAAGCGGAGACCATGATTGAGGAACGTCTCGACGGCGATTTCGTTCGCCGCATTCATCGCAGCAGGCATAGTGCCGCCGATTCGAAGCGACTCGTACCCGAGATTGAGGCAAGGAAAGCGATCATGGTCTGGTTTGCAAAAGGTCAATTGTCCGATCTCCGTCAAATCCAACGAGGGGAGGTCAAGGGCCATTCTGGCGGGATGGCGCATCGCATAGGAGATAGGGGTTCGCATATCCGGAAGTCCCAGTTGGGCGATCATAGACCGATCTTTGTATTCTACCAGAGAGTGAATGATGCTTTCTCGATGGATCAGGACATCAATGTTGGACTCAGGAATATTGAAGAGCCAGCGGGCTTCCACGACTTCCAATCCTTTGTTCATCAACGTGGCCGAGTCGATGGTGATTTTGGCTCCCATCTTCCAGTTGGGATGCTGCAGGGCTCGTTCCGGTGTCACATTCAGGAGTTGCTCCTGGGGCAGTGTCCAGAGGGCTCCGCCGGACGCCGTGAGAATCAATCGCCGGACATCTTCAATCCGATGTCCTTCCAATGACTGAAAGATGGCGCTGTGCTCGCTGTCGACCGGGAAAATCCTGACACCATGTTTTCGAGCCTCATCCTGCATCAACTTACCAGCCATCACCATCGGCTCCTTATTGGCCAGGGCAATGTGCTTTCCACTGCGGATGGCGGACAAGGTCGGAACGAGTCCGGCCGCTCCCACGATGGCCGAAATTACCAATTCGGCATCCAGCACCGACGCCACCTGTGTAATGCCTCCTTCGCCGGCCATGATCTCCACCGGAAGATCGGCACACCGGTTTCGGAGCAACGACGCAGAGGATTCCGTGGAGACCGCCACGGCTTCTGGCCTGAATTGGCGGATCTGCGCTTCAAGCTTGTCGATATTATTGCCGGCCGTCAATCCGACGACGCGGAATTCCTCAGGAAACCGTTGAACGATATCGAGCGTGTTGGTTCCGATCGATCCGGTTGATCCCAAGATGATTATCGACTTCATATCTCCTCTCCTCTCACTCCTCTTTTTTATAGAGGCGGTGACAAGCCGTGAACATACGCGACATAGTAGTAGAAGCTGGGGGCGGTGAACAAGAGACTATCGAGCCGGTCCAACATACCGCCATGGCCGGGCAGGATTCCGCCGGAATCTTTGACGCCCGTTCGACGTTTGATCATCGATTCGAACAGGTCGCCGAGAAGGCCCGTTCCTGTCAAAAGCACGCCAAGGATCAACGCATCCGACGGTGAGAGTTGTGAGGCAAACCACCATTGAGCCAATAATGCGGTACCAACGGCCAGTGCGAGCCCTCCGAGTACTCCCTCGACAGTCTTCTTGGGGCTGACCGACGGCAGAAGCGGGTGTTTGCCCCACAGAGTCCCGGCGTAGTAGGCGCCGGTGTCGGACGTCCACGTGACCACCGCCAGAAACAAGGCAAGGAATTCGCCGGACGGCAAGGCGCGGGTCGATACCACTGTGCTGAGGGGAAAGCCGACATAGAGCACACCGAAGAGGATAATCAGGGGCCCTTTCCACCGGTGATCAGTCCGATCGGATGAAATGGAAACAGCGATCGACACCACGAGCACCGAGGCAGCCAGAAGAGGAGTCAAAGCGAGAGACAAGTGATCGCGCGCTACGACCAGGACAAATACTGCAAGTCCGACTCCGACCGCGAGACGGTTGACACGAGGTTGAAAACAGATTTGATAGAACTCTATTAACGCAATGGACCCTACTGCGATCAACAGGAGCGTCAAGGCCCATGGAGCGAGGTATACGATGATGACATAGACCGTCGGGATAAGCACAGCTGCCGTATAAAGACGCCGGAGATCGAATTGTCGGGTGCGTGCTGGTGGGGTGGTCACGGATATCCAGCTGTGGACGATTGCTTCGGTGGTGGGTGAATGTCCCACAAGGTTACGAAGACACGGTGCTCAGCACTCGGCCAAAGCGGCGCTCCCGTCTTTGATACTCGATCAGCGCGAGCAGGAATTCTCGTCGCCGAAAATCAGGCCACAAGGTCGGCGTGAAGCACAACTCTGTGTAGGCCAGCTGCCACAGGAGAAAGTTGCTGATCCTGGTTTCTCCGCTCGTCCGAATCAGTAAGTCCGGATCCTGGAGCGGGTGCGTGTAGAGGTACCGCTGGATCGTGGTTTCATCGATAAGGCCCGGTTGTACGGTTCCCGCCTGGACGTCCTCTATCAGAGTTTTCACTGCGTCGACGATTTCTGCTCGCCCTCCATAGCTGAGGGCGACCGTCAGGATCAGCTTATCGAGGTGCGCCGTTTCTTTTTCGGTCGTGCGAACCCAGTGTTGAGCCGATGGGGGAAGCAGCTCGTGGCGGCCGATGGCGCGGAAGCACACCCCTTGCTCAATCAAGCTGGCCCGTTCCGTGGAAAGGTAATGCTCCAAGAGCCTCATGAGCGCGCTGATTTCTTGTGTCGGACGGTTCCAATTTTCTTGTGAAAACGCATAGATGGTCAGAGCATGGATGCCGAGTTCCAGGCAGAGCGTGATCATCTCTCTGACGGAATTGATGCCTTCGCGATGGCCTGCGATACGAGGGAGACCGCGGAGTTCCGCCCACCGACCGTTGCCGTCCATGATGACCGCGACATGTTTCGGAAGCAGCTCCGGCTCCAACTTGGCGGTCAATTCGCTCTCGGACAGATGGTCGAAACTTGGAGTCGGGTGGTGTGCCATACGAGCTAGAGCACGCTCCTCATGTCCAGCGTAGGGGGAGAAAAGTGGGGAAAGTCTACTGTCGGGGGTATGGAATGTCAAACGATAACTCAGAAACGGCCTCAGTAACCCGGTCTGTGGCAAATCATCGCATTGCGACTGCGGAAATGAATGGGTTATACTCGCCCAGTAGCCCACAGAGACAAGGAGGCAACCATAAATATTATGCTCGAGCCGGTTCAGCTAGCCAAATTCGGTGTCACCGAACGCGAAGCCCAACATGCGCTCGATCGGCTGAACGTGAGGGATGTTGATTATGCGGATCTCTATTTCGAGTCCCGCACCTCGGAATCGGTTTCGATGGAGGAAGGTATCGTTAAACGTGCTGCGAAGAGCGTGTCTCAAGGGGTCGGGGTCCGTGCGACCGCCGGCGAAAAAACAGGGTTTGCCTACTCGGATGAATTAACGAAGAAGGATCTGGAGATTGCGGCCGATACGGCACGCTATATCGCCAATTCCCCCAGGGGGGATTCCTCCGTTCCGGTGCCTACCCAGCGCCGACCGACCAGAGACCTGTATCCGATCGAACGAGAGAAGGCTGAGGTGGCGACGGCCGATCGTGTAACACTGTTGAATGAAATCGATGCCGAAGCCAGGCGGTACGATCCTCGCATCAAGAACGTGATGGCTTCTTTTAATACCGAATATAAGGTGGTGGCTGTCGCGACCTCTGATGGGGCATTGGTCGGCGATATTCAACCGTTGTCTCGTCTGCAGATCACCTGTATCGCCGAGGACTGTGACAATCGACAGGTCGGAAGCTTCGGTGGAGGAGGCCGGGTCGGGTTCGAGTATTACCGGGAGGACAATCGGCACTTGAGCTATGCGCGAGAAGCCGCGAGAGAGGCGATCCTTAACTTGTCTGCCGTGGATGCTCCGGCTGGCGTGATGCCCGTGGTGTTGGCCGGCGGGTGGCCCGGTATCCTATTGCATGAAGCGATCGGACATGGATTGGAGGCCGATTTCAACCGGAAAAAAACATCGGCCTTCTCGAATCTGATCGGGAAACGCGTGGCGTCGGATGTCTGCACCATCGTGGATGATGGGACTCTTCCCTTTCGCCGCGGCTCGTTGAATATGGATGATGAGGGAACGTCGACCAGCTGCACCACACTCATCGAGAAGGGCATCCTCCGCCGCTATATCACCGATAAGCTCAACGCCCGCCTCATGGGGATTCCCCTGACCGGAAACGGTCGGCGTGAGAATTACCAAAGCGTGGTGCTTCCTCGGATGACGAATACCTTCATGATGGCCGGTGAGTCGGATCCTCAGGACATTGTCCGGTCGGTGAAAAAGGGGTTGTATGCCGTCTCGTTCGGCGGTGGACAGGTTGATATCACCAATGGGAAGTTCGTGTTCTCTGCCAGCGAAGCCTACCTCATTGAGGACGGACGGATCACGACTCCGGTGAAGGGCGCCACGTTGATCGGGAATGGGCCTGAGATCCTCACCAAGGTGTCGATGGTGGGCCGCGACCTGAAACTCGACAATGGTATCGGTACGTGTGGCAAAGACGGCCAATCGGTGCCAGTCGGGGTCGGCTTGCCGACCATCAAAATCGAAGAAATTACGGTCGGCGGGACGCAGAGATAGAAAAGCGTTCATCATCAACGTTCGTTCGTCAATCGATCGCAAGATGGTTGACGCATGAAAGAGACGAAGCCCAGCGATGCTCCAGAAATATACGACTCCAGATGCCGCCAATGGGTACGCCCAGCTGGCTTCCGACGTCCTGACTCAAGCGAAAGCTTGCGGCGCGACGGAGGCCGATATCGTGGTAGCCGATGGTGAGACTCTTTCGGTCCAAGTGCGGGTCGGCACGGTCGATCGATTGACGAAGGCGAGAGAGAAGCGGTTAGGACTGCGTGTCTTCATCGGAAAGCGATCGGCGACCACTTCCACATCCGACTTCTCGCGAGAATCCCTCGAACGGCTTGTTGGAGACACCTGTACCTTGGCCAGGGCGGTGGTTGAGGATGACGTATCCGGGTTACCGGATGCGGCTCAGATGACTAAAGAACAACCGAATCTCGATCTCTATGATGAGACGGTGCTCGATACGGAAACGCAGATTGACTGGGCCAAACGCGGAGAAGCGGCGGCCTTTGCCTTGGACCCACGCATCACGAACTCGGAAGGCGCGGAGTTCGATTCGTCGTCCGGACGTGTGGTGCTGGCGAACAGCCACGGATTCGTCGGGTCCTACAAAAGTTCTAATTTTTCACTGTCCGTCTCTCCGATTGCGACCGAATCCCGCACCGGGGCCATGCAGCGAGATGCGTGGTACGAAGTCCAACGCAAGTTTGCACGGTTGGCATCCGCAGAGTCGATCGGGCAGGAGGCGGCTAGGCGAGCCGTTCGCCGCCTAGGCGCCCGCAAGGTGGCGACGAAACGAGTGCCGGTCGTGTTCGATCAAGAAACGGCCGGCAGCCTGCTGGCAAACTTATGCAGTGCCGTGTCCGGCTATGGGCTCTACAAACGGGCCTCCTTCCTTCTCGACAAACTGGGCCAGACGATTGCGTCCGATCTGTTGACCCTGTACGACGACGGCCGGATGGTCGGAGGTCTTGGATCTCGTCCATTTGACGGCGAAGGGTTGGCCACGCGGAAGAACGCGATCGTCGAACGTGGCGTGCTGAAGAGTTACCTGCTCGATACCTATTCCGGAAAGAAGCTGGGGTTGCCATCGACCGGCAACGCGTCACGGAGCGTGGGTGAGAGTCCTTCCGTCGGCCCGACGAATTTTTATCTCGTCCCTGGGTTGAAGAGTCAGGAGGAGATTATCGGCTCGGTCAAGGAAGGGCTCTATGTCACCGAATTGATCGGGTTCGGAATTAATATGGTCACCGGCGATTACTCGCGCGGCGCCTGCGGGTTCTGGATCGAAAACGGAGAGTTATCCTACCCCGTCGAAGAAATCACCATCGCCGGCAATCTGAAACAAATGTTCAAGGATATCGAAATAATCGGAAGCGATCTTGTATTTCGAGGGCGGATTGCGAGCCCGACGCTCAAGATTTCCGAGATGATGGTGGCAGGGAATTAAGAGGATTGTGATCTGATGAGAGCGATGGCCCATGGCGAGCGATGTGCCATTGTCGGGAGACAGCTGTGTTATGGAGAAGGTCGAGCTATCGCGGCGTGGTTACAGTCGCATTCACCGTTGCGCTGGCCATAGGAGGAGCAGGGGCTCGTGAGGTGGACAAGATGCGTATGACGTCCAACGCGTTCAGCCATGAAGGAGCCATTCCGACAGCCTATACCTGCGAGGGCAAGGATATTTCGCCGCCACTGGCCTGGACTGGCTTGCCGGCTGGCACCCAGAGCCTGGTGTTAATCGTCGATGATCCTGACGCCCCGGATCCAGCGGCACCGAAAATGACGTGGGTCCATTGGGTGCTCTATAACCTACCGTCGACAACCGAGAGTTTGCCCGAGAGCGTGAAGGCTCTCCCATCGGGAACCAAAGAAGGTGTCAATGATTGGAAACGAACCGGTTATGGAGGGCCTTGCCCACCCATCGGCCGACATCGGTATTTCCATAAACTCTACGCGCTAGACCTCGTGCTGCCGGATCTGAAGCAGCCGACCAAAGTTCAGCTTGAACAGGCCATGAAGGGCCATGTTCTTGGCGAAACGCACCTGATGGGGACGTATCAGAAGGGGCGGTGAGATTTGCCGCCAAAACATGATCGCGGAGAGTGAACATCCATAAGAGAGGTGACGAGGTATGAGACCTGCCTGGAGTACCATTCTTCTAGCGATCGTAATAATTCCCGGCATCAGCGCTGCGGCCGACTTTCAGCTCACCAGCCCGACCATCAAGAACAAAGGTACCATCGGCAAGTCGCATGTCTTCAACGGATTTGGATGCAGTGGCGACAATGTGTCCCCTGAATTGCGCTGGACCAACGCACCGAAGGGGACCAAGAGCTTTGCAGTGACGGTGTATGACCCCGATGCCCCGACCGGCAGCGGCTGGTGGCATTGGATCATCTTCAATATTTCTCCAGATACCACCACACTCCCAGCAGATGCAGGGAAGCTGGACAATGCCAATACTCCTCAAGGCAGTATGCAGAGCATGACGGATTTCGGTCAGCCCGGTTACGGCGGGCCCTGTCCTCCTTCTGGACACAAGCCGCATCACTACATCTTTACGGTGTTTGCATTGAAGGTAGACCAATTGCCTCTGAAGCCTGAGGCATCCGGAGCGATGGTCGGGTACTATCTCAACCAGAATGCCCTGGCGAAGGCCACGTTCACCGGCCTATATAACCGCAAGTAACGACGAGTGAGAACCTCACACCATGCCCCTTGACGCCGAGCTCGGAAAGAAAATGCTTCAGCTGATCACCTCGCGCTACGATGACCGGCATTGGCGGAAGCAAATCGAAAAGACCCTCAGTCTCCCCCAGTCCGGCGTTGCCGATCCAATCCAACAGCAGATCTTTATGTATCTCAAACACGGCTTGAAGGCATACAAGTCCCGCCGCGCCGATCCAGATTCCTGGATCATTGGCGGCTATGCCACGAAAGAAGTCATCAACCGGGTGAAATTCCAACCGCAGCTCGTCGGGTTGTCTATTATGAAAGACGACGTGGCCTTTCTGGGGACCGA
>JAICWG010000136.1 GCA_025934915.1 Nitrospira sp.
ATTTCCTCTTGGCCGAGAGCCATTCGAAGGTAGCGTCGGTTCACACAAGGCGGGAAGAGCTATGACAGCATTCTCACATACGGTCAGTTACAAGAGCACGAGCTCTGATACTTCACAGGCGGGACGGTTTCGCAGAGTTGCAAGTGGATGGTCGATGATGCTGGCGATTAGGGTGTTTGGGGTCTTGTACCAGCGGGCTTTCGGGTACTCGCACGGGCTGGACTCGATAACCCCGGATATCGAATCGTTGTGGAAGGAACTGTGGCGGTTCAACTCGGTGTGGATGGGGCTGTGATGGTTTAACATTTTGGCGAACACGGTGTTTTTTTCGGTGACGATCGAGGTGTTCTAGAGCGGCAGTCCGGTGAGCAATTTCCGGATCAAAGGGGGTGAACACGATGATGGAGTTGAGTTCAATCGGAGAGCAGGCCTTGAGCGAGCTCCAATGGATTCTGCACGGCTTCCCATTGATTCCTATTGTCATTGGGTTCTGGCTGATCGCAGCGAGCAACCCCAGTGCGCGGGGCCGCGAACCCGGAGGTCGTGATGGACAATGACGTGGTGAGTCGGTGGAAAAATACGGGAGACAATCTTCTGACTTAACAAAGGATTCATTGCCGAGGTTGCGACGAAACGCCCTCTCAAGTAGGGGGCGTTTCTATTTGAGCAAACTCAACTGTGGCATTTAACGGCGGCAGCGATGAGATCTTTGAGTATCGCGAAGTGTTCTAGAATCGGGTCCGGGTCTGAAATAAAGGGTCGCCCATCTCGAAGGCTTCGGTCAAGAGAGCTCTTCCTGACGAGTTCCTGAGCGTGTCCTTCATTGCTGCATGAGCCAGTGGTCTTCCACCTGCGCTCCTCGTGTTCTTTCCGCTCTTCTTCGCATCGGCTGGACAATCAAACGAACAACTGGCTCTCATCGGATACTGGCACGGGACAGCTGGCCTGACGTTGTGTTTGCGTTTCACGATCGCGAAGAAATCGGTCCCAAGATGTTTGCTCGCCTGGCGAAAACGACTGGAAGACCTCTAAGTAAAGCGAGCCTTACAACCGCGGGTGAGTGTGGGGTCGGATCTTGTTTTGTGCATCACCAATTTTAAGTGCATTTCACTCGCAATCAATCGGCGCCGGTTACGTGGCCACGGTAAATTTGACTTCACTACACAAATAGAGCCAGGCATGAGCGAGGAAGCGCTTGGCCCATTCGTAAGTGAGGTCAGCAACTGTCTGTGCTGTCAAGAACCAAATCGAAATTTTCAGATTCCCCGGTGAAAAGTCTTCGCGCACAATTGGCGTAGGAGCGACGATCGCCATGGAGTCCGGGTCCTCCTATGCCTCGGCACAGGCCGGGTCCATCTTGTGATGCCAGGGCGTCCCGCCTTTCACCATCGCATTCAAGATGGTGAGCAGCTTGCGCATGCAGGCCGTCAATGCCAACTTCTCCGCGTTGCCCGCCTGACCAGAGTCGCTGATAAAAGGTGCGAATCACCGGGTTCTTCCGCGTAGCTACCAGAGCGGCCATATACAGCGCCGCCCGCACATGAGCGCGCTCGCCGTCCCTTGAGAGTACCACTGTCGCGGGGAAACGGTGCGACCCCGACTAAGGCGGCCACTTCTTTGCGCATCAAGGTCCCCAGCTCGAGGAGGTTCGCGCAGAGCGTCGTGGTCAGTACCGGACCCACGCCCGGCACACTCCGGACGATCTCTCCCTTCTCGCGCCACACCGGACTTTTCCGCATCATGGTCGTCAGATCCGTCGTGAGGCCCCGCAGTTCATTCTCCAGCCACGTGATAGGAGCCTGCACGCGCTGCTGAATAGGCCGGGCAGCGAGGCGCACGCGATTCTTTTCGTCCGTGAGCATATCAATCAGCTGCCGATGACGCGCGACGAGCGCGGCCAGTGCCCGGCCAGCGGCACTTCCAGCCCGCCCGTCGCCGCGAGCACGATCAAGGCAGGCGTGAGCGTCTGCAGGCGCTTGACCGTTTCTGCGAGTCCCTGCTCATTGTTCGCTATTTGGAATGCGGTCCCGAGCTGGACCGCCACATCGACGAAGTCTTGCGAGATATCCATGCCGACAAAACACGCCCCGCTCATGGTGCACCTCCGTGTCTCCCGTCCTTGCACGATACGGGCTCGTGGCCCTCTCAACTGTTCGGGTTGGTGACCGGAGGAACGGGACGACCCGAGCTGACCCACGGTTTTCTTGCTTCCAGACCCAGATCTTTGCGATCTGCCCCGTTCCCGTGGTGCCATGATGCAAGACCTCCTCTATAGATACAAGACAGATACAAGACCTTGATATGTGCATCACCAGTTTTCGGGGATGCACGATGCGACTGATCGTTGAATAGTGCAGGCGTCCGCGCGCTTGATCTCAGGCAGGTTATCGTGATTGCGTCGAAATCCGTAGAACGGAAGCCGACGACATCGGTATTCGGGGTGGCTTTTCTTCAGCTGGACTAATGGAATGGACCGGTAATTCTTTCTCAGAGCCAAACCGCCTGGTACTTTTTCTTCTGACCTATGTCTGTTGTCTCCATTACAGATGCAAGATCTTGTTCTGTGTCCGGTCGGTAATCGTATAGGTTTGCAGCGCCCTCGGGCTGAGGTAGACAACCTCCGTGCTCCAGATGGGCGTAGGCGGCAGTTCACAAGGCTGTTGTTTGTCGTAGCGTCAGTAAAGAGATGTAAAAATATTAGGGCAATACCCAGTCAATGTTTTTGCGGAATGCATATAGAGTGTGGATGGTGGGCTTGGACGTTGATGATGCTTAGCCGACGACATGTCGGCACATACATATACTAAATAAAGGAGGTTGGTCATGAATTCCGATCAATTCAAGGGGAAGTGGACGCAATTCAAAGGAGAGGTCAAGCAACAATGGGGTCAACTCACTGATGACGATCTCATGGAGATTGAAGGCAATTACGACAAGTTTCGTGGCAAGGTGCAGGAGCGATACGGCGACAAGAAGGCCGATGTCGAAAAGTGGGCCGACGACTGGTATCGGCGACAGGAAACACCGGAGCCATCTGCTCGCCGGCAAGGCGGCTGACAACTGGAGGGACGCCAAGTATTCGGCGTCTCTCTGTTACTTCAGTGCAACGTCAGAGGGGTAGTGGCTCATACCCAGGCACCGGAGGCAGCAACTCACCATTTGAATGCGGAGGTGGCACATGTTGAGCTGGGCTGTAACCTTTTTAATTGTGGCGATCATTGCGGGCATCTTGGGACTTTCTGGAGTCGCGGGGACGGCAACGAACATCGCCTATATATTGTTCGTCATCTTCGTCATTCTGGCCATCGTGGGGTTCTTGACGGGACGAAAACCCGTGGCTTGAGGTGAGACGGACTAGTTTTTCACGCACGAAGTTTACAAAGGCGTCGGGCTATATTGTCGTTTGCTATTATAAGGAAGTTTGAAGAACGACGAATGATATTCCCCTAACCAAGGAGACGATGAAGATGAAGTATCTGGTGATTGCACTAGGCTTGTGCGTGGCCGCATTCACAGGATCGGTTGCGGTCACCCAAGCCGGAGAAGTCGGAGCCAAGATGGAAAAGGCCAAGGGCGAAGTCAAAGCCGACGTCGAAGAAGCCAAGGGCGAAGCCAAGGCAAAGCTGGAAGAGGCCAAGGGGAATGATACCAAGGCGGCCGTGGAGCGAGCCAAGGGAAACGTGAAAGGGGCTGTTGAAAGAGGCAAAGGGAAGGCCAAGGAACTCAAAGAAAAAATGAAGGACTAGCTGGTGTTTCGCGCCTCAGGGCGAACGGATTGTCACCGGATATTTGAGACGCTAAATCGAATATTGAAAGATCGGCTTGGCGCCGATGGCCTGAGCGAGGACACCCCGGCGTTTTAATTCATCGATGATGCGAGTAGTCGCGGCATCGAAATGCGTGGGACCTGCGAGGACGACATCGGTGTTCGGCGGAGGTTCTTCTTCGGATTTGCTCATGTGGACGGCGATGACCGGTGCGGGATGCACGAGGGTCCTAATCGCCTGTGAGGCCTCGCGGTAAGCGAGACCGAAGGGATTCGTAGTGGAGACGACGATGAGCCCGGTGTCGGTAAGCAGGCGTGCCACTTCGCCATAGCGCCGTGCCATTTCCGTCGTCTGCCCACGCTCTTCTTCACTGAGATCGGCATCGAGTCCACGGCGCAGATTCTCGCCATCCAACAAGTACGCATGGCGTCCATCCGCCACGAGGCGCCCTTCGAGCGTTCTGGCTAGGAACGATTTGCCGGTGTGCCGCCCGCCGGTAATCAGAACAACTGCCGCCCAATGGCCGTACTGTTGAGCGCGGTCTTCAACCGTGACTTCGCCCTTGACCCATGCAAAGTCGCGTCGCCTAGCTTCTTCACGGAGAAACTCTTGATCGTCATGGACCAGTTCCGTGATAATCCCACCACCTGCGATATCGTATTCATCCACCAGAACGAAGCGGCCGGTTGCTTCGAACGATGCCGATAAGTCGAACGCGATCGGGACTTTCGTGCGCAGGGTCAATTCGGCCACTTGGTTCTTGTTGATGGTGTTGCTGCCCTGTTGCTGAGCGAGGTCCATCGTATCGATGATTCGCTGGATCGAAGCCACTTCGCAGTCCACTTCTTTGGTAGCCACCCGCAGCAGATATTTGCGTCCCCTTTCCAAGGGCCGCTTGCCGAGCCAAAACAGGTTGGCACGAAACGCCGTAGAAACGAGAGGCAGGTGTGCCTGATGTGACGCGACCTCTCCCCGTTCCACAAAGATTTGTTCATCGAGCGTCACGCCGATCGATTGCCCCGCTTGGCCTTCGGTCGGTTGCGGTTCGATATTGAAGGCCTCCACTGTTCTGATGTTGGCGCGCTTGTTGGAGGGCGAAAAGACGAGGTGATCGCCGACTTTGAGGCATCCAGCTGTGATGCGGCCTGTGATGATTCGGCGCGCATCGAACTTATAGACGTCCTGCACGGGCAGTCGAAGGGGCTGCTCCGATCGTGCAGCTTCTTTGTTGAACGCACCGAGTGTTTCCAGGACGGTGGGGCCCTTGTACCACGACATTTGCCCGCTGCGGTTGGCGATGTTGTCGCCGAGCTTGGCGCTCACTGGAATGAACTGCGACGGCGCGGCTTTGAACTGCCCTAGAAATTCTCGGTATTCTTTTTCGATCCCGTCGAACACATCCTGCCGGTAACCGACCAAATCCATCTTGTTGACGACCACCGCAAACTGCCGGACGCCCAACAGCGACAAGAGGTAGCCATGCTTCTTCGACTGTTCCTTAACTCCTTCCAATGCGTCGATGAGCAACAATGCCGCCTCGGCACGCGCGGCGCCGGAAATCATGTTCTTCAGGAACTCCTTATGTCCCGGCGCATCGATGATGATATATTGTCGACTCTTCCACATGAAAAAGGTGCGAGCCGTATCGATCGTAATCCCTTGTTCCTGCTCTTCGAGAAAGGCGTCGAAGAGAAAGGCATACTCAAATTCTTTCCCCTGTTGTTTGCAGATAGCCTGCACCTTCTCCAACTTGCCGTCGGGCAGTGAGCCGGTATCGGCATAGAGCCGTCCCAGTAAGGTGGACTTGCCGTGATCCACATGACCGACGATGACGATGTTGAGGTTCTCAGATGGTTTGGTTGTCTCGCTCATGGTCACATGTACCCATCTTTCCTCAGTAGCTCCATTCCTCGTCCCTCGTCCTGTGCCCGTCCTGACCGTTCGGCTACCGTCGTATGCCGCAGTTCCTCGATGATGTCATCTACGTTCTTGGCGGTGGATTTGATCGGCGAGGTGCAGGGTGCGCAGCCCAGGCTGCGATAGCGCGTGCCATCACCCTTGTCGAGATACAAATCGATGAAGGGAATGTTCTCGAGCTTGATGTACTCCCAAATGTTGATCTCCGTCCAATCCAGCAGCGGATGAATACGAATATGTGTACCAGGCGGGAATGTCGTCTTGTATTGATCCCAGAGCTCCGGTGGCTGGTCCCGGAAATCCCAGTCACCATGTTTATCGCGCGGGGAGAAATAGCGTTCCTTGGCCCTCGTCCCTTCTTCATCCGCACGAACGCCGAGAATCACGCCGGTGTAGCCTTTACTCTCCAACAATTGCTTGAGGCCGTTTGTCTTCAGCGCCGTGCAACAGACTACGCGACCCATCGTGTGATTCATGCCAGCCGCCAGAGCTTCCTCGTTTTGGCCTACGACTAAATTCAACCGCCATTCGTGGGCGAGACGGTCACGGTAGTCGATCATCGCTGGGATTTTGTAGCTGGTGTCGACATGGAGGAGCGGAAACGGCACATGCCCGAAGAAGGCCTTGCGGGCGAGCCAGAGCAACACGGTCGAATCCTTGCCCATCGACCACAGCATGGCGAGATTGTCGAAGTGTTTGTAGGCTTCACGAAGGATATACACGCTTTGATCTTCAAGTTGCCGCAGGTGTTTCATGCCCCGAATCCTTCCGCCTTTCGTGCTATGCTACAACTGGCTGTCGAACCAATTCATCGAGCTTGCGCCCTGCAGCTCCTCCATCAAGCGCCGCGCGTACAGCCGGAAAACAGGCCGACAGGGACACGCCTTTGCCCGCTGCATAGAGCAACATAGCCGCATTCATCAGCACCCAATCTCGAGGCCCGCCCTGAACCTGGTTCCGAAGAATTCGCCGGATCAGATCGGCTTCCCTTTCCCGCTGATCGGGAGGAAACCCCGCCATCTCGCGCGATGAGGCGAATGCCAATCCAAAGTCTTTCGCGGCCACACCGAGCGGGGTAATGCGCTCGTCTCTCAATTCCAAGACCCTCGTCGCCATTGATGCTGACAACTCCGGATCGCCCTCGACGCCACGGATCACCAATGCTCGTCGACACCCGAGAATTCGCAAGGCTTCGGCTGTCTTTTCAAAATGCGGCGGATGCGTCAATCCCACGACTTGCACCGCCGCCCGAGCCGGGTTCAGAAGCCTGGCGATCGGATGGAACACATTCCTGACTCCGAGCTCTTGACGCATCTCCAGAAAGCGATAGAGGGGTGGATGGTACAGTCCGATATCCAGGTAGGCAAAACCTTTCCTGTTCACGTCTTCGGAAACCAGTTTGGGATCGGCATCAACTGGAATGCCCATGGCTTTCAGCACTCCGGCACTGCCCGATCGGTCAGGAATGCCGTCATAGCCGTGCATCAAGACTGCAGCTCCGGCTGCAACTGCGACAATAGACGCGGCAACAATCGCATGAAACGTGTCCTGCTTCCCGGCATAAGTCGGGACATCCACCAGGGCCAAGTCACGCGAGACAGTGAGTGGAAGCACATATCGCCGAGCTGCAGCCGTCAGCGCCGCCAATTCGGTGACCGATTCCATCTTGAATCGCATGGCAATGAGAAAGGCCCCCACTTGCGCCGGCGTGGCCTCACCTTCAATCAATGCCTTCATCGCCTGTTTGCACTCATCCCATGTAAGATCCTTGGAGGCTTTCGGGCCTTTTGCAATCTTGGCGAGGATATCTTGAATCGGCATGTTACGACTTGTGTAGTCCACACTCGGTCTTGGCAAAATTCTTCCAGCGACCGGCCCTAGGATCATCGCCGGGCGCCACTTGGGTGGTGCAGTAGGTGCAGCCGACGCTGGGATAATTCTGATCGTGCAGGGGGTTGTACGGAACTTCGTAGACCTTGATGTAGGTCCACACATCGGTCCATGTCCACCGGGCCAGTGGGTTTATCTTGATCAATTCAAATTTCTGGTCCCACTCGATCAACCCGGCATTCGCCCGGGACGGGGCTTGGTCACGCCTAATTCCGGTAATCCATGCGTCGTATCCCCGCAGAACGCGGGTCAGTGGTTCGACTTTCCGCAGCCGGCAGCACTGGTCCGGATCTCGAGCCCACAGCGCCTCGCCGTACGATTCTGCTTGTATCTGCGGTGTGAGCAGGGACTTCACCTGGATGACCTGTGCCGGAATCAGCCCATGCCGCTCAATCACTCGGTCCCGCGTGGCATAGGTTTCAGGAAATAAAAAATCGGTATCGAGATAAAACAACGGCACCGTGGGATTGATGCGATGCACCATATCGACGAGAACCACGTCTTCCGCTCCGAAGCTACAAGCCACAACAATCTTTCCGCTGTATCGCTCGAGAGCAGCCGCCAATACATCTTGAGGCTGCTTCGTCTCGAACGAGGCACTCCATTCCTTAAGCTCTCCGGTGAGTTTGGATTGGTCGCGTGCTGTCATGACGAATCAGATCCCTTACCCTTCGACCTTCTCCACCAGAATCCGATAATGCGAGGCTTCCGGTTCCAACGCTTCCTGTATCAGCACCTTATGTCCGTCATTCTTAAGACTCATCGGCACGTTCTTGATCGGTTCACCTGCGTCGAGCCACACTTCCAAGTGTTCGCCGGCGTCCATCATTTCCAGTTTCAACTTCGTCTTCACATAGTTCATTGGGCATGCCACGCCACGCAAGTCGTAAATAGGCGCACCAGCCGGAGCAGGAGCAACTGGTTTGGTTTCAACCGGTGCAGGAGCAACTGGAGACATTTCTTCTTTCACGGCCGACAGCTTCAGATCCTTCCCCATCTGATCCGTTGCCGCACGACAGGCATCGACAAATCCCTTGGCGAACGCCATCTTTTCCCGGGCCGATTCAGCCGACGTCTCTTTTGGTCCCAGATCACCGACCTTCTGGCTGAGGTCTCGATAGATGGATGGCACAATACCTATCTGCGCAATCCTGCTATCGAACTCGATGAACGTTTCGGAGTCCGTTGAGGGCTCCAATCCTTCTGTTACCAGCAGTGCCTTGGCGGCAGCCAGTACGGCTCGATAGGATTTGTTCACCGATACGGAATATTGATGCTTCTCAACGAGCAGCTTCGCTTGGTAGAGCTCTTGATCGGCCTCCAGGATGCCGTTTTCGATCATGTCCAGCGCACCGCCGGCACATTCGCCTGGGCCGAGATCCTCGAGAATAAATTCTTCATCTCCCTCCCAATCATAATAGAACGTGGGATCCTCTTGATAAGAAGGCACGATGGTGTACGGGATCAACTCGTCTTTCAGCTTGCTCTTCCCGACGCGCGCGATGAACTTCGGCAAATTCTCGTTCGTTTGGCGGTCACGCCGATACACGTCGATCAAATGAGAGATCGCCGCTGGTACGGCCTTCGCCGGCAACTTCACGGTCATCTGGCCGATCTTGGCCGTGCCGTTCACTGAACCACCGAGATGCAATTCATAGTATGGGGCAACATGGTCACCGAGGCGTTTTCCAACTCCATGCAACCCGATCGTTGAAATGTGATGCTGTGCGCAGGAATTATGACAACCGCTGATCTTCACGCTCACATCCTGGAGATCTTCCGGAACACGGCCTGCTGGAAACACCTCGGCCAGCGCTCGTGCAAGGCCTTTGGACGACGTGATCCCAAGACCACATGTGTCTGTGCCGGGGCAAGCAATAATGTCTTCAACCAGTTCAGCGCCTGGATCAGCCAACCCGCGGGACGCCAGATCCTCGTAGAAGTGCGGGATTTGATCGGCAGGAACCCATCGGATGACCAGATTCTGATTGATCGTGGTGCGAAGATTTCCGTTGGAATAGCGCTCAGCCAGATCAGCCACGAACAGCATTTGTTCAGCCGTAATGTCCCCCATGAACAACTTAATGGCCGCTGTGACATACCCATCTTGTTTCTGCTTGACGACGTTGGTTCGCTTCCACATCTCAAACGACGTTTCGTGGCCAATGGGGTGAGTCCCGTTACCATTCCCATTCCCGCTTCCATTTGCCACACCGTTTTTCGTCGGCATAATGAGCCGAGAGAGGTCATCCTGGTGCTGAAGCAGGGTCAAAGGTCCGTTTTTGGGAAGCGTGTGTCCCATCGCGACATAGGCTGCTTCCCAGCGGCGTTTGAATTCGGCAAATCCCAGTTTGTCGATCACGAACTTCATCCGAGCCTTGTTTCGATTTTTTCGATTGCCGAGCATATCGAAGACTTTAATAACGGCCTCGATACTGGGAATCAGCTCCTCCATCGGTGTGAACTCGCGAAGAAGTTGAGCGATCCGCGGAGCAGAACCCAACCCTCCACCTGCCACCATTCGAAAGCCGATTTCTCCGTCGGCTCGTTTGACGGCCAACAGACCGATATCGTGGATGGGAGTCAGAGCACAGTCATGCTTGCAGCCGGAAAACGCAATTTTGAACTTTCGTGGCAGACTTTGGTTCAAGGGGTTTCGCAACAGATGATAGGCGACTGTCTTCGCATAGGGAGTCACATCGAATACTTCTCCTTGGCACACGCCAGCTAGATGGCAGGCCGTCACATTCCGCACGGTATTGGCACAGGCCTCCCTGGTGGTCAGGCCGACTTCGGCTAGTCCTCGCATGATGCTGGGCACATCCTTTAGCTCCACAAAGTGCATCTGAATATCTTGTCTCGTCGTGACGTGGCCGACTCCGGTTGCATGGCGGTCGGCAAGCTCCGCCACACGTCGCAACTGATTCGCGGTGATGCCGCCGAACGGGATCTTGATGCGGACCATCTGCACACCGGGCTGACGCTGACCGTAAATGCCGTATTGCAGGCGGAAAGGCTTGAAGAGATCGGTAGAGATTTCTCCGGACAATGTTCGCAGGGCTTCAACCTCGAAGGTTTCTATTTCTTCCAGGATGGGCGGTGGAATCGGATTCGTGACAATTTTGTGGATGGTGAGGGATTCAACTGAGTTCATATACCGATCTCCTTGCCTCCTCAGGAGAGGAGTCTTCTAAGTCAAATGTGGTACATTGGATTGCGTTGAGCGTCGATTGTCCGTAGACGCATTGCCAAGTGTTCGATAGTAATGTTTTCGAGAACTTTTCGCTCTGCCTGCTGAACCTGCTCCCAGACATCATCTAACAGCAGCTCGGGCTTGGTCGCATGGCGATCACGTGTCCGTTGACCGACAAATGACCGATGAAAGACCGGCCCTTCCAACGCCTCGAATATATCGGCGATCGACATCGTCGCTGGTTCATGCGTGAGGAGATACCCTCCTTGGGGACCCCGTTGGCTTTCTACTAAGCTGGCCTTCTTCATCGCATGGAGAACTTGTTCGAGAAAACGGACGGGAATCCCGTGGCGCCTCGCGATGGCTCGTGCTTGAATCGGGGTCTCGCTTGCATGTATCGCAAGATCAACGGCTACCATAATTCCATATGTGGCGCGCTTGGACACTTTCATTCTTTATTATTCCGGTAGGGATTGAGATACATATACATTTCCCTCTCGTGGTCTGTCAAGGTATGAGAAACTTCGGGGGTTGAGTTCGTATGCCAAGGTATCCTAACGTGGTGTGATTTGAAGTCGTAATCGAACTAGGGTCCAAACTCAATTATTGAGTTGACAAGCCGTTGATGAGTCAATGGTTGTGCCAACGAGGGAGGCGTTGCATGACCATGCAGAAAGCAAAATCGAACAAA
>JAICWG010000230.1 GCA_025934915.1 Nitrospira sp.
GATGAGTGAGGGACTCAAGAGCCAGATTCAGAAGATCAAGAGCATGGCCTGCGGTTTCCGCAACATCGAGCACTTCAAGACGGCCATCTACTTCCACTGCGGAGGGCTCGATCTGTACCCATGCTGAACCCGGAAGCGCCCTCTTTATTAGGGTGGAGTCCTCCTCCGCACCACGCTCCAGTCGAAAGCCATATCTCGTAGTTGAGTAACCACTCGGATGTCCAGGGAATGATTGTCTGGCTCAACATCATGGTTTTATTCCATTCACCGACGCATGGGAGATATAAGCAGAGCCTTTCGCCTGGATAAAGGTGCGGTGGACTTTCCGATCCTCTTTTTTGAAGACGTGGACTTAGTACCTCAATCTCAGGACTACCGGTTAACTTGTAGCGGAGGCGTACCTTATAAGTCAGGCTAAGCACAGACGGCGTAAGCGTCCCTTGCCATATCAATTCACTTCTGCGAATCCAAGCAGAGGATTCGGGGAACAGCCAGCGCAGCGCTGCTTCCTGAAGTGGAAGACTAATGCTTTTCGGTTTCGGCCATGCCGCCATAGAAAGTGTGGTTCCGCACTCTGGCGGCCCCAGTCGTCCCTAACATCCCTGTTCCAGATGCCATCCAAAGTTGCCCCGATTTCCGCTGTTGCGTAAAAGTGTCAGCAAGACGCGTAAGTGCTTCCCTGGTAACAGGCGAACCAAACGAAGCACCAAGTGTTTGAGCTATTTCCGGTATTCCTCGAACATCGCCTAGAGTTTTCAGGTCGTCATTGACTTTGTTAAGCCAGGTGCGGAATTTATGCCGTCGCTGAGGATTTTCCTTCCACTTATCAGCAAAATTCTCACCCCCGTTCACAGGGTTGGCGATCCAATAGACCCCTTTCCGCAATTCAATATGATCTGGCATGGTGCAAGCCATGCTAGTAAGCGCATCGAGAAGAGTCATCTGCCCCTGGTAGGACCAAGCGGCGAGAGTTGTGATTATGATCGATGCTGGCTTGTCATCTTGGTCATGCTGGAAATGGAGATCGCGATGCCGTTTTAACAATTGGATCGCGCGCTGAAGCGGGGTCTTGACCTTCCAGTCCGGTACAGCCTCGACTTCTGCCTGCAATGCTTTGGCAATTGTCTGTTTCTCCTCTTCAAATATGCTCTTCATCCTCGACCAGAACCAGTCCGCATACCCTTTGGGATTGCTATGCTGCCACCGGGTCAGTTCTCGGTCTGTGATCAAGATGCTTTCAGGCAGTCCTTCCTCATCTGGGATAGCCGGCAAGACATCCACATGAAGACCACTTTCAAAATTCAGCGTCCAGCACCGACGCTTCTCCACCAAGATCACACGATACTCGGGATGTTGCTTCAGGCGGTCGCCGATTCGCTGTTTGAGCTCTTGTTGGGAGATACTCTGCTTCTTAACTTGCAGCAGTGCTACGGCGTCGATGTCATACTCATCCCGGTCCGTCACAGGTTTTGTCAGCGTTCCCAGTCGGGCCGATCCTTGAGGATACACATCGGGAGTATTCCCTTGGAGCGGCGATTCAGTATCTGCGAGCCAACGGCCGACCTCCTGGTACTTCACGACTGCCTGTTCCTGGAGTGTTTCCGGCATGTCGAGAGAATCGGCAATATAGTTAAGTACCCGGCCCAGCTGCTCTTTCATTTGTACCAGCATCACGCGCCTCCTTTCGTTACTTGTAAAGCGGTTCATATCGTGAAGCCTTGTGTGACAAGAACATTTGTTCGAACGTTGGCGAAAAGATCCGACTTTCATGAGCGGCCTTGGAAAGCAGACTGTCTATAGTGAGGCGATCAAGCGCAAACAATCCTTCAGGCACTCGTGGGTCGATCCGGATTACCTTGTCGTCACCTAGAAGATGGACCGCCTGTTTATGGATCCCAAGGCTCTGCCCCCGCATAACAATATCAACGGCGTTTTCAGCCCAAGCCAGCCTCCCGCTCCAATCCAATGAGCGTCGCCGGTATCTCACGGGATCTGATGTCCCCATACTCAGGACAGAGATATTCTGAATCGGAACTCGCAGCAGACTCACGGCTTCGGCGATGCCTACGAGCGTCGGATTGTTGGCCCAGACACCACCATCAATGAGACGGAGTGAATCAAGCTCTTGGAAGGATGAAAAGTAGGTTGGCGCTGCAGTTGTTGCCAACCCCACTTTCCACAAGGGAACCTTGTAGTCACGTTTGAGTCTCTCGTGGTGCGGAGTCTTGAAGAGATAAACGTCATCGTCTCCCAGGTTGTATGAAGGGATCACAAGTCGAGTTGTACAGTCAGCAAGCCGTTTATCCTTAAAACATCCCTGGAATGCGTCCCGAAGCGGAGCCTGAGGGAATTTCCGATAGATCCAATGGGTGAATGATCGAAGTCCGAAAGAGTGTTGAAAGATCTTTGGGCCGCTTTCCACATAAAATCTGACGAGTTCATGAGGTCTCATGCCCATTCCGAGTCCCAGTGCGATGAGTCCGCCTGTTGAAGTACCAACTATGAGATCAAAGTGATCCACAATCGAAACACCAAGATCATCTTCTAACTTCGCAAGCACCGAGGCTGAGAACAAACCCTTGATACCTCCACCATCCAGAGACAGAATCTGGAACCTCTCCGTCCCTGATTCGCTCATTTCTGCCCCTGGTTCATTCTCACCAACATACTTGAATGTGCCGAATGAGTCATCTATACTTTGACGAGTTCGTCATTATTCTGGACACAAGAAATGGTCCGTAATAGAATTACGGACCAGTCATCTTTAATAATACGAAATCGTCATGTCACAGTCAAGCAGAACCTTGGCCAGCTTCCCCGATAGACTTAGGGAAGCAAGAGAACGACGAAAACTCACTCAGGGAGAACTGGCCGAAAAATCTGGTCTGCAGGCTTCAGCTATCTCTCATTTTGAGACCGGGACGAGGAAACCGTCGTTCGATAATCTTCGAAAATTGGCGGATGCACTCGATGTAACCACTGACTACCTGCTCGGCCGTGTTGATCACCCCGAAGAACTCGCAGGCGCTGATCGTTTACATCGCGATATAGAACGCCTCAGTGCCGCCGATCGTACCTTTGCGAAAGAGATGATTGAGAAGCTCGCCGAACGAAGCAAAGCTAGCCATCGAAAATCCAATGAGTAACGCCTTTGACCGCTATGAAGATGCTACTCGCCGCGCCGAACGATTCCTTTCTGACCACAATCTTGCAAGCCTACCTGTCGACCCAGTCATCATTGCAAAGGATCTCGGAATTGAAATCCACGCAAAGCCAGCCAAATCAAAGGGCGCATCGGGCATGCTTCTTCGTGTCGGCGAAGCATACGCAATTGCGTATGCGACACATATTGATAGTCCAGGTTTTCAAAGATTCAGCATCAGCCACGAATTAGGGCATTACCTCCTTCCGGGACACATCGAAGCCGTCTTGGATGTAACCGGTATCCACGAATCTCAAGCCGGGTTTCGATCGGACAACGTATATGAGAAGGAAGCAGATTCATTTTCGGCCGGCCTATTGATGCCAAGCAAACTGTTTTCTGTTGCGGTTAGGAACACCGAACCAGGTGTTGAGGCAATTGAGGAACTTTCATCTCTCTGCGTCACCTCCTTACCGGCCACCGCAATACGCTATGTGAAATTCGCGGATTATCCTGTAGCCATTGTGGTAAGTACCGGCCTATCAATAGATTTCTGTGCGATGTCTGATGCTCTCAAAGCCTTCCAAGAACTTGAATGGCTTAAAAAAGCACAACCAGTTCCGAGATCTAGCCACACATACACCTTCAATCAGAACAAGAAAAGAGTTCTTGAAGCCGATCGGATGGAAGGCATATCGAGTATCCATGCTTGGTATGGAGCTGGTCCTGAATGGAAACTCATTGAAGAGGTCATTGGCCTGGGTACTTATGGAAAGACTCTCACGGTACTGAGACCCATCATTCCTGAGGAGGATGAAGTAGATGAAGAAGAGCAGGACTTTGAGCGTGATTTGATCGAGTCCTGGACGCCACGATTCCACAAGTAGACTTAATAATTTCTAGGCCGAAGTATTCCTCTTAAACTAAGGCTTTCATCCAGATGGTGCTCTCTATCGGAAGGAATCTTTGATCACGGGGGTTCCGCATCCGGCCCAGTAGCCGGCCATCATATGCGGGGTGGAATGACGAATGGTGAATTGTCCCTGAGGAGTGAGGACCAGGCATCCCGCAGATCCGTCGATCCGAGCAACCAACTTCTTCAACACGAGTCGCGCAGCAGTTGCCGGTGTGTTCCCTTTGGTTAAGCGGTCGCAAATCTCTTTGGCCACGGCCAAGCGCATGATGCTCTCGCCCAATCCCGTCATCGATACGGCGCCGGTTTCATTATCCGCATACACCCCACAGCCGATGATCGGCGTGTCCCCGACTCGTCCGGGTAACATGCGATCAATCCCACCGGTCGAGGCGCCGGCGGCCACCGTCCCGGTTCGATCGAGTGCGACGGCTCCAACCGTACCGTGCTTTTCCCGATTTTGTGCGATTTTTTGGAGAGCCGTTTCGTAGGAAAACCGGAGCGGCTTTCCTACCAGCCGATGCCGCTCAACTTTGAAATGGTGCGCAAACTTGCCAGCCATCGGGCCGACGAGCAACACATGATCCGTTTCTTCCATCACGAGGCGTGCTGCGGTGATGGGATGAATGATGCCTTCGATGGAAGCCACCGCCCCGGCGCGCAAACTATCCCCTTCCATGATGGATGCATCCATCCGCTGCACGCCATCTAACTGTAGGCGCGATCCTTTCCCGGCATTGAAGAGGCCGCTGCGCTCGAGGACACGAATGGTGTGTTCGACGGCAATCAAAGCTGAGCTGCCACGAGCCAGTAAATGATAGCCGACTTGCAAGGCGGCACGTAGACAGGCAGCTTGTGGTGGGGTCACTGCACGAGAGCCGGCACCCCCGTGCGCGAGGATGATGGGACGGACGGATTTCAATTCAAGAGCAGATCCCGGGTCTTTCGATAGGCGGGATCTTGCATGCGATCCAGATCAGACCGCACAAATCCCAGACCCGTCACGCAGAGTTCGAAGTTCTCGGATAATTTTTGAAACAAGGGCAAATTGGTTTCGGCATCATCGCGTCCGATTTTCGCCACGATCCCGTAGGACCGTTTCCCTGTTTTCACATAGTCCACAAGAAAGTCCTTGTGATAGATCGGGCCGGCTGATTTGAGCCGTCGAAGGTACTCTGGAAACAGTCCGGCCATGAACAGAGTGAAATCCCCAATGTGACGATGGACATCCCGCTCACGGTCCAGCGACTGGGCTTCGAGCATGACTTCCGATTCAAAGAGCAAATCGACGACGTTATCGACCGGCTGGTTCTGTCGATTTGTGATCTTATAGAGTTGCTCCGTATGAGTAAAATCGACCAGGAGGTTGGAGACGTACGATGTGACCTTGGCGTCAGGCCAACCAAGGTGTTCCGTAAAGCTCTTTTCGGTTAACGCACCGAAGAGTTGCCGAAGCGGGTGCCGTGGAGGAACTTGAGTGCCCATCTCCACCTCCTACGAAGGCCGATGAGGCTTGAACTCAGTATATCAGATCTCGATGATGAACCGCTTTCCACTCTTGTCGATTCTATCGGAACTCCGACAACAAACCTTGAGTTCTGGACTAACGCCTCTCGCGGCTGTCCATCACAAATGTCACCGGCCCGTCGTTCACCAATAGCACGCTCATATGCGCGGCAAAGATACCGGTTTCCACCGATGTTCCGCATGCCCGCAGATCAGTCGCGACCTGTTCATAGAGGCGCTTGGCCAGGTCGGGAGGAGCAGC
>JAICWG010000014.1 GCA_025934915.1 Nitrospira sp.
CAGCCCGACCGCAATCAGTGTATACAGGCCTTCTTTGATGGCCGCCACGAAAATGTAGAGTTTGCCGACAAACCCCGCCAGCGGTGGCACACCGGCCAGAGACAGCAGGAACAGCAACATTGCGAACGCTAGAAACGGCGACCGTCTGTTTAAGCCTCGGTAATCCTCGATTTCATCTCTTCCAATGGCCTGACCGACCGCAATCACGACGGCGAAGGCACCGATATTGGCAAACAGGTACGCCAGAAGATAAAACAAAATGGCATCGCTTCCCATTTTGGTGCCCGCCGCGAGACCGATCAACACATTCCCTACTTGGGCGATGCCCGAGTACGCCAGCAACCGTTTTATGTTGCGTTGTGCAATGGCCACGATATTGGCATAGGTCATCGACAGGATAGACACAGCCACCAGGAAGGACACCCATAGCGGCTTGAACGTCACCAACGCCACCAGAAAAATGCGGAGCAAAATCGCGAAGGCCGCAGCTTTTGGAGCGATCGACAAAAAGGTCGTCACAGGAGTCGGAGCACCATGGTAGGTATCGGGAATCCATGAGTGGAATGGAACGGCGCCGATCTTAAATCCAAGGGAGGCAAAGATCAGTAGAAACCCAATGATCAAGCCGGGTGTTGCCTGAGCGGACGCCATTTCAGAAAAGACAAGCTTGCCGGTTTCACCGTAGACGAGGCTGATCCCGTAGGCGAGCAGACCGGCCGCAAAGACACCCAGGATAAAAAACTTAAGGCCTCCTTCGTTTGAAGCCAAATCATCACGCAGATACGACACCAAAATGTAGAACCCCAGCGTCGCAAACTCCAAGCTGACGAAGACGGACAGGAGATCGTTGGCGGACGCCATAAACATCATGCCGAGTGCCGCCATGACGACGAGACAATAATACTCCCCCTTGAAAAGAGTGAAGCGATTGACGTACTCAATTGAGGCGAGGATGACGAGTATCGTAGCCCCAAGAATAAAGATCTTGAAAAAGATCGCCATGCGATCCAGCACAAACATATTGCCGAAGAGTGTGCCGGAAATATGATTGAGGTCAAACCACCCCAAACAACCGAGTGTGACCGCAAGACCGGCAATACTGAGATAGGCCAGTCGCTCCTTGGGTAAGCGCGGAAGGGAAAAATCGACGATGAGGACGACACAAAGCCAGCAGGTCAGGAAGATCTCCGGCAATAAGAGCAGCAGATCGGAAAAGGTCATGTTCAACGAAAACGTCATTCTCGACCCTCTCGTGAGACCTGAGGCGTATAGGGTATGGGCTTGTGTGCCGTCACCGGGGTAGAACTCATGTCTGGTGTTGTCGCCTTACCCGTCATCCCCAACCCTTCACCTGTTTCCGCGACTGGAACCACGAGCATAATCCTCGCGACCAATGGATCCACTCCGGAACGAACGACATCATATAAATGCATCGGAAAAATCCCGAACCCGATACTGATCGAGATCATGATCAACAGAGGCAGACGGTCGACCGTAGAAATCGCATCATGCGCATGACTGTACTTTTGGTTCATGGGGCCGTAAAAAAGTCCGCGCATCATTTTGAACAGGTACGCCAAGGTCAGAACGATGCCCAGCATGGCGACAATCACTTGGAGGGGATACTTATTCCAGCTCCCGACGATGATCATGATTTCCGCGATAAAATTCACCGTGCCGGGCATCCCGATCGACGCCATACAACCTACGACAAAACACGCCGAGATGAACGGCATCTTGTTCGAAAGGCCGCCCAATGAGGGGATGTCGCGCGTATGGGTCTGATCATAAACCCACCCGGCCATCGCGAAGAGCATGCCGGTCGCCATGGCATGGGCGAACATATAGATGACGGCGCCGCTCAAGCTGATGTAATTCAACGCCGCCATGCCTAAGAACACATAGCCCATGTGACTGGAACTGGAATAGCCGATCACATACTTGGTGTCCTTGGCGTAAAATGCGACGAAGCCGCCATAAATAATGCTGAACATGCAAAGAACGGCAGCAATCGGCATCAGTTCCCTGGTCGTTTCAGGGAGAATTTCGAAGGCCACCCGAATAATGGAAAAGTGCCCGAGCTTCATCAAGACACCCGCGTGAAGCATGCTGGTTGCGGCCGGCGCCGCCGCATGGCCGACCGGAGACCACGAGTGCAACGGCCATATCGGAGCGATCGACGCAAAGCCGAAGAACACCAACACCCAGATGATCCTGTCCAACGTCGTGCCGAGCGCGGGGATATTCATGAGATTGGCCTGCTCACGGAGCACCAGGATATCGAAGGTGTTCAGGCCGGAGTATTTATAGATGAGTAAAATGCCCATGAGCGCGACGACGGCAAACGCGGACAGGAAGAGCACCAGTTTCATTGCCGCGTATTCTTTGCTGTTCGATCCAAAGTTGAGGATAAATCCGACTGAGTCCCGCAATTTCAGATCTTCAGGATCGGTCATCTCCAAATACTTCTTGGTGTGGCTGCCCCACATCCCCAACAACAAGTACATCGGGATGACGGACATCTCGTAGAAGAAATAGAGGAAGAAGAGATCGAGGGACATGAATACGCCGATCGTGGCGGCGGCCAAGATCAGCAGCCAGATGTAAAACTCTTTGGTGCGGTCCTTGATATGCCACGAGACGAAGATGCCGGCAAACAACAAGATGGATGAGGCGAGCACAAGAGGCGTCCCGATCCCATCCACACCAAGATGCAATGAAATGCCGAGCTGTTTCGACCATTCATACTTCTTGACGAACTGGAATCCGCCTTTCACCGGATCATAAGCATAAAAGAGATAGAACGACGCCAGTAGCGAGACAAACGCGGCACTTGAGGCGATACTTCGAACGAGCAGGGGCTGTCGATTCGACACAAAAATCAGTGCCAAGGCTCCCGCGAAGGGAGCAAACAGGATATAGAGCAGTGCGTACTCTCCCATGGCGCGACCTAATACCCTCTCCCGAATCGGTTGCCTTCTAGCGACACCTTCGTCTCCTGAGAGACTCGATCAACGAGCGCTTGGACAGATCCGTTCATGATTCGTAGGAACGGTGACGGATAGAGTCCTATCCAGAGAATCATGACTGACAATGATACTGCAATGATCGTCTCGCGCGGCTGCAAGTCGCTCATTGTCCCCTTCACTGCCGCACCCAACGGCCCTAGCATCGAACGTTCGTAGTACCAGAGAAAATATGCCGCCCCGAAAATCACTCCTAGAACGGCGACGCCGCCGAACCACCATTTGGCTGTGAACGCCCCCAAAAGAATGAGAAACTCACCGACAAAGCCGTTGGTGCCGGGAAGTCCGATCGACGCGAGTCCGATAATGAGAAAGAAGGTCGCCAGAAGAGGCATTTGCTTCGCCATCCCCCCGAATGCCGCCAACTGAGTCGTCTGCTGCCGAGAATAGAGAAACCCGGCGATAAAGAAGAGCCCCGCCGTGCTGAAGCCCAGATTGATCATCGTGAGCAAGCTGCCTTGCAAACCCTGGTAGTTCAACGCAAACAACCCTACGACGATAAAGCCAAGATGGCTGACGCTACTGTAGGCCAGCAAGCGCCGAAAATCGGCTTGAACCAAAGCCATCCAAGCTCCATAGAGAATCGCGCAGAGTCCGAGCACGATCACGACCATGACAACCGTCTCGCTTTTCGACGCATCGGGGAGCAAGGGGATGCTGAAGCGCATAAAACCGAACGTGCCCATTTTCAAACCCACCAAGACCACGGCCATTCCGATCGGACCCTCCAACAGCGCATCAGGCAGCCATGTGTGGAAGGGAAACACTGGAGCCTTGAACGCAAATCCTAGAAACATCAGCCAAAAGATGACGAGTTGCTGAGAGACCGGAATCGGCACCATCAGGAGATCGAGCAGATCAAACGAATAGATCTGATCCGTGTGATGCAACGAAGCCCATTGATGGTAATTGATGTTCAGCAACGCGATGCCCACCAGCATGAATACACTGCCCAAGAGCGTATACAGGACGAACTTCAGCGCGGCATAGTGACGCTCGGCCCCCCCTCCCCAGAGTTTGATCAGGAAGTAGCTGGGAATCAGCATCAGCTCCCAGAACACGAAGAACAGGATCAAATCCAGGGACACGAAGATGCCCATCGTCGTCGTCTCGAGCGCCAACAGACACATCATGTAGAGCTTGATTTGGTGTCGGATCGTATCCCATGAGTAGATCACCACCAAGACCGTCAGAAAAGCCGTGAGCCCGACGAACAATACGCTGATTCCATCGACTGCCAGGTGGTAGCTGATCCCTAGCGCAGGAATCCATCGGACACGCTCTGTGAACTGCATGGCGGCCGATTCCGGCACAAAACGCAGTAATACAAATACAGAGAGCGCAAGCTCCACCAACGCAATGGTGAGGGCTGAAGTCCGGACCATGTCCTCTTCGTCGATCACCCAGAGCACCGCCGCCCCGACAACCGGGAGAAATAGAATGCAGGACAGAATCGGAAATCCGGCTGTGAGTTCTTCGAGCATGGACGCAGCTTAGTCGGGTTAAGATCTACATCTGCGCAAACAATTGAACGACAAGAGCCAGAAGGAAGAGCCCCGCCACGATGATGGCGGCATAATGATGGACCACTCCACTTTGCATCTTCCGACCTTCACGGGCCGCGAGATGGTTTCCATAGCCGATCACGTTGAGCCCAGCATAGACGATGTGCTTCTCGATCCATGTGGAGCCGGAAGCGCCCCAATCGGCGATCCGTTCCACTCCGCGCACGAGACCATCTATGACCGCACGATCGAACCAGTCAAGCATGGCGCCCAGACGTTTGAGCGGTTCGACGAAAATGAGATCATAGAGCTCATCAACATAATATTTGTTCAATAGGATCCGATACGCAGCGGAAAATCTCTCCGCCCATCCTTCCGCAGTCGCCGGGCTCACAGCATAGAGAAAATGCGCGACTCCCCATCCCATCAAGGCAATGACGAGCGCACTGCTCATCAATAGAACTACTATGCCGGCACCGGCCTCATGCTCGCCCCCAACCCCGACGACGGGTCCCAAAAATCCATGCAGCCAGCCATGCTCCGGAGGAAACCCCAAGATCAATCCTCCCACGATCGAGAGAAAGGCAAGGATCATTAAGGGGCTGACCATGACCATCGGAGATTCATGCACATGCTCAGCCGTATGAGGATCCATCCGAGAAGAACCGTAGAATGTCAGATAGGTCAGACGAAACATATAAAAAGACGTCAGCAGAGCCCCACAAGCCGCCATGCTATACAGAAGATAGCGCTGATTGGCGAAAGCATGGGTCATAATTTCGTCTTTGCTCCAGAAGCCCGCTAGCGGAGGAAGCCCGGCGATCGCAATGGTGCCGATCAGAAATAACCGATGGGTCCAAGGAATTCGGCTGCTGAGTCCGCCCATCTTTCGGATATCCTGTTCCCCCGATAAGGCATGGATCACCGACCCGGCCGCCAGGAACAACAACGCTTTGAAAAACGCATGGGTCATGACATGAAAAACGGCCGCCGTATAGGCGCCGATCCCGCAACCGAGAAACATATACCCGAGCTGGCTCACCGTCGAATAGGCCAAAACACGTTTGATATCGGTCTGGACGAGTCCGATGGTCGCCGCAAACAAAGCGGTACCTCCACCGACGAACGCCACCATCGACATCGCGAACGGCGAGAGATCAAAGATCGCGTGATTACGGACGATCATGTAGACACCGGCGGTCACCATCGTTGCCGCATGGATCAATGCGCTCACCGGCGTCGGGCCTTCCATCGCATCGGGCAGCCATGTGTGGAGGGGCAGTTGCGCAGACTTCCCGATTGCACCCACGAGGAGGCAGAGAGCGATGGCGGTGGCCATGTCTGGAGACAGTTGCCCAGCCTGAGCAAAAACCTTTGTGTAGTCGAGAGTCTTAAAGTTGATAAAGACAAGAAATATGGCGATCAGAAATCCCGCGTCGCCGATCCGGTTGACGACGAACGCTTTGGATGCTGCTTTGGCGGCGGAAACCTTGTCGTAGTAATACCCGATCAAGAGATATGAACAAAGCCCTACCCCTTCCCAACCGATAAAGAGCACGACATAGTTGTTCCCCATCACAAGAAGCAGCATGGAGACCATGAATAGATTCATGTAGGTGAAGAAGCGCGTGAATCCCGCTTCTCCATGCATATAACCGACGGAATAGACGTGAATGAGAAACCCGACACCGGTGACGACCAGCAACCAAGCACAGGTCAGAGGATCAACCAGGTACGCTAAATTGATCGCAAGATCACCCCCGAAGATCCACGGATAGACAATAACTTCATGTGAAGTTCCCGTGCGCATGACATCGGTGAATACGCCGACCGTACAGAGAAACGATAGGCCGACCGACCCCCAGGCCAATCGATGGGCCATGTCATGAGAGTAGCGGTGCCCGAGCAGTCCATTCACAAAGACCGCGAGCAGCGGGAAAACAGGAATCAATTTGATAAGGAGATCAGTCAAATCAGACACAGTCTCGCGTCATTCTGAGGATGCACAGCTAGCCAACCGTGCTGCACGGTGCCGGAACCTAAAGCGTACTCTTGAGGGTACGTTGAGGGGTACGAGCCACCGACTGCACCGTTGGATGTGATGATCCACATCCTGCTACCACTTTAATAGGTTCATTTCATCCACGTTCGTAGAAATCTTGCTTCTGAACACGACGATGATGATGGCCAAACCAACGGCCGCTTCGCCCGCCGCAATGGCGATGATGAACAGAGCCACCAGTTGCCCTGCCATAGATTCCAAATAATGTGAAAAGGCGACTAAATTGATGTTGGCCGCATTCATCATGATTTCAACCGACATCAGCACAATGATGAAGTTCCGCCTAACAAGCACACCCACAAGTCCCGTCATAAAAAGGATGGCGCTGACGGTTGTATAGGCGGACAGGGGAATCATAACCGCTCTCTCTCCCTATCCAGCGGCTTCGGAGTCTTGGCCAGGACGATCGCGCCGATAATGGCTCCGAGCAGAAAGATACCGACGATCTCAAACTGCAAGAGATGGTCGCTGAACATCTTGATGCCCACGGCGTATGTATTCCCATCTTGCAGCACGGCAGCGGCCGGAGTATCTCCCTTTGCCCCATCAAACGGAGACCGCAAGAGAAGGGACAGAACGTAGCCGCCCCCCACAACAGCGGGTCCGAGAATATACAGGGCCCAGGGGTGGAAATAACGTTCATCCGTTTTGAGATTCATCAACATCAACACAAAGAGGTACAGCACTAGAATGGCCCCGACGTAGACGATGACTTGCACGGCCCACAGGAACTCCGCGTTTAGGAGGATGAACAGGCCGGAGACGTGCATGAGCAACACGAGCAAAGAGAGCGCGCAGTGAACAGGGTGACGCAAGGACACCGTCAAAACACCGGCGGCAATACTGACCACTGCAAAATAAGCGAAAAACATTCCGATCATATGCGCGGCTCAGCTCAGATGTTTGGGAGATGGTTGGGTCGACTTCTGTACCGACTGTGGAAAATAGTAGCGGTACTCGCGGCTCTGCTCGACATTTTTCTCCTGGTTGTGCGCATACAAATATTTCTTCCCATCATCGAGGTGGCGTTCGCCGATGTCGTATAACCGCTTCTTGTCGAACAGCAGACTGCGTTTGTCGTGGGTCGAGTATTCGTACATCTTGGTCATCGCCAATGCGTTCACCGGACAGGCTTCGACACAATAGCCGCAGAACACACATTTTGTGATATCGATATAGAATTCACTGGCGTAACGCTGAAGCGGTCTGGCCGTATCCTCGGCGCTGATCACTTTGATGCAATGCGAAGGGCAGGCGACCTCGCAGAGATCACAGCCCACGCACCGTTCGCGTCCATCATCGTATCGAAGCAAGCCAAGCGCACCGCGATGTGCATCTGGGATCGTTCGTTGCTCCCGCGGATACTGAAACGTCATCGGTCGATGAAGCATATGTCGAAACGTGACCTTCATCGCGTCCCAAATCTCATAGAATAATGCGGCATGGAGGATTTTCTTGGTCAGCGCGGCGACACTCATCGTAGGTTCCTCGTCACGGACGTAGATATCCGCTTACGCCTGTTCAACACTTACCCAGATCTGCTTGAACGACGGGACGCCGGTCGTGGCATCAACCGACACAGGCATCAAGTCCTTCACCGGAGGTTCATTAAAATGTTCCGGAAAAAAACAGGTGCCTGGCGCAATGGACTGATCCGGCTGCACACCGAGCTGAAGGGAGCCACGATTCGAGGTCACACGCACCTTTGCACCGTCTTGTAATCCAAGGCGCTCCATGTCCCGTATATTCATTCGCAGTTTTCCGGTGTTCGGAGCAATCTTGATAAGCCCAGACGCTTGCGTCGACAATTTTCCTGAGTGTACTAACAATTGTCCCATCAACAGGGAAAAGGGACGCGTGTGTTCTCCCGATGGCGGAGTCTGTTGATAACGAGCCTTGACCTCCGCTGTGTAGCCGTCGGACAAATACTGGTCTGGGATGGGCACCACTTTACGAGGTTGCCCAAGGTTGTAATATCCGGGCAACAGCTTCATGATCTCGGCTTGAATATCATTGGCCGATTGGTATTCCCATCGGCATCCCATGGCATTCGCAAGGGCTGTCATGATGTGCCAATCCGGCAGACTCTCTCCAAGCGGATCCATTGCCTGACGAACGCGAAGCACACGACCTTCAAGATTCGTAAATGTGCCGTCCTTCTCAGTATAGGTGCAAGCGGGAAGCACAAAATGAGCCAATTCCCCTGTATCAGTCAAAAAAGGATCTTGCACGACTAACAGTTCGAGTCGTTCGAGAGCGGCTCGGACCTCCATCGAAGCCGGCAAGGTGGCGAGCGGATTTTCCCCTAGAATATACAGGGCTTTAATCTGCCCACTCTTGCACCGCTTCAAGATTTCAATGAGATGTGCTCCTGATCCGACAGGAGGGAGCGACGTTTCCCATGCTTTGGCGAAACGGTCCCGAACTCCTTGGTCATCAAACCGTGCCTGACCTGGGAAAAACTCAGGTGCCGCGCCCATATCAACGGCCCCCTGTTCATTCGGTTCCTCCGTCACTGTGTTCACACCACAACCTGCTCGTCCGAGCTTGCCGGTGATCCAGGCGAGATCCATTAGCTTCAAGACGTTCTGATAGCCGTTCGTTCGCCTGACAATCCCTTCTCCGCACAGGATGATCGATCTCGGCGATTCGGCAAAAATAGCCGCAATTTCTCGGAAGGCTTCTACGGGCAAGCCGGTCTGCGCCGCTAGCCGCTCCAACGAAACATTCTCCACCGCGCTGTTGAGCGCTTCAAACGCGTGAGGGTGTTTCGCAACAATCTCCTCATCCACTAAATCCTGGTCGATGGTCGCCTTGACCAATCCATCGATCACTGCTCCCTCGGTCCCAGGCTTGATCAAAAACGGGTGCGATGCCAATTTCGCAATATTCGTGATCGCCCCGTCGAGCGTCACCACCTGAGCTTTGTAGACCCGTATGGCTTCTTTGATTCGCACGGCAGTCAACGGGTTCGTCTCAGTAATATTGGAGCCGATCAAAATGATCGTTTTTGCTTTCGTCAGATCTTCCCAATCATTCGGTGTTCTCCCAAGCCCCACAGCACGTTTGGACGCAAGCACAAAGTTCATATGGCCGTAGCGGGCGCTACTATCGAGCTGGTTGGTTCCAAAACCAGCTCGCATGAGTTTCTGGAACAAATACAGCTCTTCATTCGTACAGCGGGCCGTCACGAGGCCGCCGATGGCATCGGCACCGTATTTGCTTTTAATTTCGGTCAACCGCTCTACGAGCAGATGCATAGTTTCCAGCCAAGGCTTCTGCACCAACTGCCCCCCTTCGCGGACCAGGGGTTGTGTAAGCCGGCTCTTACTGTCCAAATATTCGAACCCAAAACGTCCACGTACGCAGAGGCCGCCGTGGCCCTTGGCAGTTTCCGATCGGTCGCCCCACTTGTTCTTCCATGATAACGGGGAGGTGACTCGAACCACCTCTTCATCTTTCGTTTCCAGATAAAGTTGGCACCCGTCCCCGCAGTAATTGCAGGTCGTTGTTGTCGTCTTCATCTGCCACGGTTTATACAGATATTTGGAAAACTTGTTCGTGATGGCACCGACCGGACAGACCGCTAAACAATCTCCACAGAATTCACAATCGAGGGCGAGGTCGCCCTTGGCCACAACCTGGTTGAATCCACCCTTTTTCATGAACTGCAAGGCATCGATCATCAACACATCCTTGCAAACATTGATGCATTCCGCACAGGCAATACAACGATTCATGTTGAAGTCGAGTACGGGACTGCGTGTATCTTCCGGAATGAATTTCTGTTTGGCATTGGCTAGATTTGTCACGCCATGTTGGAACGCCATATCTTGAAGTTCACAATGTCCGTCCGCATCGCACACGGGGCAGTCGAGAGGATGCACAGACAGGTGTTTCTCAACGGCTTTCTTCCTGGCGAGAAAAAGATCTTCCCCTTCGGTACGGATCACCATTCCCGCCGCCGCCTTGGCAGTACACGACCGAACGGGAGCTTTCTTCCCCTCTTGCATGACGAGACACATCCCACACGAACCAAACGGATCGAACGTATAGTGATAGCACATGGCCGGGATGATCTTGCCCGTCATTGCGATGACGTCGTACAACGACACGCCATCCTTGGCAGTGACAGATTTCCCGTCGATGCTCAATTCAATCGTCGCCGCTTCAACATCCGGATTAGTAGCCGGTTTCAAACCCATAATTCTTCTCCGTGAAAGAGAAAACGTGAACCATAAAGCAAAACCCTGATTTTACCTTTCACTTTTCACATCTCGTATTTCACATGTTATCTGTCGCATTCGCCCATCACGACATCGTACGTCCCGAAAATGGTACAGGCATCCGAGATCATATATCCTCTGGCCATATGATCGAACGCGCCCATGTGCACGAACGAAGGGGCGCGAATCTTCAGTCGATAGGGCTTTCCTCCTCCCGTACTGACGATGTAAAAACCCAATTCTCCTTTGTGCGCCTCTGTGCCGCAGTAGATTTCTCCAGGTGGAGCATCAAACCCCTGCGAGAAAAGCTTGAACTGCTGGATCATCGACTCCAGGTTGGTAAAAACCCGTTCTTTCGGCGGGAGCGTCACGCTGGGAACATCCGCCATGATGGGTCCTTCCTGCATCTGCTCGAGACATTGCCGAATGATCTTAACGCTCTCGTAGAGCTCCATTACCCGAATCCAATAGCGATCATACGTATCTCCGTTTTTTCCTACCGGTACGTTGAACTCGCACTTTGGATAGGCACTATAGGGCTCGTACTTGCGAAGATCATAGTCCACACCGGACCCGCGAAGAACCGGTCCGCTCAATCCAAAATTGACCGCATCTTCGGCGGAGATCACGGCGACCCCCTTGGTGCGCCCAAGCCAAATGCGGTTTCTCTCGAGAAACACCTGATATTCATCGATCTTCGGTGGGAAGTAATTCAAAAACTGTTTGAGCTTGTCGATCAACGAGGGCGTCAAATCCCGCTCAACCCCACCGATTCGGTACCAGCTCGTCGTGAGACGAGCCCCGCACAGCTCGTCGAACCAATCGAGTAGGATTTCGCGATCCCGAAAACAGTAAAAAAAGACGGTCATGGCCCCGATGTCAAGCGCCTGGGCGCTCAGCCAAAATTGATGCCCAATGATGCGCTGAACCTCCGCAACGATCGTCCGGAGGTATTCCGCCCGCTCCGGGACTTGTAGCTTCAAGAGTTTTTCAACAGCACGGCAATAGGCGAAGTTGTTGTACATCGCGCAAACATAGTCGAGCCGATCCGTATGAGGAATGAACTGATGATACGTACCGTCTTCAGCAAGCTTTTCCACTCCCCGGTGGAGGTATCCCATCACCGGCGTAGATTTCACCAACCGTTCCCCTTCCAACTCTAGGATCACCTTAAGGACACCGTGCGTGCTGGGGTGTTGAGGCCCCATGTTGAGCAGGAGTTCCTCGGTCCGCAAAGTCGGAAGCGACTCGCTTTCCGGATGCTCCGGGTTGATCTTGTAGACAGTGGTTCTTTGATCTTCAAATGCCATGATGATGAAACACCCTATCGTGGAACTTCATCTAGAAAATCAAACGTGTCTCGCCAGCCTTTGCCCCGAAGTGGAAAATCCTTACGCAAAGGGTAGCCTTCGGTATAGTCATCCGGCATTAAAATCCGGCGAAGGTCGGGATGATTTCGAAACCGGATACCCATCATGTCGAAAACTTCACGTTCCATAAAATCGGCACCTTTCCAAAGATCGGTCAAGGACTCAACGACACAATCCGATTCAGGCACCCGCGTCTTAAGTCGAATACGATGCCGCTTCCGAATCGAATAGAACTCCCACACGACTTCGAATCGCTCTTCGTCGTCGGGCCAATCCACAGAGCTCACATGGACGATATAATCGAAATCCATCCCAGGATCGTTGCGCAAAAACTGAGCAACTTCATGAAGTTTGTCTCGCGAGACAGTCACCGCTACATCGCCTCGCCACTCAGCCAGACCTGTGACTTCGATCGAAAACGTCTGCTGAATTCTCTGGAGCAGTGGATGCATAACGACGCGTCAGACCTTCAGACCGGCCTTGACCTGCTCCGGTTGAGTCACAAACACACGTTTTTGCATAATGCGCTCCTGCAGTTTTAGGATGCCGTCCAAGAGCGCTTCCGGAGTCGGAGGGCAGCCGGGCACATAGATGTCAACGGGAATAAATCGGTCGACTCCCTGCACGACACTGTAACTGTCATAGATGTTCCCTGAGGTGGCACAAGAGCCCATCGCAATCACGTATTTGGGTTCCGGCATTTGGTCGTAAATCTTTCGAATCACCGGCGCCATACGCCTGCACACGGTCCCGGCGACGATCATCAAATCCGACTGCCGTGGCGAACCGCGAAATACTCCTGCTCCGAACCGATCCATGTCGTACCGAGAAGATACGGCGGCCATCATCTCGATGGCGCAGCAGGCGAGCCCGAAGGTCATCGGCCAGAGAGAACCCTTCCTCGCCCAGTTTACGGCTTTTTCTAGAGACCCCGTGAAGACGTCCGGTGCCCCGTCTTTCTCGTGTCGTCCCAGCTGGATCAGTCCCATACAATCCTCAGTCCCACTCCAGCGCGCCTTTTCGCCAAGCATACACATAGGCCACGATGAACAATCCGATAAAAATCATCATTTCGATCAACCCAATCACTCCGATCTTGGTGAATACGACGGCCCACGGATAGAGGAAGATCACTTCAATGTCGAAGATGACGAACAACATCGCAAAAATGTAATATCTGACGGGGAACGGCATGCGGGCGTCAGAAAATGGTTCGGCCCCGCATTCGTAGGTCGATAATTTTTCCGGTTCCGGGTACCTAGGTTGCACAAAATAACTGACGAGCAATGTCACTACTCCAAAGGCCAATGTTACCAAGATAAAGAGAAAGACCGGAAAAAACTTCGTCAAATATTCAAGAAGGACTTCGGTTCCGGTCATTTAATTTTCTCTCACAAAGTGTTGACACGGAAAGGGTATTGTAGGCCAGATGTGTAAAATCTTAGTGCCCCGGTCTTGGGGATAGCAAGCGAACAAAGGACCTAATTCCGGCAGACCCGAAAGCCCTAGGCATGACGATATGAGAACGGGAGGTGGGTAGGTGAGTAGTTAGGTTCTTATTGCAACTCACGATTAGACATCAATGCCTAATCTCTTCGCTTTGTCCGTCACCCCACAAGAGGATGGACCAGTCTGTGAACTCTCCCATTCCGATTCGAGAGGAGAAAACGCCTTGACCTTTCGTCGCCGATGGATCTGCGTATCGATTCGTTCCTTTTGGCGGAATCCTCCGGAGAGACGCTGATCCTTTTTTTCTTTATCATTCATCGGTCAATCACGATCCCTGAAAATAAAAAATGACATGACCCCACGTTACCATCGGAAAGAGCGGCCCGTCAAATCTCTTGCCAATCTCCTCAAATTCTTGACAACACAGCGTCTTTTGCTATGTTTTTCCAAGCAACACTAGCCTCAGCCTCAGAAGGAATCTACCTATGAAAACCTTGACGTCCCTCATTTTGGTCCTGTGTTCAGGAATCGGCGTCTCACTCGACGAAGCACTTGCACAGGCACCAGAGATTGATTCCGTTCGGTCTTCAGAGGCTGCTCTCGCCTTTTCCAGCGGTGCCATTCAGAAAACATCTCCGATCGACGGAACCGTAAACTTGATAACGGGTGATAATCAATCAACGGGCAATCGCATGCTTCTGGGGAAGCGAGATTCTCTTTATCTCAAGCTCAACAACCCCACCGACGTGACAGTTGGTGATCTTTTTACCGTCTACCGGCGGGTTCGGAAGGTGTTCCATCCGGTGACAAAGGAATACCTCGGTTTTGTCATGAATCGTTCAGCGGTTGTGAAGGTGACTGCCGCTGATCATGCTCTCACAACAGTAGAGGCCGTGCTCAGCTATGGACCGATTTCCCCAGGGGACCCTGTCGCGCGTTTCATTGCGCCGGTTCCAGATGTAGAGACAAGCTCCGCATCAAGCATTTCTGACCTCGAGGGCATGATTGTTGAGCTTCAGGCCGACCGGACGATGACGCTGGTTTCGCAGTCAAACGTTGTGTATCTGGATCGAGGGAAGGAGGACGGACTGAAGGTCGGTGATCTCCTTGATATTCATCGTCACAGTGCCGGGCTTCCACCACGAAAGATCGGTCAACTCAAGGTGCTGTCGCTGGAATCTCACACGGCAGTCGCCAAAGTCATCAAGGCAAACACCCGTGTTATCAAAGGAGACCGGTTCAAACTCGTCGGATATTCGGCACCCATTATTCAGTCGTCGGTAGGAGCTATTCCGGAATCGCCCACCGCTCAGGCCAGTCAAGTGGTTCCAGTTGATTTAGTATCCAGTAAGCTAAAAATACAGGATGCGTCGGGGCAAAGCCGCCTCAACCTTGGGAACCTCGCGAAGTTCCTGCACTACGACTCAGGGGATGCGGCTATTAAAGCTGAAAATTACACAGTGCTCGATCAGTTGATTGAATACCTGCGCACCAGTGGCGACATGAGGATGATCCGAGTCGAAGGCCACACGGATAACGTGGAGATCGGCCCTTCGCTCAAGTCGCGGTATCCAAGCAATTGGGAGTTGTCCAAAGTGCGCGTGAACGGCGTCCTCCGTTACCTCGTAGAAAAGGGCGGTGTGGAACCGGAACGGATTAGTGCAGTGGGGCTCGGTGACACCAAACCAACTGCCGCGAATACAGTAGAGGAGGGCCGCACGAGGAATCGGCGCGTGGAGATTCTTCTCTATACTTCTGATGCTTCGGCACTTAAACCTGCCGTGCAGACTCACATGCAAAGACTCGAACTCAATCCTTCGAGTTTGGATGCGCGAGAAAGTAACGACCAACCGCTCCTTCCGTCTGCTGCTTCAGACACAGCTGGTTCCTCTGGTCGAGGGACCTTGTCCGTCGGCGATTCTTCCCAGGTTTCTGTGAATGACGGATCAGGTACCGTCAATAACTCCGATGCGAGTGGTGCTACACCGACAGTCACCAACAAACAGGATACTTTTCAGCAGCCAACCGCCGGAGCTCCGACGGAATAGCGTCGGACTAGGCGGAAGTGCATCGGTATTTGATTTCTCCCCTTAACGACCCTGTTTTATCGGAACCTTCCTGGCGAGAACACCCATGTGACGGTGTCCTTCCCATTTCCAGACCGTCAGCCAGATTGTTAGAATGTGACATGGATTCCGATGGGACCTCGACCCTTTCTCGCCGAATGGAGGCACTCTATGCAGACGTTATCGTGCCCCGCCATATCGCAAAGGCCTTCACCTATCGCGTCCCTGTCACCTTAGCTCAGACCATAGCAATAGGGCGTCGCGTCCTGGTCCCGTTCGGACGTTCGGTGCTGGAAGGGGTCGTCATCTCGCTGAATAATCATCTTGAGACCGAGATAAAGCCTGCTTCCATTAAAGAAATCCTCTCTCTAGATCACGACGGGCAAGCTTCTACACTGCCTCCGGCGCTGTTCGAACTATCTCGCAAGATCGCAGACTACTATGTTGCGCCCTGGGGCCAGTGTCTTCGGCTCATATTGCCCACGATTGCAACCAGAAAAACCGCGCGCGCGCGATACGTGGCCACTGCGGATGGTCGCGCGGCCTTGGAAGCCGGCCTTTGTCCAGACTATTTGAAGCCAATTCTCGACCGAATTGCCCGACGAACCCCAGGAATCCTGTCCTCGACACTTCAATTAACTCGACAGGGAAACGCCGTGCGGATCGACGCCCTCGTCAACAAGTCGTGGATAGCGCTCATGCCTTCAAACAATACCAACGTCGAGCTTCACAAGCCGCGTAGGAGGCTTGCCTTGGACGAGTATGATCGTCGCACACCAGTGGACGGCATTCTGCCCACTGAGACGCTCCCGGAGGTCGACCTCTCATGGAAAACGCATGTCACACATTGCCTTCACAGCGACCACATGAGGAAACTTGTACTTCATGCCCCGTGGGAACATCGACTCAGCCGGCTTGCCGACGCCATTCAGCAAGCGCACTCAATGAAGAGATCCACCATAGTGCTTGCCGGCGAGATTGCGAGAGCATCGTGGTTGAAACAAGTGCTCTCAAGTCTCACGGGCTTCCAGATTACCCTCGCACGCCCATCTTCAGAGTCGGGTCAATGGCAACCGAGTCAAGGACAGATCCCCTCGGTAGTCGTAGGAACCCGTTCAGCCATATTTTCGCCTCTTAAATCGATCGGGCTGATCTGGGTGGAAGGAGAAGAGGATTCTGCCCTGAAAGAACCTCAGGAGCCTCGCTATCACGCCAGAGACGTCGCCACTTTGAGAGCTGAGAGCGAACGGGCGCTCGTTGTACTGGCCTCGGCTCACCCATCCCTTGAATCGAGGTTCGATCCCGAGGTTGAGATCCACCATGTCCCACAAGAAGTTGTCCTTCGACCTACGATTGAGCTCGTTGACCTTCGCAACGAGCCGGCGGGAACCCTCTTCAGCCACAAACTCATCCGAGCGATGCACGAAGCCCTACAGAACCATGCCAAAATCCTGCTCTTCCTCAATAGGAAAGGTTATGCCAGGACCTTGGTTTGTCGAGACTGTGGCTGGATCCCTCGTTGCGATTCCTGTAGCGTGCCGTTTACCTATTATCGTGAAGCCGGCAGGATGATTTGTCGTTACTGTGGTAAGGCAGATCGATTGCCGGATCTCTGCCCTTTGTGCCGTACTCCCCGTATGAGTCCTGTTGGTGACGGCACCGAGCGTGTTGAAGCCGAAGTTCGTCGCTTATTCCGACAGGCCAAAATCGCCCGGCTCGATGGCGACACACTCCTGCATTCGGCATCGGCTCAAACTCTGTGGGAAGGTACCAGGTCCAGCGCGTGGGATGTTCTAATTGGTACCCAAGCGCTGTTTCACCGGGAACCACTGCCCCGCTATGGCTTGGTGGGGATCCTTCAAGCAGATTCCGGGCTGCACGTCTCGGACTTTCGCGCAGCGGAGCGCACTTATCACTTGCTGGTGGATGCTGCCAACTTGGGATGTCCGGCGTCCACCGGAGGTCGAGTCATCGTACAGACGCGTCTTCCTACCCATCATGCTGTACAGGCCTTGATCTCAGGAAATCCCAATCACTTTTACAATGAAGAGTTTGCCGCACGCCGGCTTCTTCGTTATCCGCCCGTCTGCCACTTGGCTGATCTCTCAGTAACCGGGAAAGACCTTAGGATTGTCGAAGAGGCGGCCAAGCGATGGGGTGCGGACCTTGAACAGAACGACCGTGACCAGGAGCCTCTGATTGTTTTAGGACCGGTGCCGGCAATACGCAGACGTCCAAAAGGCCGTCAGCAGTATCGCATCTTGGTAAAAGGAACTGCTCTCAGTCGACGGATCCATGATTCCGTCCGGAAAATGGAGCGAGAGTATCGCAACGGGCAGATCAAATTCGTCGTCGACATGGATCCGATCGAAAATGGATAAGGCTAAATACCTTTCTTCTTTTTGTTCGCCCGGGAAATCGACACCGCCGCAGCCTGCTCCACAGGTAGACCCGCAACCGGCTTACGTCCTCGTTTGAACAGGCCGTAAGAAAACGAAATCCAAAATACAGATGAGAAGAGACCCAGCACGACGGCTGAAAGGATCGTACCCATTTCAGATTCGGGAAACGATTCTGTCTGACCCCTGAGTTGAATCATCAATACCAACGGCCAAGCAAAGCTCTCCAGGCCGAGCAACAAGGTAGACCATGCCCAGAGTTCCGTGATCGACTCCGTCATGAACCATAGGAACAGCCCCACGATCAGGGCCCATCCGACCACGAGGACAGGCGAGACCGTTCCCCCCCATATGAGCCAGAACCCGACTGCGGCAACGAGGGTTCCCAGAGCCAGGTTGAGAAATCTCATGATCGACTTGATCCAGGCATAGAATGCGAAGTCTGCCGGGACCGTGTCGTGATGTCAATGCGAAGTATGTTGAGTGTTGCGCAGCGAGTGTCTAGACGGTCAGTTCGGCAGCAACCGTATCGAGCAAGACTTTCAGTTCGAATGGCTTTTGAAGCGTCCGCCCGGCTCCAAGCATCTTTGCGACGTCCAAGAAATTAAGGATGCCGATCGTATCAGTTCCCCCAGTCATCGCAATGATACGAGTATCGGGAAACTCCCGGCGGAGCGTCATGATGGTCTCTAACCCGTCTTGGTCCGGCATGAGAATATCCATGATGACAAGATCCGTCGCTCTAGCCCGATACCGGTCAAGTCCCTCTTTCCCGTCGCGGGCCTCTTCGACCTGGTAGCCCGCCAGTTCCAAGGTTTCCCGGATGAGCTGACGAACTTGGTCCTGATCATCAACCACGAGGACCGACGGCATCCGACACCTCAATCGATATCCTTGATGGTTCTGAACCGGAATTGGTCGGCACACCCATAGAATCCGGATAGGCAGGAGACTGGTTCAATGCCCGGCGGATGGCATACGCCAGCTCAAGCAACATAAGCGGTTTTAAGAGGCATTCCGTCGCGCCCTGCGAAATGGCGTCGTCCTGACCAGTTACACCATTGGACCCGCTGCAGAGGATGACTGGGAGATCCGGTCGAAGTCGCCGACATTCTCGGGCCAGGCGATTCCCACTCATGCCGGGCATCGTTCGGTCTGTGATCAGCAAGTCGAACCGCTTGGGTTCGGCTTGAAAGACTTCCAATGCTTCGGCGGCCGTCCTACATACCACCGGATAGTAGCCGAGGGATTCCAACATCTCGCTGCCTAATCGAATCACGGAGTCTTCGTCATCGACGAATAAGATACATTCGTGTCCGTGGGAAAGCGGGTCCTCTTCCTGAGTCGTTGACGGAGCACAAGTCGGGAGAGCGGGGAGATAGACCGATACTGTCGTACCGGCGCCAATTTGACTCTCAACCATCAAGGCACCGCCATGCGCTGTGACGATGTCGTAGACGACCGCGAGTCCCACGCTCTGCCTCTCGCTGACGGCTTTGGGCGACACAAATGAGGCGACCAATCGACTGACTCTCTCAGGATCCATGCCCTCGCCTGTATCCCGAACGCTCAGGCAGACGTACCATCCAGCGGGGAGTCGACCGGAAGGTATGATCTGATCCGTTGCAAACTCTCGATTCTGAAGCTGAACGTCGAGGATTCCTCCTGTCTTCTGCATCGCACGAAGGGCGTTATCGACCAGATTGAAAATCATCTCATGCATCTGCACGGCATTGGCCGAAATCGAGTTGGTCGAGTGAGCAACCTGCGCTTTGAGTTCGATCCACAAGGGGATCGTCGGACGAAGGAACCGGAGGGATTCTTTCGCCAAGGAATGGAGTAACAGTGAGCATCGACCTTGGTCGTTGTGCCCTCCGAAGGCCAGCAACTGCTGGATCAGTTCCCGGGATTTTTTCCCCGCCGTTATGACTTGCCTGATGTGACGATGAGCCTTGCTCTCAGCCGGAATCAACGGGAGCGACAACTCGCTGAAGCCAAGTACAGCCGTGAGACCGTTATTCAACTCGTGAGCGATACCGCCAGCAAAGGTGCCGATCGCTTCCATCCTCGCTGTCTCGCGCCGCCGGGCATCCACGTTCTTCCGATCGGTCACATCGACGACCGTCCCGAGTGTGCGAACCGGCTGCCTCGAGGACCCATCCCCATCAAACCAAGTCACAGAACGAAGACTGATGTGCCGCATGGCGCCCTCTGGTCTGACAAGACGGTGCTCGACCTCATACCGGCCATTGCCTGTGGCAGCACGGGCTTGTTGGACCGTAGAGATGACCCGGACTCGATCGTCAGGATGAACCAATTCGAGGTAGCGCTGCCATGAAGCCGGCTCATCCGTACCGAGACCGTAGATGTCTCGTAGGATCGGGGACCAAGAGAGAGAATCAGTCCGGTGGTCGTGTTCGAAGAGCCCTACCTGCCCTATCTGGACGGCAAGATCAAGTCGTGTCTCGCTATCCCAGAGCGCCTGTTCGGCATGCAGGCGAGCGGTGATATCTTCGTACTGGGTCCTGTCATGCGCCTCTGAGATCTTCTCAAACTGTGGCACTTCGCTCATAGTCCAAACCATCGACGTCGCCCGACCCAGGCGGTCTTTCACCGGTGACAGCGATACGTCATTCCAAAATGAGGCGCCGTTCTTGCGGTAATGGCACAACCGCACACGACAGGCCCGCCCATCCTGAAGGGCCATCGCAAGCTTTTCCATAGAAGCCCGATCTGTATACGGGCCGGCCAAGATCGACGTCGTTTGGCCGATTACCTCCTGTTCGGTGTAGCCGGTCAGCAACAGAAAGGTCGGATTGACATAGACGATGGGATGATGGGACAGCGTGGCATCCGTCACGAGCACGCTACAATTGGTCGCCGCGATGACGGTTGCATTCAGGACGTTCTCTTGGCGCTGTCGAATCAGTATCCACAGAAAGAAACTAAGGAACAGGAGTAATCCTAGGAAGAGACCAGCCGTCATGCGAGACAACCTCCTGGTGTGCGCACACGGAGTAGTTAAGAATACGAATCAGTTGACGTGAACTTACATGAGAGGCAAGGAGAGAGCCCAGGTGTGAAGGATAGCCGCAAAGTTAAATTTTTGCACCTAAAAGCAGTAGAGCCGAATGTTGTCGTTCATCCTTGCCGTTTCACAAAAAAGGCGGCCGCCTGTGCGCGCCGAGTAATGCGGAGCTTTTGAAATACGTTTGCTAAATAGTTCTTGACGGTCTTGTCGCTGAGTCCGAGCTCGACGGCGATCTCCTTATTGGTCTTTCCCTCGGCAACCAGTGCAACGACTCGTTCTTCCTGAGAGGACAGTTGATCCGTACCAGGAGTCGACGGCAGATCGTGAAGCCCTCTCAACCACCTCAGCGCGCGTTCGGTTACACTGGAGTCCAAAATCGACTGGCCGCTGGCAACCGAGCGGATGGCCTCCAGCAATGCGGGTGAATCGATTTCTTTGAGGACATAGCCATGCGCGCCGGCGAGCACTGCGGCGAGAATGGAGTCATCGTCGGCGTAGGACGTCAAGAAAATGACCCGTGTCTCCGGAAGCGTCCCTAAAATTTCCCGACAGACCTCGACACCGGACCCGTCCGGCAGTCGGACATCCATCAAGATCACGTCGGGTTTCAACCGCTGCGTTTGCTGGATTGCATCCGCCATCGTACCCGCTTCCCCGACAACGGTGACGTCCTGGGTTTGACCGAGCACCGTCCGCAATCCCACCCGAATGACCTCGTGATCATCGACGAGCAATACTCGAATGGCTTGAGTTTTAGCTGTGAGCATAATGAGTATCCTTTGGAAGATCGAGTGAGATCCTCGTCCCCTTGTCAGGTTTCGACTGGATGGCGAACAAGCCGCGGACCTTTTGAGCCCGTGCCGCCATGTTGACTAATCCATGACCAATTCCTTGAACCGAACGTGTATTAAACCCAATACCGTCATCCGTCACGGCGAGACGATCTGAGCGAATGAGATCCCGGAGCGATACCGTGATCTGTTTGGCGCGACTGTGGCGCAGCGCATTACTCAACCCTTCCCGTACAATATTGATAATATGGAGTGCCTGTTCGGTGGAAAGCCGTCGTGCTGCTGCGTCATCGATCCTCACCCGACATCTGGCGGAAGATGCGATGGACATCGTTTCAACCATGGTCCGCAGAGCGGTCGGGAAATCTCCACCCTGCATCACTTGGGATTCCAGCCCGGCAATAAAATTCCGGACTTCCGCCATGACTTGGTTCAGCTGCCCAATGGCTTGATCCAGTGTCGCCATGAATTTCTTCGCCACATGAGCTTGTTGTGTCTTGATCAGCGGCTTACAGGTTTCCAACCCGAGCCCGACCGCATACAAAGATTGGAGAATACCATCGTGGAGGTCTTGACTGATCCGTTCCCGTTCTTGAAGTGCCGCGCTCAAGTCTCGCTCCCGCTGCAGGAGTATCTCTTCCATTCGTTTACGCTCGGTGATATCGGTCGCGGTTCCGAGCACCATATGAACTCGCCCCTGGTCGTCCAAAATCGGCCTCTTGACCGTCTGTAACCAGTGCGTCCTTCCCCCTGCATCGGTGATCCTCTCTTCGGGGATGAATCGATCCCTTCTGGAATGCATCACCTCAAGATCGCTCTTCCGAAAGAACTCCACCTCGTCCGCATTGGCATTGAAGTCGGCTTCCGATTTCCCGATCAAGTTTTCCACCGTCGTGCCATACCAATCGGCCACAGCTTTGTTGGCCATGGTAAAACGTCCTTCACGATCCTTGGCAAAAATGAAGTCGGGGTCTGTGTCGATGACCTGCCGCAAGAACGTATGGGAGCGGTGAAGCTCGGCTTCCGCCCGTTTGCGTTCTCCAATATCCCTTAGGATCGCACAGCCATACTCTTTCCCGTCATACTGCAGATAATTAAAGGTCACCTCCGTCTCCAAGACAGCGCCGGTTCGTGACCAATACTTCGCCTCGAACGCCAACGATCCTTGATCCTTTACGTACTTCCAATGCTCCGGCCATCGTTCCACAGGGAAATTAGGATCGATGTCATGCACGGTCATGGTCATCAGGTCCTGGCGCGTATACTCCAACATCCGGCATGCGGTTTCATTGACGTTGAATATTCGACCGGTCTGGTCGACCCATAAAATTGCCTCCACTGCATGATCCACCGAGAACTGGGTTCGCTTCAGTGCTCGTTCCATTCGCTTGCTTTCAGTGACATCATCCCCGACCGTTACACTGCATGACTTGCCATTCAACTCAATGAGCTCCGACGACAACAGGCATTGACGGACATCGCCGTCCTTCCTCTGGAGCGTCACCTCCATGTTGCGGACTGATCCGAAATGTTTCAGCCGTTCGACGAAACGGTCCCGTGCCTCCGTCGAAGGCCAGAGCCCTATCTGTATCGTCGTATTCCCGACCACCTCTTCTTTGTGATATCCGAACAACTGACAGGCGGCATCATTGGTGTCCAACACTCGACCTGAGTCCACTTCACTAATGACGACCGGATGGGGGCTAGCCTGGAACGCCTTGGCAAAGCGCTCTTCACTATCTCTCAACGCGTCTTCTATCCGCTTTCGTTCAGTGATATCGACGGTAGCGCCGATCAAGTGGGTCAGTCGTCCGTTCTGATCTTGGACAGCGCGGGCTCGCACGTCACCCCAGACAACGGAGCCGTCTTTCTTTATATGACGCAGCTCGTAGTGACAGGCATGGGTTGTTCCACGCTGCACCAGTTCCCAGTTCTTCATCGCGATCGGCCGATCATCCGGATGGACCAGATTCAGCCAGGCATAGGGATCGGTGGAGAGTTCGTCCGGCGTATAGCCAAAGAGAGCTTTCAGGTTCGCATCCCCGTGGTATTGACCTGTTAGGACGTCCAGTTCCCAGACTCCGACCTTACCGATAGCAGTGGCACGCGTATAACGCTCTTCGCTGGCCTGCAACTCAGCGGTGCGCTCAACGACTTTGCGCTCCAATTCATCATGGGCCGTTCGAAGAGCCTCTTCGACCCATTTGCGTTCGGTAATGTCTTGGAACGTGCCATACGCCCGCACGGTCCGTCCGTTCACGACATCGACCTTACCAGCGACCCGTACGGCAATCCGACGTCCTTTGGCTGTGATCAGGTCCAACTCCACATCCCACGTTTCACCCAGTCCCACCCCCTTTTGAAGGGCTTCGGTAATAATGGGGCGACTCTCCGGCGTATAAAAGTTCACCGCCGTATCCACCGTTGGGCTGTACAACTCCGGCGTCGTCTCATGCAATCGGTATGTTTCGTCACTCCACCAGAGATGGTTGGTCAGAAAATCGATTTCCCATCCTCCGATTCCTCCGACGGCTTCCGTTTGGGCCATCAGCGCCAACTGATGCTTGTGGTGTGTAATGTCCTCCGCAATACCCGCAATGCGATTTTCCCACCCAGCCATTCTGACTCGGCGATCGGAAATCCAGCGGATACGGCCGTCTCGTCCCACAATCCGGTATTCACAATGGAACACCGCAGTGGCTTCTCCGCAAACAAACCGAACATGATCTGCCTCTACCCGCATGCGGTCATCCGGATGGATCGAGTCGAGCCACAGAGACCAATTTTGATATATTTCTTCGCGCTCAATGCCCCAGATAAGGGTGAATGCCGAGTTGACATAGAGGACCTTCCGTCCGTCCAGCGCGATATCCGCGATCCAGAATGCTGAACCGACCGACTCGGCGAACTGCTGCCACCGGGCCTCGCTTTCACGCAACGCCTCCTGCGTTCGCTTCCGTTCCGTAATATCTGTGGCAATGATGCCCAGGGCAGAGAGATGGCCTGACGCATCGGTGACCGGGAATCTCACCACGATACTGGTATGGGATCCATCCTCCTCGTGCATAATCTCCTCGAATTCTTGTCCCAAGTCATTGAGTAACACCTGTTGGTCGTGTGATTGAAACTGAGCCGCCTGCTCAGGAGAGAATAATTCCTCATCGGTCTTCCCTATGGCTATGCTTGAGGAAAGTCTGCATACCCTGTCGAACTGTCGATTGGTATACACGTAACGCCCGTTGTGATCTTTCAGAGCGGTCACATTCGGCGCGTTGTCGAAGAATTGTCGAAAGCGCTCCTCACTCTGACGCAGCGCTTCGGTCCGATCGCATACCTGCTGTTCCAGCGTGGCGTTAATTTCGGCCAACGCTTTCTCTACCTGTTTACGTTCGGTGATGTCGCGCATGAAACAATGGTAGCCAAGAACACCGCCGGCGGACGGTTTGCCTCTTACCATCAAGACCTGCTTAAAGAAGATGGAACCATCTTTTCGTACAGCTCGACACTCGAACTCCGCTTTTCCTTTTTCCAGCAACCGCTCATACGCATGTTGGGCGATGCTCAGGTCTTCGGAATGGACCGCCGGTTCCCATGTTCGTCCGAGCAACTCGGACGGTTCATACCCCAGCATCGCCGCGTAGGGCTGATTCACTTCCAAGTAGCGGCCATCTAAGTCGACTCGGGCAATGCCCGGCATGGCCTGGGCTAAAGCCAGGTTCATTTCCCGCACACGGTCTGCACTCCGCTTGCGCTCGGTGATATCGGAGAACAGGCCGAGGATGGCCGGCTTACCGTTCCACGTGATCCGAGCTGCCTCGACCTGAGCCGGAATCGGTGTTCCATCCATCTTTAGATAGATTCGTTCCGCACTATGCACGGACACGCCGCCGCTCAGCAGGCGTTTCATATTCTCACGGACTTCTCGATGATAGTCCGGATGAACGAACTCAAATGTCGGCCGGTCGAGAATTTCCTGAGCATCTTTCGCTCCCAGGAGAACGACGCCCGTGTGGTTGACATAGACTGTCCGTCCTTCACTGAAGACGAATACACCCGATGGTGAAAGTTCGACCAAAGTCCTGTACCATTCTTCACTCTCCCGTGCCGACTCTTCCATCCGTTTGCGATCAGTCATATCGACGTGTGAGCCGAGGAGACGGATTCTTCGACCATTCGCTTCGGTCACAAACGAGGCCCGCGCCTCGATCCATCGGTAGGTCCCGTCCTTATGCCGCATTCGAAATTCCTGTCGATAGTCTCCCTCGCGCCGAGACACGTAGTCTCGTACATACGTAACCGCCCTATTGTGATCATCGGGGTGTAGCTGCGCCGTCCATGTCTCAAATGAGTCTGACATCTCCGTTGGCTCATAGCCGAGCTGACACTTCCACTCTTCGGATAAGACCACCTCGTTCGTTTCCGTATTCCAGTCCCATAGACCTGTACCGGACGCCTGGAGGGTTTGTCGGAGCTTTTCTTGCGAAATCCGCAGCATCGCCTCGGTGTGCTTTCGCTCGGTAATGTCGCGTGAATTCACGATGACGTTGCATCGACCATCTGGATCATAGATCGCCCGTCCGATTCCTTCGAAACTACGCCACGAACCATTTTTGTGGCAAAAACGGAATTCTGCCATTTGAGGCGTTCCAGGCCGCTGGATGAGTAATTGGAACCTCTCGATCACAACAGGAAGGTCCTCCTGATGAACGAACTCAAAGGCGATACGGCCATCCAGTTCGTGTTGTGCGTAACCGAGCAATCGCTCAAATGATGGGCTTTCGAACAGGATTGTCCCTTCAGGATCGAGAATCGTAATAATGTCGGAGGAATGCTCAATCAGCGCACTGAAGTGCGCTTCGCGTTGCTGGAGGGCGAGTTCCGTTTGTTTGCGATCAGTAATGTCCAAGGCTGTCCCCAACATGCGAAGAGGCTGACCACTGCCGTTACGCACCACCTCGCCGCAGCAATGAATCGTCCGTACTTCGCCATTGGGGCGCACGATTCGGCATTCCATGTCGTATGGTACGGCCCCGGCCAACGCGTCATCGATCGACGCCAGGACCCGGTCATGGTCGTCCGGAAGTACCACCGACACGAAACTGTCGAAGGTCATCTCTTGTGATTGAGGCTCATAGCCGAAGATCCGGTAGAGTTCATCCGACCATTCCACTTCGCCGCTTGCGATGTCCCAATTCCAACTTCCCAGATGAGCAAGGGCTTGCGCGACGTGGAGGTGACGATTCCGTTCGTGCAGCACTCGGTCCCGTTCGGCAAGTTCACGCGCGAGATCGGCGACCTGCCTGCGCAGCAGATCCATCTCAGGATGGTGACTCGTAAGACTCATGATGAGGCTCCTAGGCGCGCGACGCCGACAGCACCTCAAAAGCCGACTCAACTCATCGGAGTGATCCTGTCACGTCGCGAATGATTAGCGATGGTGGCCGCCCACCCTGCTGGTCCCTAAAGAAAGACCCCGCGAGGGACCAGTGTCCTATGAGAATAGGTGAAAGTCTAGATCCAAATGGCCCGGAGTCTTTAGCTGGAAATCAGCGGAAGCTGTTGACGTTGATGGTGCCGAAGGCGGGACTTGAACCCGCACGGCTTTCGCCACACGCCCCTCAAACGTGCGTGTCTGCCATTCCACCACTTCGGCACTCAGCAGGATGTTGAAACGAAGCCTGCCACTGCGCTCGCTCATCGCTCAACCCCTCAACGTACTCAGAAGGACGCCTCAGGCTTTCGCTCACTGCGGCCCAGTCGCAGGCTTGTTTGACCACCCTGCCTTGAGGCCCCGAGTCAGCTATGAGAGGGAAAGGAGTGCGCATTATAGGAGGCGGGTAAAATTCTTGTCAATCAACCGGTCGTCCGGTAGAATCGGCACCTCATTGTCCGAGGACGCTCTTCTCATGATACGGACAGACCAACGAGGTCTCTCCTCTTCCATAGCGGCATTTTTCGATGTCGACAATACCATTTTACCTGGCGAAGCGAGCGAGGTGAGATTTTTTCGCTGGCTGTGGTGGCGCGGTGTCGTCGGTTGGCCTGAAGCGCGCGAGAGTGTGTCTTGGCTCATGCGACATCTTCCGGCATTGTCACTGCACCCGCTCCGCGAGCGGAAGCTGTATCTGGCCGGCAAACCTTCGCAAGTGATCCAACCGTTGGGCGAGGAGTTTTGTCGCGAGGAATTATGTCCTCGTGTCTCTCCCGCCGCCATGCGGATGCTCGACGAGCATCGCCGTGCTGGCCATGCCGTCATTTTCGTGACAGGGTCCATCGATTTCCTGATCGCCCCCGTCGCTGAGGCGCTTCGAGCTGATCGATGTTTTGCGAGTCGGTTGGAACAACAGAACGGCCTCTATACCGGTTTCCTCGTCCCTCCCCTTCCTTATGGGGAAGGGAAACGCCGACTCATCGATCGGTCGATCCATGAACTGACGCTGGATCTGTCCCAATGCTATGCGTACGGAGACAGTCCCGGCGATCTAGACTTGCTCCTGGCCGTAGGTCATCCGACGGTGGTGAATCCGATTCGTGGCATGGCCTCCATCGCCCGACGCAAAAACTGGCCGATCGTCAAATGGCGATGAGCTGCTGCCTGTGATCGGATCAACCGTCTCTGTGGCCAATCATTCAATCGACTATTCGGTAAGCTCACACACTGCTCATGCGCATCACTGAAATTTTTCATAGCGTTCAAGGTGAGTCGACCTTTGCCGGGCTGCCCTGCGTATTTGTGCGTCTGACCGGTTGTCCTCTGCGATGCACCTGGTGCGACACGGATTATGCCTTCTTCGGCGGAACGGATCGGTCCATTGATGATATTCTCGACGCGGTGCGATCCTATGGTTGTCAGTTGGTTGAGGTGACGGGAGGCGAACCGTTAGCACAACCGGATACGGCTACGCTGCTGCATCGGTTGTGCGAAGAAGGGTTCACGGTCCTCCTTGAAACAAGCGGAGCGGTGGATACCACCATAGTCCACTCGTCGGTCCGTATTATCCTGGACGTGAAGTGCCCAGGAAGCGGCATGACGGAACGGATGCACTGGCCCAATGTCGAACGTTTGCGACCACAGGACGAAGCGAAATTCGTCATTCAAGACCGGAGTGATTACGAATGGGCTAAAACCATGCTGGATCGCTTTCGGTTGATCGATCACTGTCCGGTCCTCTTTAGTCCGGTATTCGGTGCGCTGGATCCACGACAATTGGCCGAATGGCTCCTGGCGGATCGACTACCGATTCGCCTTCAGTTGCAACTCCATAAGCACATCTGGGCACCCGATGTGCGGGGAGTGTGAAAGACGTTCTCCGGCGATCGGGATGCATACGTCATGATGACACCCATCAATCGACCGGTGACGCTTGTTGATTGACACATCAAAGGAGAATCGAATGAATATCATGCGGGTTAAAGCGAAACAAGGACGAGTCGACACCGAGGCCACAGATGCACTTGTCCTTCTGTTTTGTGAAGGGGAGGGGCTGCCTCAGGAAGATGGGGTCATTCTCGATCGAGCGCTCGGAGGGGCGCTTCGGGAGCTTTTGCAGTCAAAGGAGTTTGACGGAAAGGCTGGTGAGGTGGTCGTATTTCATACACACCGAAAGCTTCCGGCGAAGCGGCTGATTCTTGTCGGCCTTGGAAAGAAACATGAGTTGGGTTTGGATCAGATCCGACAGGCGATGGGGCATGCCGTCAAACGGGTTCGCCACACCAAATGTGACGCCTTTGCGATTGCGTTGCCGAGCATCGTGCCACATGAGGCCTCGCCGATTGACGTGGGCCAGACGGTGACCGAAGGAGCGATTTTAGGGAGCTATCAATTCACGACGTATCGCAGCGACGCCTCGGGTAAGGACGTGGCGGCAATGACCATTCTGGCTCCGCGGAAAGATCAACTCCATCAGCTGTCTGAAGGGATTCGTCGTGGTGTCGCGACTGCTGAAGCGACGGTCTTCGTTCGAGATCTCTGCAACCATCCGTCCAATGTGATGACACCGACGAGGATCGCCAGTGAAGCTAAGACCGTGGCGAAGGACGCCGGTGTGAATCTGAAAATCCTTGAACAAAAAGAGATGGAAAAACTTGGTATGGGTGCCTTGCTGGGGGTTGCGAAAGGCAGCCACGAACCGCCGAAGTTCATTATTCTCCAGTACCAAGGAGCCAAGAAAAAAGACGACCGCCCGGTGGTGCTCGTCGGTAAGACGATCACCTTCGACACGGGTGGGATCTCGCTCAAACCGGCGGAGAATATGGAACAGATGAAGGCCGACATGACGGGTGGAGCAGAAGTGTTGGCCGCGATGCGGGCGGCGGCTCGTCTCAAGTTGCCTCTCAATCTCATCAGCATCCTGCCAGCGGCGGAGAATATGCCGGGGGGACGGGCGATGCGACCTGGTGACGTCGTCAAGACCCTTTCGGGAAAAACCGTGGAGGTGCAGAACACCGACGCCGAGGGCCGCCTGATCCTGTCCGACGGCCTCGCCTACGCAACCCGGTTTAAGCCGGCCGCACTTATCGACATCGCCACGCTGACGGGAGCTTGTGTCGTCGCGCTGGGTCAGTTCGCCATCGGAATGTTCGGTACCGATGCGGCGTTGAAAGAAGCGATTCGCAAGGCCGGTCTTCGAGCAGGTGAGCGGGTATGGGAAATGCCGTTATGGGAAGAATACTTTGAGCAACTGCGCAGCGATGTGGCCGACATGCGGAACATCGGTGGACGGGGGGGTGGCATGATCACGGCTGCTCTCTTCTTGAGCAAGTTCGTCGGCGATGTCCCATGGGTGCATCTCGACATCGCCAGCACTGATTGGAGCGAGCGGGAGCGGGCATACATCCCCAAAGGCCCAACCGGCATCGGGACAAGGCTGTTGATCCAGTTCCTCATCAATCGCTCTCTGTAGGGTAAGAGCAAGGCGGTTCGAAGATGTCTTACGACCAGATCGGCCAACTCTTCATGATAGGGTTCGACGGCATCACCGTTTCGGCTGAACTCGCTTCCTTCCTCCGGGAATATAAGCCCGGTGGCGTCATTCTGTTTTCGAGAAATCTCGAATCGATCGCCCAAATCATTGAACTAACAATCGATCTTCAACGCTGTAGTCCGCACTCCCCCCTCCTCATCTCTATCGATCAAGAAGGCGGACGAGTCTCACGGTTGCCGAAAGATTTTACGATTTTCCCATCGTGCGAAGTGCTGGGGCAGTGCCGCTCCTCCGAATTAGCCTACGCCGCAGCGGCGACGACCGCGAAAGAGCTTAAGACCGTCGGCATCAACATGAACATGTCCCCGGTGTTGGATGTAAACAGCAACCCCGCCAATCCCGTCATTGGTGATCGAGCATTCGGCACGACTCCTGATATCGTGTCTGAATTGGGGTTGGCCACAGTGGGAGGCCTCCAAGACAATCGTGTCGTGGCCTGTGGGAAGCACTTTCCTGGCCATGGCGATACCAACTCGGACTCACACAAGGAGTTGCCCAGCGTACCGGCAACGCGCGAACGACTCGAGCGCATTGAATTTCCTCCGTTTCGACGCGCGATTACGAGCGGCGTGGCAACGATGATGACAGCCCACGTTGTGTATCAGGCTTTGGATGAGAGCCGGCCAGCAACCCTGTCCTCGACGATCATTGGACGATTGCTTCGTGAAGAGTTGCATTACGACGGTGTCGTGTTGACGGATGATCTCGAGATGCATGCCATCATTGACCACTATGGCATCGGCGACGCCACGATACAGGCTATCCAAGCTGGTTGCGACATGCCGTTGATCTGTAAGGACCGTAACAGAGTCGTCGCCGCGTTGAATGCCGTGGACAAGGCTGTAGCAAACGGGGACATCTCTGCCGGACGGTTGGCCCAATCTCTTGCGCGTATCCGTCGCTTGAAAAAACGGTTCCTTGTTCCCTATCGACCCGTGACGATTTCTGATGCCAAACTTGTGGTGGGCTGCCGAAGCCACAAGGCTCTCTTACGCTCCATCGACCAAACCCGAGAACGATCCTCGAAAGCCGATCTATGACTTTCCTTAGCCTGCTATTCTTTTCAAAATAGCCGGGAAGACAACCTTGAACATTGTCTCCGAGGAGCTCCCTTGAGTTCCACAGGATGGCAAACCTTACCTCAAGGAAATGAGGAAGCAAAACCTCCATCCTCCCCCTGAATATCTTGCCCTCTTCTCATCTCTTGTGGCATCATGAACGTCCCTTGGAGGGCCTTATGGCCTCATTGCTTGAGCACGTTGGATCCGTCCATATTTTTCTAGGGCCCTACCGTGGCAATCCGATCGCTTTGTATTTGCGGAGGACGGAATCCGGCTGCCAGATCGGACCGAAAGTCTATCCTTGGAACGATGTCATGGGTGTCGGTGAAACACCGAATAAGGCCGCTGCTGATTTTGAGGAAAAATGGAAGACAAAGGGCTTAACGGCGGACATGTATTCAGGTCCAGCGTGGGAAGGAGGCATTAAGCCAGAAAGGCCGGCACCTCCCAAACCAGCTACCACCACACCCAAACCGGCTCCTCCCCCCAAGCCCGCGGTCGCGCCAGTAGGTACCGTCTCTGAATCGCCTGTTCCGAATGCTCCCGTCACGAACACGGTTCGAACTACCACAGTTCCCGTTGAAGAGACTTCTACCGCTGCTCCTGCTTCCGCAACTCAGCCTTCTGGAAAGTCGGACTAGCCTCCATTACCAATTGCCCCTGATTCATCGTGACAGCGAACCACTGTTGACTGCCTGTGCGGCCAGTTTGCTGTGTTTCATCCCATACGCGACATACACGAGAATGCCAATGATCGTCCATACCACAAAACGGATCCATGTTGCCCATGGCAAACCAGCCATTAGGTACAGACATGCCGTTATGCTCAAAATAGGCACGAGAGGCATCAAGGGAATGCGAAAGGGCCTGGGCAGATCCGGCTTTGTGTACCGTAGCAGCAGGACTCCAAAGCAGACCAACACAAAGGCAAAGAAGGTCCCAATGTTGGTCATATCGGCTGCATCCCCTATCTGAAAGAACGCTGCAAGAATTGCGATGGCGACTCCGGTCAGAATGGTTGCGCGATGCGGGGTCCCAAACCTGGGATGAACCTTGGATAGTCCAGGGCTTAAGAGTTGATCGCGCGAGATGGCAAAGAAGACGCGGATTTGTCCCAGCATCATCACAACCAATACGCTGGTAATGCCCGCCACAGCACCGATAGCCACAATAGCGGCGCCCCATTTGAACCCCACGAGACTAAGCGCTTCGGCCACCGGGGCATGAATATCAATTTGGGTTACCGGGACCAGACCGGTGATCACTGCCGCCACGGAAATATAGAGCACCGTACAAATAGCCAGCGAACCAATGATACCGATCGGAACATCTCGTTGAGGGTTGCGGGCCTCCTCGGCAGCAGTAGAGACAGCATCAAACCCGATATAGGCAAAGAAAATGATGGCCGCCGCGGCTCGAACGCCCTCGAAGCCGTTCGGCATGAAGGGTTTCCAATTATCGGCGTTGACAGCGGGAGCCCCAACCGCGATGAAAAAGAGAATCACCCCAAGTTTGAGGAGTACGATCAGACCGGCTACGCGCGCACTTTCTTTAATTCCTATCACGAGGAGGACCATGACCAACAATACGATGATCGCAGCTGGAAAATTGGCGATACTTCCCTCCGGACCACCCGCCCAATGCGGTGGATTGGTTGCCCAATAGGGCAGTTCCAGACCCGCGAGCTTCAGTAATTTGTTGAAATAGCCCGACCAGCCGATGGCAACCGCCACGCACGCGAGACCGTATTCAAGGATCAGATTCCACCCCGTAATCCAGGCAAGAAACTCACCCAGCGTGGCGTAAGAAAATGTGTACGCTGACCCCGCGACCGGGATCATCGCTGAAAATTCGGCATAACACAGTGCGGCTAACGCACAGGTGCCGCCGGAAAGAATGAAGGAGAGAATGATTCCCGGTCCCGCTCCAGGCCTGTGCTCATCACCGACTATGGCGGTACCGATCAGGACGAAAATGCCGGTCCCAATAATTGCGCCGATCCCAAGCGCCGTGAGATCCCAGGCTGTCAAAGTTTTCTTGAGGCGATGCTCCGGGTGCTCGGCGTCGGCCAGGATTTGATCGATGGGTTTCGTTCGGAAAAGTCGGCTGCTCACAGTCTCTCTCGAGCCCAGCGTGCCAAGATTCGTTGTGGTGAGATCAATTCGCTGAGGTCAAAGGATGGCAAGAGACCACCGGAGCCTGTTGGTTGGGATTGTTGGAATGGTCCAGAGAGATCATGTATGCATCCGACGAGCCGCGCGTAGCAGGGCTTCAAACAGCCGACGATGGACCGCATGCCGTTCGAACAAGAATTCCGGGTGCCATTGGATTGCGAGTAGAAACCGATGCGCGTGGGATTCGATTGCCTCTATAATCCCATCGGGCGCCACGGCACTTGCCTTGAGCGACGGAGCGACTGTCTTGACCGATTGGTGATGGGAACTATTCACCATGAGCCTTCTCCTTGCAACCACCTTGTTCAAGAGGCTCTTAGGTGTCACGGTCACCGGGTGAACGACATGAACCGCTTTTGCTTTTTGACGATGATCCAACGCGCCGGGGACTTGTGCGGAAATGTCCTGATACAGACTTCCTCCACAGGCAACATTCACGGTCTGCATTCCTCCGCAGATTCCCAGAAGCGGAAGATCCCGTTTCCTTGCTTGATGGACTAACTCCAATTCAAAGTCGGCGCGGCGTTCGCTCACGAGCGGAAATTTGTAGCGCTGATGCTCTCCATAGAGACGCGGTGAAAGGTCCGGTCCGCTGCCCGTGATGAGCAACCCATCGACACGGTCAAGAAGCCGTCGTCGGGCAGACGGTTCCGTTACTAAAGGAAGGATCAGAGGAATACCGCCAAGTTCTTCAACGGCACGAATGTAACGGGCCCGCAAGAAGTAGGTTGGCTCTGGCCCGCCCATATCCTTCCTGTCACCGGCATTGAAATCCGAAGTCACACCGATGACAGGCTTCATACTCAATGCGCAGGGTCGTTCATCGGTGCTGGTGTGACCGGCGTCTCAGTATTTTCGGCTGCAACGCCCAGGAAACGGACCGGACGATCGCCGTTGAGATGTTCCGGAGTAATGACATAGGTCCCGAACATGCTGGGGATCCAGATACTTTTTGCCGTTGGTTCACTGAATCCTGAAAAAAGATAAGCGAGACCTCCGACGATTCCGCCTCCAATGGCAAATGCTGCTTTAAACGGAAAATACAAGATCGTCGCTGCAGCTGAGGCAGCTCCCATGCCAGCCCCAGCAGCCGTCCCTTGTTGTGTGTCAGCGGACGACGACTGACTCCAAGCCGGTGCGACAAGTATCGAACAGTAGGTGATGACAACGATGAGAACCACGATTGGGAGTCTCACGTGAAGCGTCTCCTTCCTTTTCAAATCGACAACGATGGGATGCATGAACGATCATACACTAGTCCCGGCATGCGTTATAACAAATTCGCTGCTGAATGCAACCCCCTATGGACTTCGACATTAACAGGATGATGGCACCGAACGATCAGGGACCAGATCCAACTCTCCCAAGATGTAGGTGAGAACATAGTCTACGCGATTGCCGGCCTCCTGATCCAATTCGATCGTCAATTCATCGGCTCGGATTCGCTGATTTTCTTGGGCCAGCCCCATCTGCAGCCTGAGATCGAGTTTGCACCAACAAACAGCTTGTGCAAAGAAATCCGTTATGCGTTCTTGGTAGTGAGGATGCTCACGGGGGTCGAGTGTCGTCAAGGTTTTCGCGAGTCGATCAGCAAGGCGCATTTTCTGTCGAAGAACCGACAGTTGATCGATCCCCATCTCGACAGAGACCTGAATGCCCGCTTTCCAACTCCGTTTTTTCACGTTGAACACACAGGCCAGCACGTCGGGTTGTCCCTCAACCGACTCAGGCCCGAAGAAGAGCGTGATTCGATAAGATGGGACGTCTCGAGTTGATTCTGGAATCATAGGGTGCCTATTGTACCATGAATCACACGGAGACTTGAGGGCTTGATTGACGCCCCTGTAAGATAGGAACCCATGAGCGACGTGGCCCACCAAACGCAGATCGTTGTGATCCAAGAAGCACTCCGGGGCATGGACACGGTAGATGGATGGCTTTTCTACGACTTTCGCGGCAGTGACCCGCTCGCTTATCGGGTCTTGCTCCTTGATCCGACTCAACATGTCACGCGTCGCTGGTACTATTGGATCCCTACGTCTGGAGAACCGGTCAAACTCCTTCACAGGATCGAACCGCATATGTTGGATGAGTTACCCGGTCAGGTTCAGCAGTACGTCTCGTGGGAACAACAACGTCTGTTATTGGCCTCCATATTACGAGGTCCACGGCGAATCGCCATGCAGTATTCACCGTTCAACGCTATTCCGTATCTGTCCAGAGTTGATGCAGGTACTGTCGAGTTGATTCGAAGTTTTGGGCTCGATGTGGTCTCATCAGCCGATCTTGTCCAACGATTCGAGGCAGTTTGGACAGATGAGCAACTGGAATCCCATCGGTACGCCGTGACGACACTCAGGAACATCGTCGACGAGGCCTTCTTCCATGTGGTGTCTTGTCTCACCAACGAACGTCCATTATCTGAATATGACCTACAACAGTTCATTCTCTCACGCATTCGCGATGCGGGCATGACGACCTCCAGTGCTCCGATTGCAGCCGTTGATGCCCATAGTGCTGATCCCCATTATGGGCCGACTGAGTCAGGCTCCTCATTGATCACGCGAGACAATTTGGTTCTGATTGATTTATGGGCGAAACAAACGGCACCGGGCTCGGTCTATGGGGATATCACCTGGACAGGCTATACCGGCAAGCAGGTGCCGGCAAACCAGCGCATGATCTTTGAACACGTTCGGCGTGGGCGCGATGCGGCCCTATCGTTTGTCCAGGATCACGTGGCTACAGGCCGATTTCCTTGCGGATGGGAAGTTGATGATGTCTGCCGTAATACGATTCGAGCAGCGGGCTACGGCGACTTCTTCATTCATCGAACCGGCCACTCGATTGGTGAGGAGGTTCACGGTAATGGCGCCAATATCGACAACCTGGAAACTCAGGATAGTCGTCGGCTCCTGCCGAGAACTTGCTTTTCTATCGAGCCGGGAATCTACCTCCCGGGAGAGTTTGGGATTAGGAGCGAGCTTGACGTCTATATATCGGATCGAGAAGCCGTCGTGCATGGCTTACCACTTCAAACCGAAATCATGTCTCTTCTCTGATCTTTCACTTCTTGAGTTCTAACTCCAAGTGCAACACTGCAAGCCCTGATGGGTTATGAAGGCGGTGTTGGGGCGCACCCCCAGCACCGTGAGCCGCGAATTAGCCCGCAACACCACACGCGGCCACCCCTATCGCACCTGCACGGCACAGACGCAGGCCGCTGCCCGAGCCCGTCAGCCCAGGCGATCGCGGAAACTTGCGGACCCCTGGCTGTGGCAGTACGTCCAGACACAGCTGACGCAGGGCTGCTCGCCCGAGCAGATTGCGGGACGTCTCCGACACACGTATCCTGACGACATGAGCAAACACCTCTCGGCCGAGACCATCTATGTCGGCCTGTATGTGCTGCCACGCGGAGCTCTGCGGAGCGAGCTGTTGGCAGCGTTGCGTCAGGCACGCAAGGCACACCAGCCTCGGGCACGAGGAACAGACCCCGCGGCCAGATCCCCCATATGACGCCCATCGCCGAACGTCCCGCCGAGGTGGCCACCCGCACGGTACCGGGCCACTGGGAAGGCGACCTCATCAAGGGGGTGCGCAATAGGTCGGCTGTCGGGACTTTGGTGGAGCGGACGACCCGCTTGGTTATCTTGGCCAGAATGGACGGGACGGATGCGAGAAGTGCCCGAGAAGGCTTCACGAAGAAATTTCGGCATGTCCCCGCTCCACTGCGGAAAACTCTGACGTATGATCGGGGCAAAGAGATGGCCGAGCACGAGCTGTTGTCGCAGCGGCTCGCGCTCCAGATCTTCTTTGCCGATCCGCATGCGCCGTGGCAGCGTGGCACCAACGAGAACACCAATGGCCCGCTGCGCCAGTACCTGCTCAAGGGGACAGACCTGTCCGGTTATACCCAGCGCGAGTTGAACGCCATCGCCCAGCGATTGAACACGCGCCCGAGAAAATGTCTCGACTTTGCCACTCCCTTGGAAGCCTACGCGCAGGTGCGCCTTCCTTCACCCGTTGCACTTGGAACTTGAAACCGCTCATCTGAACATTCTACTTTGACCCTTTCTTGACACCACATCTAAGAGACGGCTAGATTCATTCATCCGGCAAAGTTGCCTTCCTAATCACATGCGAGGCCGTACATGTTCGGCACAATGGGTTTCTCGGAACTCATTATCATTCTGGTCATCGTGCTGATCATTTTCGGAGCAGGCCGTCTGCCGCAGATAGGCGAGGGTGTCGGCAAGGCATTGAAAGGGTTTAGAAAGGAAGTCAACGAAGCTCCCCAATCCGCTTCGGGTCAGGCCGAACAAGAAATCGGGCAATCACAAGTCATTCAGACTCCGACTCATACCGCAGCGACGCCACTTCCGAATGCGGGATCATCGCCAGTGACGACTAGGCCAAACACTCCCTATGTCCCTGGTCCGGAACTGACGCCCGGCACCACCGCCTCATTGCTGTACAACACAAGCCTCCAGACTCCGCAAACGTCGGTTCCTTCCCCGAATCAAACATCGGCCGCCAGCCCTGTGCTGTCGATGGAGAAGCGGGCTGCCGCTCCCCCTCCGAGGGCTGACGCTTCGTATCCACCTTTACCGGCTGGTTCCCAAGCAAAAGCGACCACCAAACGCTCTTCCGCCATTGTGAACAAAGATGCGGTGGCTCGCGTACAAGCGCAACAGGCCGCGCTCAAAACCAAAGTGATACAGCCAGCAACGATTGTATCGCCCGATGATCTGCAGCACCTCGGTGAAGGTCTTGGAGAAGTCGTGCGAACGTTCCGGCAAGCCGTGACCGATGTCCGCAATAGTGTCGATCCGCAAATGTCTACGATTCAGGCTGAAATGGATGCGGCCAAAAATGAAATTCAGCAATCCATCGAAGCGGCTAAAGAACTACCACCGGTGCAAGAGGATCCCCAGAAATCTGCGTGATGCTTCACGAGGGGTTTCGACTTCGATTCAAGGCCTCAACCAGCCCGACCAGTTGCTCCTGCACCTTTTTATCCAACTCCATGAACTGAATGCCCATGCCTGGAAACAGAAGGTATCGCTCCGGCTTGTTGCGGACCCAGGCGACCTTCGCCTTCGCTTTCAGCTTGTCCCACGGCCGATCCGGAAGCGCAAATTCGACCGTCAACTCGGTATCCGGACTGAGAGGAGCACCACTCTCGATGAAGAGCCCGCCGCCGCCAATTCCCCCGGTTAGACTGTCGAACTGCTTTCCTTCCGGCGTCGTATATCGGACCTTCAGGGCGAGAGGCGCGCGGGGCTGCGCACGACAATGGGCAAACCGGGCATCTTCACCGCTGACAAGTACTCGCTCGATGATTGCACCCCATGACATACTGCCTAAAAGCTGGTCCGAGGCGTCGTGTACGTTGATCGTCTCTCGCCCAGAATCAACAATGAGAGATTTCCCCTGATGCCCCGCAGTGGAAACGACAGGAAACGTCATAGAACCATCCCTTTTCACTTTTTCGGGGTGAGCCTAAGTCATGAACGGAAATTAGGCTGCTTGACCCATGTTCTGGATTGATTTCACCAACTCGTGGATTCGATCGCGGACATCCTCCGCTATCTCAGTGAACCGTACCCCCATTCCAGGACTGAAGGTATATTGGTCGGCTTTCGGACAGATCCAGGCTACGGTTCCTTTTGCCGGCATCCATTCCTCGGATTTCTCCTGAAACGAGAACTCCATGACCAATCTGGTCCCTACAGGAAGAGGGGATTGGCTTTCGATAAATAACCCTCCGCCACCGATACCACCTGCTCGACTTTCGAATCTCGGCCCCTCTGGACTGTTGTAGCGCACCCGGAACGTGAGCGAAATGCGAGGCTCTGTCCGGATTTCTTTTTGAATAAACACCTTCCGATGGTAGGCGAGAATTTGATCGATGACGAAGTCCCAGGATAGGCTGCCAATTACATCCCCATTAACACCCAACAGGATGACCATTTCCCGTGTCGCATCAAGTTCGATGGCTTTGCCTTTGTGCCGAAGACTCGATGAAACAGGGTACTTCACAAACCCTCCATCCGAGAGACGCACGAGGCAAGTATAGCGCGGCGTTTCTGATTGTCGAGAAAGACGGAGGATGCTAGACAAAGAGAGGACGAGAACTATCTGGCTGGATAAAGAGACCGATTCGACCCCCTACGAGTTATAAGTTAGGGGTCGCCGATTCGTTTATAGAATTTTGACAATTGTTACGCCGTCTTAGCGTCTTTTTCCTGTTCAAATATACGCATCGGCGGGTTCTTGCCCAAGATTGCATCTTCTGTGATCACCACCTCGACGATTTGTTTCTGAGAGGGGGCATCGTACATGACGTCGAGCATCACTTCTTCCAGGATTGCCCGAAGGCCTCTGGCACCAGTCTTCTGCGCATAGGCTTTTCGTGCTACCGCCCCCAACGCTCCTTCCGTGAATCGGAGCTTGACCTTTTCGAACGACAGCAGTTTTTCGTACTGCTTGGTCAACGCATTGCGTGGTTCGGTAAGAATACGAATCAAGGCTCGTTCGTCCAACTCCTCTAACGTGGCCACGACCGGTAGCCGTCCCACGAATTCCGGTATCAGACCGTATTTCAAAAAATCCTCGGGCTGAACCTTGGCCAGCAGGTCGCCCAAACGAATGTCGCTTCTTCCACGGATTTCAGCCCCAAACCCCATAGCTTTTCGATTCAGACGCTGTTCAATGATCTGTTCTAAACCGACAAACGCTCCACCACAGATGAACAAAATATTGCTGGTGTTGACCTGAATAAATTCTTGATGCGGATGCTTTCTCCCTCCTTGCGGTGGGACATTCGCGACCGTGCCCTCGATCAGCTTCAACAAAGCTTGTTGAACACCTTCGCCGGATACATCCCGTGTAATAGACGGGCTGTCGCTTTTCCGACTGATCTTGTCGATTTCGTCGATGTACACGATCCCGCGCTCAGCCCGTTCTACATCGTAGTCCGCGGCTTGCAGGAGCTTCAGAATGATATTTTCGACATCTTCGCCCACGTAACCGGCTTCTGTCAGCGTCGTAGCGTCAGCGAGAGTAAAAGGAACGTCAAGATACTTGGCCAAGGTCTGGGCTAAGAGGGTCTTCCCCGTTCCGGTTGGACCCACCATAAGAATATTGCCCTTCTGGAGCTCGATATCATCGACCTCTTTGTCCTTTGACGAGATACGCTTGTAATGATTGTGCACGGCCACAGACAGAATGCGTTTCGCCCGCTCCTGCCCGATGACATACTGATCGAGGTGATGTTTGATTTCCGCTGGTTTCTTGAGCTTGGACGAAATTTCTTCTTTGGCTTCTTCCCAGTCCTCTGCAATGATGTCATTGCAAAGGTTGACGCACTCATCACAGATATACACCGTCGGTCCGGCAATCAGTTTTCGCACCTCATCTCGGCTTTTCCCACAGAAAGAACATCGCAAGTGTCGGTCCATCTTTTCCTGCTTGGCCATGTACCCTCCTGCGTTACTTGCCTTTGATCCCGTCCTTCGCCCCGTCGCCGGATTCTACGGCTTTCATAAATTTGGGGGGACGTGTAATGACCTCGTCAATGAGGCCGTACCGCTTCGCTTCTTCGCCGGACATGAAATAGTCACGTTCCGTGTCATGTGCAATCTTCTCGATCGGCTGCCCGGTGTGCTTGGCCATGATTTCATTGAGGCGTTCGCGAATCTTGAGGATTTCCCGAGCATGGATGTCGATTTCCGTCGCCTGTCCTTGGAATCCACCCAACGGTTGATGGATCATCACCCGGGCATTGGGCAGGGCAAATCGCTTGCCTTTTGTTCCGGCGGTCAATAGGAGAGCTCCCATACTAGCAGCCTGACCGAGGCAGATCGTGTTGATCGGAGGCTTCACATATTGCATGGTATCGTAGATACCTAATCCGGCTGTCACACTGCCTCCCGGAGAATTGACGTAAAGATTGATATCTTTTTCGGGGTCTTCCGCTTCAAGAAAGAGAAGCTGTGCGATCACCAAGTTGGCAAAGACATCGTCGATTGGGGCGCCAAGGAAAATGATGCGATCTTTGAGAAGGCGTGAGTAGATGTCATAGGCTCGCTCGCCTCGATTAGTTTGTTCGACTACGATCGGAACCAGCATATTGACCCATTCCTTTCCTGAACAACTTCCGTCCGCCGCGCTTATCCTTGAATGACCGCTTGACGATAGACAATGTCCAGCGCTTTGTCGGCCAAGATCCTCGCGCGTAATTCCTCAACGGAGTCCTGACCACCTGCCTGGATCATTTTCACGAGATCGGCCATTGGTACCCTGAGCTCCACGGCTAGTCGAGCCACTTCATTGTTCAGATCGTCCTGGCTCACCGACAAGCCTTCCTTCTCAGCGATGGCCTCAAGAATCAATCCCGCTTTCACGCGACGATTTGCCTCCTCGCGGTGCTCTTCGCGAATTCTCTTCAGTTCTTCGGCATCAGGTGCAGGAAGGGAATCGGTGACTTTGCCACCCTGTCGTGCTTGTAATTTCTGCCGCACAATCGTGCTGAGCTCTCGTTCCACAAGTGTGTCAGGGAGATCGAAATGATGGGTATCGATGAGGCGTTTCAGAAGGGTATCTTTGTAGGACTCCTCGATATCCTTCTTGAGCGCCTTTTCCATTTGGCCACGCAACTTGTCCCTTAACTCGTGGAGAGACGCGTATGGTCCACAGTCCTTGGCGAACTCATTGTCAAGGACGGGGAGTTTCTTCTGTTTGACTCCCTTTATGGCTAGGCGAAACCTCACTGTATTTCCTGCAACTCGTTGATCCGGATGGCTCACCGGATAGGTCTGAGGAATCTCGACAACATCCCCTTCCTGTCTTCCGATAAGATGGGCTTCTATTTCAATCCCCAGCAAGGCCGCCTTCGAACCCACCCTATGAAGCTGACCTTCTTTCTTTGTTCCTTCAAGAGGAGTCCCGTCTAGAAATCCTTCGAGATCGACGATGGCATAGTCTCCTTCGACTAAGACCGCACCTGGCTGAGCTGCATCCAATCGAGCCTGTTGTTCACGCAATACCTCCAGGGCTCGGTCTACCTGTTCTTCCGCAACTGTGCGCTTGTCGGCCTGGAGAGATATGGGATTGGGAGACTTATAGTCACGAAGTTCGATCGTGGGTTTGATTTCGACCGTCGCCGTGAAAGTAAAGGGGGAGTCTTTTTTGATTTTGACCCGATCCAGAGAGGGGATATCCACTACTACTGGACTGATCCCGGCCTGTTTGATAGCCCGACCATAGAAATCCGGCACGAGCTTTCGAATGACATCTTCTTCGACGGTTTTGGCGTAACGCTTCTCCAAAATAGCCAAAGGGGCTTTTCCTGGTCGAAACCCTGGAACCTGAACCTGACGGTTGAGTTCCAAATACGCTCGTGAAAATTGTTGTGTCACCTCATCGGCTGGCACTTCGATTTTCAAGGTGCGCTTCATCGGTCCTAATTCGGTCACTTCCATTTTCATCGTCGAGATCGGACTCCGTGCCAAGGGATCGTACCCTAGTGGTGCGAGAGGGGGGACTTGAACCCCCACGGTTGCCCACGAGATCCTAAGTCTCGCGCGTCTGCCAGTTCCGCCACTCTCGCGTGGTTGTTTAAGATGCCGCGGAGCTGTCACTCCAATTAACTACAGTGGAGTGACCAAGACTGCAAAAACACGCGATGTCGTATAGCGTTGTACCGTTGGACACCTGCAATGTCAACCCATACAACCGAGGGTGCCTACTTCCAAGTATGAACGGTCCCGCCAGGATGTTTGCTGCTTTCAGCTATCTCCGTTGCTCACCAAAAAACTTCCCACTTACATTCGTCGTGGTACACCTCAAGATGACCTTCTTGAATAGGGAATTATCATCCGCCAAGTTTTTAACCAATAGCAATGACAGGCCGTCACCTTGCCGGTCATAAACACGCATGCTAAGATACTATCCCTTTGCACTTCTCGATGCGGAGAGGTGCGAGAGTGGACGAATCGACATGCTTGGAAAGCATGCGTCCCGGCAACGGGACCGTGGGTTCGAATCCCACCCTCTCCGCCATACTGCACTTCGTGTGTACCGCCCGCTCTTTATCGCTGTGCTGTATCGTAATTTCTGCGGGCAGATAAGACATCTGAAGTATGGGTGTTGGAGAGTCTAGATTGAGAATAGGGGCTGGGCCCTGTGCAATAGAACCCTGTGAACCCCGCCAGGTCCGGAAGGAAGCAACGGTAAGCAGTCAGTTCTGTGTGCCGCAGGATCACCTGGCCCCACTCTGGACGTGAGGCGTGAAGAGTAAGGCGACAACATCTTTGGGTTCATATCGTCTTGCTTTATACTCCTTACATCTCACCCTCTACTGACGGCCTCTTTATGGACTATCAAGTCTCCGCGCGTAAATATCGGCCCGGCACGTTTGACGATGTGATCGGTCAGTCCCATGTCGTCCAAACGTTAATGAACGCGGTCTCAACGAAGCGGATCGCGCATGCGTATCTATTTTCCGGCACACGCGGAGTTGGGAAAACGACGGTCGCAAGAATCCTCGCGAAGGCACTCAACTGTGAACGGGGACCCACAAGTCGCCCGTGCGACATCTGTGAGAATTGCCGTGAGATTGCGCAAGGGAACTCGGTCGATGTCATCGAAATTGATGGTGCGTCTAACACCAGCGTGGACGATGTGCGAGAGATCCGCGAGAACGTCAAGTTCACGCCGTTTCGTGGTCAGTTTCGAGTCTACATTATCGATGAAGTCCACATGCTCTCAAATTCGGCGTTTAATGCCCTGTTGAAGACACTCGAAGAACCACCAACACATGTGGTTTTCATCTTTGCGACAACAGAGATTCATAAAATCCCCGCGACGATTCTCTCGCGATGCCAGCATTACAACTTTCGTCGCATTGCCAGAACCGAAATCATTGAACGACTTCGGCACGTGGCAGCGCAAGATCGGTTAACGCTTGAGGAACGGAGCTTCGCGGCCCTGGCTCGCGCCAGTGAAGGAAGCATGCGCGATGCCCTGAGTTTGCTCGATCAGGCCGTTGCATATGGCGGCAAGACCATCAGCCACGTGGATCTCGAACTGCTGTTGGGAGCAGTACCCCAAGAACTGGTGCAGGAACTCATTCGAGCGATTATGGCCCAAGACAGCCCTGCTGCCCTTGCCAGCCTGGCCAATCTGCTGGATCAAGGACATGACTTGCGGGCGTTCTGCGCAGAAGTAGTGGAACACATCCGCAATTTGCTCGTGGCGGCAGTCGTTCCCGGTATGGTCGAGCTGCGTAGCTTGATTGAAACCTCCGAAGACGATCTGAACCAGCTGTCGACAAATGCCAAGGCACTGACTCCGGAACAGCTTCAGGAGTTGCTGGCAATCTTCATCCAAGCGGAAGATGCTTTACGATTCACCAGCCACCCACGTTTTGTGATGGAGACCGCGGCTGTTCGAGCCACACGGTTGTTGCGTCAACGAGAGGGTATAGAGGTGCGCCCGATACAGACAGCGTCGTCTTCCAACCAGAAACCTCAGGCCGATCCGGAAGGACGCAAGAGTGGACCATCAACTCCTCCGGCTTTGCGCCAGGGCGTACCCGCTGCGTCAAGGCCCATCCCTAAACCTACTCCTACGTCCAGGAGGAACATGGATGAAGGACCATCGATCTCACCTGAACCATCTTACAGTCCGTCGACCGATATGGCGACAGCCACCCAAACCGCCGTACCTCCCCTAGCCGTCGGTCCACAACCGACGTTGCAGTGGGAATTAGTCCAAGAAGAGGTCGCAGCTTCATTTCCAAATATCGCGCCGTTTCTCGAAGCCGGCAGGCTTGTCGGGATGGACGATGGCATCGTCACCATCGGATTTGCCAAGCAAGCAACCGTAGCCAGAGCTAGATTGGAGAAAGAAGAGAATCTTCTGGTGTTATCAAAGTTGTGTGAGCGTCAGTTGGGATATCCCATACGTGTCCGCGTCATCGAGCTGAGTGAGTCCCATCCATCGGGACCGACCATGGCTCAAGTACGAGCGGCCAAGGAGCAAGAACAACGGCTGGTGTTGTTCGAACGTGCAAAAGCGAACCCGACGGTGAAGCAAGCCCTTGAGATATTCGGCGTGGAACTGGCCGAGGTTCGCACGATAGCCCAGCAGGAGGCAAGCGAATGAAAAATCCTTTCGGCAATATGAGCAACATCCTCAAGCAAGCGCAGGCCATGCAGGAACAAATGGCCAAGATTCAAGAGCAAGCGGCGTCAAAAACCGCCAGCGGGACGGCCGGCGGCGGGATCGTCACCGTCATGGCGAACGGGGCGATGCAGATCGTCAGCGTAGCGATCGACCCTGAGGTCGTCAAGAGCGGCGATGTCGATATGCTCCAGGATCTAGTAGTGGCCGCGACGAACGACGCGCTCCGCAAAGCCAAGGAATTGATGGAAGGCGAAATGAAAGCGCTGACCGGCGGGATGAAAATTCCAGGTCTGTTTTAGCGATGGCCGTCGATCAACAGGGCTTATTGGCGAGATTGATTAAGGAACTGGTCCGTCTCCCCGGAATCGGTCACAAAAGCGCCCAGCGATTGGCCTTTCATCTCATGAAGGCCGAGCGTGAGGATGCCTTACGGCTGGCGGATGCCATTCGTGCGGTGAAGGATGGGTTGGCGTTTTGCAGACAATGTCGCAATATCGCCGAAGCGGACTTGTGTGAGTTTTGCCTCGACCCGAAACGCGATCGGACCAAGATCTTCGTCGTTGAAGAACCGAGTACGCTGTATGCCGTCGAACGGGCAGGCGCCTATCGCGGTCTCTACCATGTCCTGTTGGGAGCGCTCTCCCCACTTGACGGCGTAGGTCCGGACGATATTAAAGCTGATGAACTTGTTGAGCGTGTGAAACTCGGCGGGGTTGAAGAAATCATTCTCGCGACGAACCCCACCATTGAAGGAGAAGCCACAGCG
>JAICWG010000095.1 GCA_025934915.1 Nitrospira sp.
AGATACGATAAACGTGCCGAAACCTTCCTTGGTGCTGTGCATCTCGCCGCCGCCGTCATCTGGCTTAATGAAGCTCCCCGCAGCAAGCTGCGGGGTATCACAGAACTCAATTCCGAAGACTTCTCGGAAGGAGAGGCCAACCCCGTAGCGAGCTACGGGGAATGTCAAGTTCAATGCGGCGCTGTAAAGTTTTCCTGCATGAACAAATCCAACCCCCTTCACAGTAGCGCTTCCGTTACTACAACCAGGTCCTCCGTTGAATGTGATGGTCACGTCAAATACATTTCCATGTGCTCGTGGCTTGAGTAAACCGCTGAAGGTACATCCATTAGGAGAGGGATCAGTAATAGAGTGGCCGACAATGTCTCCACTGGGCGATACAGTAACAGACAAGATTTCATCCGCAGCGACCGGTCCGGTATAAGTCCCTGCAACAGCATTGATATCTGGGACCGATTCATAATCTCTATCGTATGTCGTCTTAAATGAGTCTTGCGCCTGCGCGTTGCTCTGATAATCAATCGTGCCATTCAAACTTTGCTTGGTCGTATAGGTGCCATCAATCTCAACCTTGAGCAGCCCTTTACGATCTGGATTGAAATCATTGGCGCTTGAGGAGGCAAAAATACCATTTTGTGAATTGCTGTCCCCCTGGATGAACCCTAGAATGCTTGAGGGGGTGCCAATCGCAGAATAATAGAGAGCCCAGTACGCATCGTCATCGAGTACAACACCTGTAACAGTGCGGTTCGTGGTGGTCGTCCTCCCAATCAGAGCCCTTCCGCTGGGGTTGTAGAGAGCGCTGTAGGAGATGGCGTCGGCGTGTCACCACCGCTACAAGCAGAAAGACTGACAAGAAGCAATAAACCAAGAACGTGACTCTGAATCCGTTTCAAATGCATGAGTATTCTCCCTAGGTGAAGCCAGGTCTGAGCCTTGAAAAAGCAGCGCGACATTCCTAACAGCCTGTGTAGGAAAGCTCCAATCCCTCTCAAGATGGGGTCAGGAGAATTGAACTCTAACAGCTGGTTCGAAATTGAGCGAGATGATCAGATTTCCAACTGAACCGTGACCAAAACCGTGGCGGATAAAATTATGGCGGCGGAAACTGTGCGCAAAGCACTTGAAAATTTGGAGCGGGCGATGGGATTTGAACCCACGACAACTAGCTTGGGAAGCTAGGACTCTACCACTGAGCTACGCCCGCTCGCTGCAACGGATCGTACGCTGGCTTTCCATTACAAGTCAAGGAAGCGACTCTTTCGCTTTAAGATCGAAATTCCGTAATAGCGAACTTTTTCTTCCCAACCTTAAGACGGCGGCGTTGATGAGGTTCAAACGAGATTAACTGATCGGGATTTGTTTCCTTCACGCCGTCTACCTCAATTCCACCTTGAATGATCAGTCGTCTTGCTTCGCTGCCGCTAGAAATCAAACCCGTTTTTGAGATTAATTTCGCGAGCCTGATGTGACCACCCCCTCGAATATCCTTCTCCAGCATATCGTCCAACTGCAATACTACATGCGCATCCGGTTTATCTGGGAACTCCTTGGCTTGAAATTTCTGCTGAAACTCAACTCTCGCCTGCTGCCCGGCTTCCGTTCCGTGATAACGCTCAACGATCAACTGGGCGAGCGCCTGTTTGGCTTCCATTGGATGGAGCGTTTTGGCGCGACCAAGATCTTCCGTCGTGAGCAATTCATAGTATCGATACATCAGTGTGTCGCTGATCGACATGACTTTTCCGAACATCTCTCCCGGCTTGTCTTCTAAGGCGATGTAATTGCCGACGCTCTTGCTCATCTTCTTGACGCCGTCCGTGCCTTCGAGCAACGGCATCGTAATCACGACCTGCGATTCCTGGCCGTAGTCCCGTTGTAACTCGCGCCCGATCAGCAAGTTGAATTTTTGATCCGTCCCTCCCAGTTCTACATCGGCCTTAAGAACGACGGAATCGTAGCCTTGTACCAAGGGATACAAGAACTCATGGACACTGATGGGCTTCTGCTCATGATAGCGCTTATGGAAGTCGTCTCGCTCCATCATTCGTGCGACCCGATAGTGCGCGGCCAGCTGAATGACCCCTTCTGCAGACATGTCCTTCATCCATCGACTATTGAACTCAACCAGAGTCTTCGCCGGGTCGAGAATCTTGAAGACCTGTCGCTGATAGGTCGTGGCATTGTCCAGCACCTGTTCCTTGGTCAATGCTTTACGAGTCTCGGATACGCCGGTTGGATCACCGATCATGCCGGTGAAATCACCGATGAGGAAGATGACTTGGTGGCCGAGATCTTGGAAGTGCTTCAATTTATGAATCAGGACCGTATGTCCTAGATGGAGATCCGGCGCCGTCGGATCGAATCCCGCCTTGACGCGCAAGGGGCGACTCTCCGCGATCGCCCGCTTGAGCTTCGCTTCCAACTCGACTTGCTGAATCACCTCAACCGCCCCACGCTGAATCAAATCTAGCTGTTGGCGTATGTTTGTCATAACCCCTGCGGCTCCGCCGCTTGTAAGGAATTCGCCGAGACCATCACAAAGGATTTGAGGCGCTCGAATTTTTTGGCGCCGATCCCTTTGACTCCACGAAGGTCTTCGATCTTCTGAAATCGTCCGACTGATTCTCGAAAAGCAATCACACGTTGAGCCAGCACCGTTCCGATCCCTGGCAACGACTCCAGCTCACCGACACTTGCACGGTTCAGGTCGAGTCGTGAATAAACCGCCGTTTTTGACGGCTCCGTCTGTGCGACGGCCTTAACGTGCGGACTCTGTACGCTCCGACTAGATGAGCCGGCAGACCGGCTTTCACGCTCTTCTAATTCGGTAGTCCGAGAAGAGACGACCTGCGTCCCGGGCGTCGATGAGATGATTTGAACCGGCGGTTGTGGAACCCATCTGACCCAGATAACCACACCGATCGTTATGGCCAACATACCGAGTTTCAGAAGCAGGGATTTCATCACGCATCTACCCTCTTCCGAATAAAGCGAATGCCGAAGATCCCGACGTCCTCCATCGCTTCCATCCTACCTCCTATACCTTTACCTTCAGCACGCGTCGGACGGGCATGGATCATCCCAGCCACGACATATCCGCCTGGTCCAGGACAGAGAATCGCGATGTTTGTTTGAGTCGGACATAGCAAAAGGTTGAAGCACAGGTCGAGGTTATGAGTTATGAAAGAAACTTCCAATACTCAATCTCAACCTAATCCTCAACCTTTCTTCTGGCTGGCAAGGAAGACTTCGTATTGCGAGGCTGTCATGAGTTGATCGACTTCCTCAGAATCAGCAAGCTCGATCACGGCGATCCAACCCTTGCCGTAGGGGTCGGAATTCACCACTTCAGGATGATCTTTCAAATCGGTGTTAATCTGGCTTACCGTTCCACTCACCGGTGTATAAATCGTAGACGTCGTTTTCGTCGACTCGACTTCACCGATCTGTTGGCCGACTTTGACCGAGACGCCCACTTTCGGCAATTCCAGAAAAACGATATCGCCTAAGGCATCCTGCGCAAAGTCGCTGATACCTACAGTCGCTCGCTTCCCATCGAGGCGAACCCACTCATGCTCTTTGTGAAATCGCAAATCGGATGGAATCATGTCGGCTCCGTTCGGGAAAATCAGTGTTGGAGGTTGAGGTTAAGGAAAGGAAAAGGCAACCCGCTGCTCAGCCTCAACCTTACCCTGGGAGATTGTTCGGATGGTAGTTGGGGCCGACCGGCGTTGTCAAGGAACGATCTGGGCCAGAGTCGAAGGGAAAGATCGTAGACCATCAAGCCTGAACCGGTTCTATTCCGAAGAGGTGTCGGTAAACAGAAACCCCAGGAACGATACCAGCGCTGTTCCTCCTCAACGGTACTGGTCGGAGTGAGGAGAGCGGAGATCCTCGCTCTCCAACACAGGAAGGTCAGCGGAAAATCTCCATACCGGGAAAGAAATATCCAACCTCGAATTGCGCGGTTTCCGACGAGTCGGAACCATGCACGGCGTTGAATTCGATATTCGTTCCGTGCGCTTTGCGGATAGTCCCGACATCAGCTTTCGCCGGGTCGGTCGCCCCCATCAGCTCGCGATTCTTCTTGATGGCATGGTCACCCTGCAACACGAGGACGACCGCAGGTCCGGAAGACATGAAGGTGCAGAGACTCCCGAAAAAAGGGCGCGCTTTGTGCATGGCATAGAACCCCTCCGCAACCGACTGAGACATGTGAATCATCTTGATCGCGACTGGCTTCAATCCCGCTTGCTCATACCGATGAATAATGTCTCCGATGACGTTTTTCTTGACTGCGTCCGGCTTGATGATGGCCAATGTTCGCTCGCTCATGATCGCTATATTTCCTCCAGATAGTTACAGTCCCTATTCAACTCAACGGCGCGGTGCATTATAGGGGCGGCCTCTTCTACCTTGCAAGCATCCGATGGTCACACGGCAGTGCGCGGGATCGATGCCGATCCGACTCTATGCTCAACGCTCGATCACCACGAGCATCCGAAAGGCGAGCAGCCAACCCACCCGTTCTAGAGTTCGTTCAAGTCGGAGAATCGGTGTCACCAACCATTCAGGCAGGAAAGATGGATGGTCGAACCTACCACTGAGCGGGTACGCGACGCTGCCACAACATCTACGACTTGCGGACCTCTCATCCCTGAATTCTGGGACAGATTTACCTGTAAAGAAGCGTGGCACGGCTTGAGGAAGGGATCAGCGGGAAGTCGGTTAACGGAGCTGACCTGTTAATCGGAGACGATGAAAGTGTTCAGAAATTTTCGACCTGCGACATCAACGATCGCATTCGAGGCCATATTGCTTTTGAATCGCTTCTGCGACACTCGGCGGCTCCTTGGTGAGGATCGCACATGTGGTGAAATTTCCGAAAACCTTCTTTTTACTCCTATCGAGATACGTCCAATCGACGATCTCCGTCTTGGCGAATGAGTACGACTGTCCCTTCTTGACTGAACGGATTATCGGGAGGTTGTCGATCCGTCCAGACCAGAGATCTCCCTGTGCTTTCAGGTTGGAGACCCACAGATATTCTTGTTTGTCACCTTCGCTCACTCTGACCTTGACCGAATACTGGTCGGTGTTGGTCGGCGGCGATCCGGCTTTTCGAAGAAAAGCTTCCAAGCCCGTCCGGGCACGTTCCATGGCTTTCTGCATCGCAGGGTCCTCGTCACTCATGTCGACGGCACTGTCCTTCTTGGCCTTGTCGGTGAATGATTGCGAGAACGCAAAGGAGTATATAAAAAGCCCCACCAGCACGACGCTCAGCACCACAAGTCGTTGCATGCAAGCCTCCCAGAGTCTCTCTTACTCATCGTGAATGATGTGAGTATTGTTACGTGGCCATTTTGAGCCTGTCCAGGCCGCAATGCAAGATCCTTCACACATTCCACGTCTCACAGAACCGTTGCGTACATCCATCATATAATCTCTCATATAATCTCTGATCGGAAGAATGCATTTGTTTTCTGGTACTCTGCCCACATGCGCCGTCGCCGCCACACCAGTCCTCGCTCCCGCCATCCCCATCCAGTGAGGTCGATGGCGCGCTTCGCTCATCGGCGGTGGCAGAATCTCTGTTTGTTTTTCCGGGCCGTCGGTCGAACGCCACCCGCGACGAGGCTGGGAATCAGTGCCGCCCTTCTCTTCGTGGTCTTGTTGGGTATCAATTGGGCTTATCACACGTTCTACAAACCGACGGAATTGTTCTTTCCCGTGGAGAATGCGCTCACCAAGAGCCCCCGCGAAACATGGCGAGAATACGGTGAGTTGTTTGAGGTACATTCGACAACCGTTATTACACCCGAACTGCTCGCGGCCTTGGCTCAAGCCGAGGGCTCCGGTAATCCCGTGGCGCGAACCTACTGGCGGTGGCGTTTCGTTTCGTCGAATCCCCTAGAGTGGTACCAACCGGCCTCGACCGCAGTCGGCATGCTCCAAATCACCGACGGCACGTTTCAAGAAGGGAAACGCTACTGTATCCACAACCATGTGGTCGTCGAGGACGGGCCATGGCACAACTTCAACTCTTGTTGGTTCAACAGTCTCTACACCAGAGTCATCCCAGGCCACGCGATCGAGCTGACCGCCGCGTACCTCGACCGTCACGTAGCAAAGGCGGTCGGAGAACGACCGGCGACGTTCCAACAGAAGCAGGACCTGGCCGCAGTCATCCATCTCTGCGGCGCCGGGGCGGGCCGTGACTATGCAAGGCGGAACTTTCGTCTCCTGATCAATCAGCGCTGCGGTGACCACGAGGTGAAAGTTTACCTCACGAAAGTCAGGGCCATGCAACGTAGCTTTGAGATGTTGGCGGCCGGGTCGATTCCCACCAGTATCCATCGTTGAGCCGATTCGCTTGGTACCAAGAGGGTGTTCAGACCTAGGGGAATGCTGAGTACTTATAGAACTTAGTGTATTATCCACTCATAGAAGCATGGATCGTTTGTTGTCAGCCGCTCTGACCTTGGCGCTTCTCACGCCGAGTATCGGTTCGGCTGATGTCTCCATTTCGCAATCCAAGGAAAGCCAAACAGATGCGCTGATCGGTCCGACCCTTCCCGATCGAGAGACGCATGGCCATCTGACGACTCTCAACAGTGGGAGCACGGTTCTCAATTGGGAAACCGGGGCTGGTCGCAGTTACCTCATTCCCGCGGGCGAGGTTTTGGCCTACCTCTTCCTCCTCAATCAATACGACCGACATTTTACCGATCCCAAGAGCGCCTATCGTACCGATGGAGATACGATCCGGCAACATCTCACCGATTCCAAATGGGTTCTGGATAACGATCAGTTTTCCGTCAATCAATTCCTGCATCCGTACGGCGGCAGTGTGTATTACGGACTCGCCCGATCGGCCGGTCTCAGCTTCTGGGAATCATTGCTCTATAGTTCTGCCGGGAGCTTCTTTTGGGAAATTGCGGGCGAGACATCGTCACCATCGATCAACGACATGATCGCCACTCCTATTGGTGGAACATTGCTGGGAGAACCGCTCTTTCGCATGGCCAGTCTGTTACTCGAAACCGACGAGGGAAGGCCCGGCTTTTGGCGAGAACTTGGCGCAGCGGTGCTGTCACCTTCTATGGGGTTCAACCGTCTGATGTTCGGTGAACGGTTCGATACGGTCTTCCCGAGCCGCCAACCTGCCACATTCTTGCGCCTGCGACTCGGCGGCATAGTCTCAACGAGCAGTCACAACGTTCCATCGGGCGTTCGCGAGCACGGCGTTATTGGAGATGTCACGTTTACGTACGGGTTGCCCGGTAAGCCGGGCTATCGCTACGCACGTCCGTTCGACTATTTTGACTTTCATGTCACGGCGGTCACGACCAATACGCTGGAAAGCATCAATACACGCGGCTTGTTGATGGGAAACACCTATGCGCTTGGCGAGACGACCCGTGGAGCGTGGGGTCTGTTCGGCAGTTATGACTATATTTCACCGCAAGTGTTCCGGGTCTCCAGCGTCGCGCTTTCGCTCGGCACCATCTGGCAATCCTGGCTTTCACGTTCGATCGCTCTTCAAGGCGTGGCGCTTGCCGGTCCCGGCTATGGCGCAGCCGGCAGCATTCAGCGTACCGATGAACGTGACTACCACTATGGAACGACAGGTCAAGGGCTCCTCGCTCTGCGGCTGATCTTCGGGGATCGTGCGATGCTCGATTTCACCGGACGTGAATACTATATCAGCGGTCTGTTGTCTGCAGAGCCTCATGGACAAGAGAACATCCTGCGTGGTGAAACATCCTTGACGTTTCGGATTCTTGACTCGCACGGCGTGGCGCTCCGCTATGCCGTCTCGCACCGCGATGCCCGCTATCCCAATGTCGAATTCCGCGATCAGACCGTCGAAACCATCAGCCTCATGTATGTCTTTCTCGGCAAGACCGGGTTTGGGGCTGTTGAGTGGCGGTGAATTCTAATGGGACGGGGAATCGTTGCAATCGCACATTCCAATCGCCGAACACGCTGCCATCACAAGCGCCTAAGTAGAAAGATCCTGCGCTCATTTCATCACTCGTAGGAAACAGGAACCTCAGGCGCACCGATATTCATTCATGGTATGGTGGCCGCGCAACTTGGCATTGTTGTACGAGGATGCGTCTCATGGGTTCGGACGGACCGAAAGCATTATGGAAGACGGTCTTGGCCGGCGCGATCGGGAATGTGCTGGAGTGGTATGACTTTGCCCTCTTTGGATACTTCGCACCGGTCTTGTCTCGTCTCTTTTTTCCCGCTTCGGATCCGTCGTTGTCATTAATCGCCACGTTCGGTGTCTTTGCCGTCGGTTTTCTTGCCAGACCACTGGGTGCGCTGCTGTTCGGATACTGGGGTGATACGAGGGGACGACGAGCAGCCTTGGCCTGGTCCATTATCTTGATGGCATTTCCGACCTGCTTGGTCGGCCTATTGCCGACCTATGTGCAGATCGGTCTTGCTGCACCGCTCGCACTCACGGTTCTGCGTTTTCTTCAAGGTCTATCGGTCGGTGGAGAATTCACCGGGTCCGTTACCTTCCTGATTGAGCATGCTGCACCGACTGAGCGAGGCTACATCGGTAGTTGGGCGGGGTTCAGCGCACAGATCGGCGCGCTGTTGGGCTCCGCTGTCGGCACATTGACGACGGCGAGCCTCTCATCGGAGGCGCTCGCGGAATGGGGATGGCGCATTCCGTTCGTGGCCGGCAGTGTCATCGCGTTGGTCGGCTGGTATCTACGGCGGCGCATTCCCGAGTCACCGGCTTTTGAACGGCTGCAACAAGCCGGTGTGGTATCTTCCTCACCGGTCCGTGAGCTGTTCGCATCGCACCGTATGCCGCTCCTACAGGTGATCGGCCTCGTCCTGCTCCATGGCGTCGCGTTCTACATCTTCTATGTATTTCTCCCCACTTATCTGACCAACGTGACCGACCTTCCACTGGGGACGACACTGCTGATCAACACGATGTGCATGGCTCTGTTGGCGATGCTGATTCCGTTCATGGGCAAGCTGTCTGATCGAGTCGGGCATCGATGGATACTGGCCGCAGGCGCCGCGGGTCTTGCTCTCGGCACGGTCCCGATCTTTTCTTGGCTAAGCAGCGGTCATCTTGCACTGATCGTCACAGCCCAAATCCTCATTACGGTGTGCGTGGCGGCCTATATGGGTCCGTTCTTTGCTATCGTGGCGACTCTCTTTCCAGTTGCTCAACGCTACACAGGCCTCTCAATTTCCTACAATATTGCCTCGGCTCTGTTCGGCGGGACTGCACCATTGATGGCCACAGTGATTATGGAACGGAGTGGGAGTGCGTTTGCTCCTGGATGGTATGTCAGTCTGTGCGCCGTCCTGTCGTTGATCGCACTGTCCACGATTCGCGATGAACCGAAAGAGACAGTTGAAGTTCAGGTCAAAACTCATTGATAGTGGTGCGTTAGATATGCTGCATATTTCATAAACGACGCATAGCCTGCATGATCAATCAGACAATTTCACCTCCCGTCCTTTCCGGCCCACCCGTCTCTCGTTGGAGAGGGCCCTTTCCCGAACTTCGGCGAGACACCCTCGGCTTTCTCTTGCACTGTCAAACCTATGGGGATGTGGTCAAACTCCCGATGGGGCTTGTTCTCGAACTCCTTTTGCGGCAGCGTGACGCCGCCATGTATGTGTTGAACCATCCGGCCGACATCAAGCATGTGCTGGTCACGAATCAAGATAATTATCGGAAGGCTCCAGTCGCTCCATCCGAATCGCGCATCTTTGGTCAGGGCGTCCTCCATACGGAAGGTAACATGCATCACCATCAGCGGCGGCTGTTGCTTCCCTTCTTTCATGGAAATCATGTCACCGCGTATGCCGATCTGATAACAGGCAAGACTCAAGACCTCTCGGACCGCTGGCAAGATGGGACGGTGATCGATATCGCACAAGAAATGGCGTATCTCACCCTATCGGTGATCTGGCGTTTGCTCTTCGGACGCGAAGCCAGCGCCGAAGCCGATACTATACGAGAGACCATTGCGGTCGGCCAAAGTTTGATCAAACTACAGTATGATTCCCTTCTCGCGAGCGTGACCCCACTGTGGGTGCCGACACATACGCATCGCCGGCTCACTCGTGGACTGGGGGCCATGGAGTCAATGATTCACCGATTCATCAAGGAGCGACGTGAGTCGTCTCATCGAAACGATGATGTGCTGTCGTTATTATTAGCTGCGACTGATATGGACGGTCGGCAACTGAGGGATGAAGAGATTCGAGACGAACTCATGACGTTCTTACTCGCCGGCCACGAAACCATCTCGAATGCCCTGACCTGGACCTGGTTTTTGCTGTCGCAATGTCGACCGGTGCAGGAACGGCTTACTTGCGAATTGAACAAGGTGTTAGGCGACCACCTTCCAACTGCTGCGGATCTGCCTCGCTTGCGGTATATGAAGATGATATGGGACGAGTCATTGCGTCTCTACCCTCCAGCTTGGAGTCTCCATACCCGTCTTGCCCACACCCAGGACCACCTTCCGTCAGGGGCGGTACTGCCGTCGGGCGCATGGGTCTTCATCAGCCCCTGGAGTCTGCACCGCAATGCGCGATGGTTCCCGGATCCCGACCGGTTTGATCCTGAGCGATTTTCGGAAGCGGCAAACCGGACCCGTCTACTGTTCAGCTACATCCCATTCGGCGCCGGTGGACGCCGGTGCCTCGGAGAGTCCTTTGCGGAGTTGGAAGGCTTGTTGATCTTGGCGACGATCGCGTCCAAAGTTCGGTTGCGCCTGGTTGATGGTCAGAGGATCCGACCGGAACCCGTCATGACGCTACGCCCAAATGTCCCTGTGCAGATGACGGTTGAACGAGCTGGAATCACCGAACCGCATTTCGTCGTCGCGTAAGGTCTCCTCCTCTCCAGCAGCCTCTTAGGTGTCCTCCTGTTGATCTGCTGGTACAAATCGCGTTCGATTGTTGTCAGCGCATCAGAGGAGATGCAAGATCTCTTTCGACCAGTTTTTTCTTGACAGCTCTTTGTCGATTGGATAAAAGCTCCAGCGGTTCAAGTCGTTTACCTGGCAGGGATACGTCCTTCACTTCTCAACCTGCCATCAAAGTGTAGGCAACCTGATCTGCATAACACCACCTGCGAGGTTCTTGATGGGAAGCGACGGTAGTAGACGAACCGAACATGGCAACACGTTGATTGCCTGCCTCAGCGACCAAACCAGAATCTCGTCGTCACGCCTTTTGAACTTGCCGTAAACACGTGATGACAGCTCCGGCCAGGTCTGCATGGACCGGCAGAAGGAGCTTGTTATGACGCATTTGATACAGACATTTACATCACAACTCTCACTTCGATCTTTTCTTGTTGCTCGGTCGAGAACAATTCCCAACCGATCGACCTATTCGTGCCTGTTCGCACTCCCGTTCGTGCTGTTCGGGCTGGTACTCATCTCGGCTCCCGTGCATGCCCTGGAGAAATATGGTCGCCCGCTCCCTTCTCTGCAGGGAGATAAAAATAAGGAGACCGGGGGAAAGGACACCAGGGAAACGGAAGAGACCTTATTTGGTGGGTATTTCCTGACCGCTGCGTTTGTCGCCAACCCCAGCTTTGCAGCCCGCCCAGACAATACCGGTCTGGTGGGGTTGCGACACATGGCTCATTTGGAGACAGACCTATATAAGCAGTATCTCACCTTCTACACCGATCAGAATTTCTTTTCCGATCGGAACAAAGGCTGGATCACTCTCACGGAGTGGGATATGACCTACGCCCTCACTGGATTGATTGGTCGTTGGAGCTGGCGAATCCAGTATGAACGTGATGCGCCTCTCGACCGTAGTGGCATTCAACAAATCTATGCGGACACCTTGGTGACCCGCCGCTTTCTGGCCGCCGAGGATCTGTCTTGGTGGCAGTCGCATTTTCCGAATCAAAACGTAACCGCCTATGCCGGGATGGGCTGGTTGTTTCATAATAGCAATTATTACGCGCGGCCGGATAACACCGGGCTCGCGCTCTTTCGATATGTGGCGCATTTCGATGCCAACCTCTACAAGAACATGGTGGTTTTTTTCGGGGACTTCAATTTGTTCACCGATCGAGAGTTAAGCAATAAGTTGAAACCAACGGAACTCGATTGGATTGTCGGCTTAGCCGTTCGATTCAAGGACTATGAAGTGAGCGTGTATCGCGAACAGGATCGATCGTTGGACAAACCAAATAGTTTGGTCCAGGAGTATTGGGCCGTACAACTGCGGGTCGCGTTCGATGTGCCGAAACGGATGTTGTCTGAAATGTGGCCGTCAAGATGAACGCTCTTCATATGATACAGAGTATATACAGTTGGGCAATCGTGGATGTGGTCGCAACAGGTGAAAGGAGAAAACAGGATGTCGCTTTGGTCGGTTTTTGTCACGGTGTTTTTTGCGGAATTGGGCGATAAAACTCAGCTGGCCACGTTATTGTTTGCCGCCGACCCACAAGTCAGCCGAGTCGGCGTGTTCTGTGCCTCCGCCGGCGCGTTGGTCCTGTCCAGCTTGCTTGCTGTGCTGTTTGGCTCTCAACTATCCGCTTTCGTCTCACCGAGAATTCTCAAGATCGTGGCGGGAATCGGATTTGTCCTGATCGGCGGATGGATGCTGATCGACGTGCGATCATGACTGGGCGTGAGCCAGGGAGCGTTGTGTATTGAGGAGACAGCTGGTCATGACCGGTTCATTGCTGAAAGGGGTATTTGCCGGCTTTCTTCGGGCTCGACACCTCGGCCGACGCCGGTTCGCCTGGTAGTAAGGACAGTGCATGGAAGCCATCCACAACATTAATCTGGCCTCCCTCGGCGATACGCTCCTGAGTCTTATCAGCGCCTTTGTCTTGGGCGGACTCGGTGGTGGGGTATGTGGTGTCTGGCATCGGTTTTCTCGGTGCCGGTGTCATCATGCGGGAGGAAGGCACCATCCGCGGTCTCAATACAGCGGCCACGCTGTGGGGCTCAGCGGTCATTGGGGCCTGTGCGGGGGCGGACCTTATCCTAGAAGCTGTCTTGGGTACAAGCTTTGTGTTGGCGGCCAATACCCTCTTGCGCCCGATTGTTCATGCGATTAACCGAGAGCCGTTGGATACGACGGTCGAGGTCACGAACGTGGTCTACGTGATTGCTCATCGCGAGCGTCGGAAGGAAGCGTTGAGCTGGCTCGAAGGCGAGCTCAAGCGAAGCCACCATCCGACCCAGAGCTTGCACGTACATGCGTTTGGCCAGGAAGAAGTGGAAATTGAAGCGACGCTGGCCGCGACGTCGGTCGATCGTGATGAGTTGGATGCCGTCGTGAAGCGGCTCACCGCCTCTCCGCTCATTAACCAAGCGTTTTGGAGCCCACGAACACATGAGTAATTTGTGAGTGGGGAGAGTCGCACATGTCTCCGGGAAGGTGACGATGTACCTGGCACTCATTCTTTCAGTGATCGGTGTTCTCTCGCATGGGTGCGCTTCGGCGCCACCACAAGATCGCCTTCAGCCGACCGCGCAAAAGCTCATCGGAAAGAGCCAGGCGCACATTCTTGAGTGTGCAGGAAAGCCCGTCACACGAACCAGTTATGGGCAAAGCATAGTCCTGCGCTATTACCAAGAAGCCTCCATGTTCGAGGAATCACTGCCTTTCTTAAAAGGTAGTCAGTCTGGAATCCATCATGGATGCTGGGCGCGCGTGCTGATCGAGAACGAACGAGTCATGGGCGTAGAATTTCGAACGGTCCCCGAAGAAGTGGAGAAACATGGTGATGAATGTGAGGAGATCTTTCAGGCATGCACGCCATGAGCCATTGTCGGTGAAAGAAGAAGGATGCCTTTCGTCGCGTCTGTGGCTGGGTTTCCCTGAGGTCGGCTAGTTTGTTCCGTTGCTGATGTCCAGGTCAGACTTCTTCGCTCTGCGGTGCTAGGCAACTCGCAACCGATATGTTACAAATCGCACCGCCAACAACACCAAGATCAAAAGATTGTCCTGACCATGCAACTGCATTGGCGTCCCTCCGTTTTCTTCCTATGGATCGGTTTTGTGGACTTGGCCGTCCTCTCGGGTTGCCTCTCGCCGGTCACCTTGACTCGAGCAGTTATTACCTATGATGAAGCCATTACTGAATCGCAATCCAAGCAGCTGCTCATGAACATCGCCAGAGCGCAGCACCATCAGCCGATTCACTTTACCGGCGTCTCCAACATCGCGGCGACTTTCGATTTTCGCTTCACTGCCGGCGCTACCCCGGCTCTCGCCGGTTTGGCCGCCACGCAGATCCTGCCCCTCATCAACGGAAGTGTAGCCGAGAATCCGACCATCAGTATCGCGCCGATCGAAGGAGAAGAGTTTACCAAGCGCTTGCTCACCCCGTTTCACGAATCAAAACTGACGCTGCTCCTGCGGCAGGGCGTCGATATCGATCTCCTCCTCCGACTGATGGCCAAGGAGCTCCGGGTGAAACAAAACGACGGAGTTGTTGCCTATCGGAATGATCCGTCCGATAAGATCGGCTATAAGATGTTCCGGCGAGAGGTCCTCCATCTCTCAGCCATTCAAGATCACAACAGCCTCCATGTGGAACCGATGATGATCGAACGAAGCTGGACGATCCCCGCCGACTCGGTCACCGCGGAAGGATTCAAAGCGCTCGAACAGGAATACCAGATGGAGTATAACGGGCAGAATAAGACGTACACCTTGCGGAAACAGATTGAAGGCGGCACGCTGATCACCAATTACGACCCCGATTCGCTATCCAAGGAAGAACGGCTCCGCTTGCAGCATGAGAACGAACAGGGGCTCGACCACGACGTGACCTTTGATATTCGCCCGGGGCATTTTGGCGGCGATTGGCCGATCAGAGGCGACTTTCGATTGCGAAGCTTCAACGCTATGTTGAATTTTCTGGGGCTCTCCATCGCTGAAGAGCCGGAGTACAATGTCGATAAAGATCCCCGTACTCCTGAGGTGGCAGAGAATCCCATCAAGACGATGGACCTGATCGTGTCGCCGTCAGCACCGACGGGACTGGATCTCGCGATGAAATCCCATGGGCAGTATTACGCCGTCAACACGACCGGACCACAGGCCCGCTGGAACCGTGAAGCATTCAAACTCTTGTCACAGTTATTTCAGATGACCGTCACCGAGGTCCCACGCGCCGGCGTGCCAAGCATTACCATCGCCAAGTAGGGCGGGGATATTCGGCTGTCTACAATGAGTGGGACCCGGCTATGCGTCGACGCGATCGAGGTTGGGTTTCGGAGGGCGCCGACCGACGAGGTAGATGATAGCGGGAAAGAGCAGAGTTGTGCCGGGAAAGACTATCCGAAATCCCCACCAAGGTAATTTTAAGCGCAGGAACCCCAGTCCAAAGGTAAGCAGAATCGATGCCACGATTCCATAGATATAGGCCGGGACCAGCGTCGTAGAATGATCTTCGCTTCGCTGTCTTGACGCGGCAAGGAATCCCTTGATGAGGAGATAGACGGAAAAGATGATACAGGCAGTACCGTAATACGCTGCGTATTCTTGCATAAAACCGTCCAGGTTGATACGTCCACGAGACCGTTGGTAGATGATTTATAGCGTATCGCCTCTGTACTTGTCGAGCCGGGCATCAGATTCTTGTAGACCCATCGGTCCATCCGACCCGATGGAGAAAAGCCTTTGATCTTGTATTTGACGATACCTCTCCCGAGAATGGGGCGAACACCGGCTGGAACCCGAATGTTCATCGACAACCCAGTCCGCGCATGGGAGAGCAGCCTATGAAAATGTTGGTGATCGTCTTTCGTGAATCGCTCGTGGAACAGGTGCATGCATTGTTGAACGACTATGAAGTGAGCGCTTTCAGTGAGCTGCACAATGTTGCCGGAAAAGGAGCACCGGCTCCACCAGCCAGTTCTTTCTGGCCCCGACGACCAACCGAATGGTTCTCGCAGCGGTCTCTGATCAATTGGCTTACCGTCTCATCGATGCCTTTACGCACTTTCGATTAACACAGGAGGCAGCTAAGGGCGACAGTATCTTCCCGCTCCATGTCTTTGTGATGCCCTGCGAACAAGCCGTGTAACGATATCGGATACCACCCACAGTCAACGGCATGAGATCCTAGTCTCACGTGAGCCAAAACACGACGGCCTCCGGGGATTCTCCCCGGAGGCCATGTTGAAACCAGCATGTTTCACGGAGTCGTTCGGATACCGTTGGCTCAGTAGGTGCTCGGCGTCAGCGAT
>JAICWG010000195.1 GCA_025934915.1 Nitrospira sp.
ATAACACCGAATGCTCGGCACGATCTCCCGCATTGCCGCTTGGGCTGCGTCGGAAGGATCGGCGACGGCCACGACCCGCGCACCGGCGCATCTGGCAATGGCCCGAGCGTGATGCTGGGCATGACGCCCTGCCCCAAAGAGGGCAATCTGCACCATGTCACCATTGGAAGGGTATCGATTCACCAGTTTCCTCGTTGCTGTTTAGCGAACCACGATGCCTGTTTCGATGTTCTGATGATCACATCTTTCAACCTGTCCATGTGCGTAGCCGACAAGCCGCCTATAGACGTTCGCCACTTCAGCTGCCATGGTTTCTGACGAGAACTTCTCTTCGACCCTGGCTCTCGCGGCCTGCCCGAGGCGCTCCGACAACTCAGCATCGTGCATGAGTCTTCGACACATCAACGCGAGACCGCAGGAATCTCCGGGCTCGACCAAGATGCCGTTGACATGATCTTCGATCACCTCCGGGATGCCCCCGACCCGGGTCGCGATCACGGGAAGACCCATCGCCATCGCTTCCAGTAACGCCATAGGGATGCCTTCATGGAGGGACGGCAAGACAAACATGTCCATTGCCTGCAGCAGCTCGTAGGTATCCTCTCGGTGCCCCAGCATCACCACTCGCTCGGCGACGCCCGAGTCATAAGCGAGACGGCGTAACTCTTCGTTCAGTGTTCCATCCCCAACGAGCCAAAGCTTTACACACAACCCCTGTTCCGCCAGAATCTGAACGGCTTTGATAAGGTGAGGAAAGCCCTTCACCGGCGTGAGCCGCCCTACTGAACCGATCAGACAGACGTCGTCTGTCACACCGAACGCCTTCCGTTTGGCAGAGCGTATCGATCTGCTCGGCATGGCATTCAACTCGATGCCGTTCCGAATACAGGCTACGTCGGCCGCCCCCGTCCGGCGAAGGCAGCGTTCGATTTCCGAGGAGACGGCAAGGAGTGTCTGGACATACCGTTGGTGGACTCGGCGCTCTACAGACTCATAGAACGCCATCTTCCAGGCGTTGACACCGGAGAACGGCTCCGTCAACCCATGCACAGTTCTCACCACATGTGGCACACCGGACCAGTGCGCGGCCGGTGCAGCAAGAATCGTATCTTTATACTTGTGAGTGTGGACGATATCGAAGCGTTTCTTGTCGAAGTAGCGCCACAAAGCCGTACCAATGCGGATACTACTCCAGTCCTTTTCTGGAAAGATCTGCACTGGAACGCCATAGTGGGAAAGCTCCTTCTCAAGCCGTCCACCATTGAATAGGACAACCGACAGGTCGATCTCCGGCATTCGGATAAGTTCAGCGAGCAGGCTCTTGAGTTGTACTTCCGCACCTGCCCAGAGATCGGCTACGGCAACATGACATACCAAAATCGGGTGTCGTGGAGAAGCTGTCACTTTATTTCTTGAAAACGTAGGAACCAAGACTTAGTCGGCAGCAGTTGCTCCATGCTGAGTCTTGATAACACGAACCTTTTTTATATCCTTTTCTGCTCCGACTCCACCATTTGAAATGTTTCGCAACGCGACAACCAATGCCATCATGATCCACATGCTCGGATACCATAACGTTGAGATGAACACGCTGCTCATGATGAACCCTATGAGACTTCCCTCCATTGCTCTCGCGAGATACACGCGCACATCTTCTCCCACCTTCATAATTTGCCCATGTTTTCCTCTCGTTTGCGGAGGCGTAAAGGTCCCTCTCACGAAAGCCAAATCTCTGTAACACTGAAAAAGCATTCCTCCTATAATTACAATTCCCACCAGTCCCAATTCAGCAATGAGAGTGACCCATGCAGAATGAGCCTGTCGGCCTGCAAATGACCTATCATGGAATTTTTCACCTGCTTCATAGGTACCGACTGTCCATGGGAAATTTCCCTGTCCGATTCCTATAATGGGATTAGAATAGAACATTTCCATTCCTATGCCCCAAGTATAAAGTCTTGCCCCTCCAGTCCCCTCGTTACTCATCGTCTCATCGCTCGTAGAAGACGCAATTTCATCCCAGTAGGTTTGTGGTGCCAAGAGCACCATAAAAATCACGGCGATTAAGAGAACAACTAGAGCGTTACCTTTCTTCGGCGAGCGATACCAGCAATATGCCCCCGCTGCTGCAAGGCCAAGGAAGCCGCCACGCGATAGCGTAGCCATGGCAGCAACAAGGAACGTTCCGAGAAATGCCACGTACTTTATTTTCTGAACCGTACCGGTCGCCGAAAATAACAAGAAATAGGCAAACGGAACGACCATGTCCATGACCATGCAGAAGTCGTTCTCATCGCCCATCCAGCCCCCGATCCCATGCCCTCCTTGGAGAGTCCCCATTATGGCCAAGAACGCGTGAATGCCGAGCCACATCTTGATACACGTCATCATCTTTTCAGTAGAATCCACGAACACCGTGATGCCGAGATACACTGCATATAAGAGGATCATATCTTTTAAGGTCATTAGGGCATGGAAGTTATTTATGGCAATCGGGACATGGATCATCATGACCACAAGCAGTGGAATCCATAATTTCGTTTGGAGTCGTGAGAAATCGATTTTGCCTGATCTCACAGCATTCAGGAAAATTAATACAGACAATCCGGTTCCAAAAGGTAACGCTGCTAGAGGGGGGATTAATTCTTGCGGCCGCCCAAATTCGAAAAGAAGATACACGAGCACGAGATAGAACCCGGTCTTGCTCTCAGGAGCAGCGAGTCCCTTTCGTGTCTGGTTCCTATTCGAAACCGGCGTCAGGCTCGGAAGCACGCCTAACATCCTTTGACTAGTTGTCGGGATACTACGGTCCATGAATCTCATCAAGCGACAGTATTTAGAGATGCGGAATGAGCGGAATACAGGTCGGCGTACTGCTCTACCATCCGATGCGTACTAAATTTCCGCTGAACTCGAACCGCCCCTGTTCGCCCGAAGAAATGCATGAGAGTCGGCTCTTCTAGCATTTTCATTAGAGCGGCTGCTAACTCTTCCGCATCTTCTGCTGTAACGATCATCCCGGTTTTCCCCTCTTCGACCAATTCCGGATTTCCGCCGACTTGCGTGGCGACGACCGGTTTCTCGGCTGCCATGGCTTCGAGCAAGGCCATCGAGAGTCCCTCAGACAGCGACGGGAGGACAAACACGTCCATCAACGCCAACAGTCTCGGAATGTCTTGCCGCATGCCGAGAAATCGCACCTTTTCTTCTATCCCAAGCCGCTTGGCCTGGTCCTTCAACGGCACTTCGAGCTCTCCACGGCCGGCGATGATCAGCACGGTATTGGGAAAACGCTGGAGGACTGCCGGCATGGCGTCGAGAAGGAATGTGTGGCCTTTTACCAGATAGAGGCTGCCGACCGTGCCAAGTACTCTATCACCAGCCTGGATGCCGAGTTCCGACCGACAACGTTCGACCTCGGCATCACTCACCGGCGGACCAGGCGTGACACCGTTATAGATCACGCGGATCCGACCGTTCTGGATACCGACCTTTTCAGTCACGAACTGCTTGAGGTCCTCGGAAACCGCGACAAGAGTTGCTGTTCTCGCAATGATCCGATACGCCGCACGTCGACGCGCTTTCTCCCAGAAATAATTCTTTCCATGGATCGTTCCGATGAACGGGATGAGGGCCAACCGGGACACGATCCAACCATAGACGATGGCGCTGAACTCGTGGGCGTGAATCAACGCCACTCGTTCTCGTCGTATCAGCCGGAGGCAGTCGAAAAACCAACCGAGGTGGAGCGGTCCCGACAGCGGCATGATGATCGTTTCCACCCTCAGCCGCTCGCATTCTGCTTGAAGCCACCCAGGGCGAAAAAGTCCGACCACCACTCGTCGTCCTCCCGTATTGAGAGCCTCCGATAGAGAACTGATCACCCGCTCCGCTCCGCCTGGTCCGCTCGTGGTGGACAAATGAAGGATCGTCTGTTTTGGAGGCTGGGAACTCATTGGCTCTTGGAAGGACTGGGCACGGCGGGAGAAGGCCCCATGTTTCTGTTCGTCAACATCAGCTCCTTCGCCAGATTGTCGCAGCACCGAACGATTTGACTGAAGCAGGATCTGAAGTTCTCGATGGGCCTGCCGTAAGGATCTCCGATTTCAAGAGGACCCTTCGCATCAAAACATCCGAGTAACACGACTTTCCCCTTGCTCTCCGGATAGAGGCTCAGCACACGCTTTTTTTGCCCCACCTCCATCACGACGATGAGATCCGAGTTGCTTACCAGGTCGGCGTCGAGTTGGGTGGTGGCGTGATCGTCGAGGGAAATGTGAAGTTCGCGCGCCGAAGTTCTCGTGTTCCAGTGGGCCGGTTTCCCCGGAGTGGTGTCGAGCCCAGCGGAGCGAACAGTCAGGCCCACTCCTCGCCTCTTCAGCAGGGACTGAAAATACATTTCTGCAAACGGGCTTCTGCAGATATTGCCATGGCAGAGGAATAGAACCGAGGTCACCGTCCCAGGCACATGAGTGGTCCAACGGTGATAGAGACGCCTAGCCGCACGAACAGGCGCAGATACGTAGCCGAGGCCCTTCTTCATGGCGCGGAGGACTCCCCAGATCGGAACACCGGTCACCTCGGTCAGCCAGGCCCGATACTCCAGCTTGGCCGGGCCCAGATCGTCCCACCTCTCGATTTCGTAGTGAAGATCGCCTTCGGAGAACTTGCAGAAATCCATGAGACACCGCCACCGCGACTCTGCGGTCCTGGGCAGATCGAGGCTTTCCCTTGATCTCGTCAACCTCAAGAGAAGATGATCGAGATCGCCAAGCAACCACCGGCTTTTTATACCAACCCGATACGAGTCCCTCGGAACAACCTCCGAAGCCCCCTTTGTCATCCGATACAGCAAATGAGGCACGTTCAACCCTGCGTCGATCGCCAACTGAAGTGATCCCCAGAACCGCCCATTGATTTCCATTAACATGGGCACGCCCGATTCGCGGTCCACCTTGAACTCAACCATGGCTACCCCGTGCCATTTTACCTGTTCAAGGAGTTTCACCGCGTGGCTGGTCATCGGTTCAGGCATGGCGATGCTTTCGCGGAACACGCTTACTCCGCCGGCAGGAGGCTTTTCCCTGATCCGCCGGTGAGCAAAGAGCGCAAGAGGTTTCCCGTGGTCGAAGAGGCCGAAAATTCCCTGACCTGTTCCCTCAATCCTCCTCTGGATGAGGGACGGTGAGGACAGATAGGACGTCCGCCCATACAGTTCCAACAATTCATTCCTAGAGGAAACAAACTGGATAGTGGTCTTCGTCCAGCTCTTCTCCACCTGCGCCAATGATCGGCCAGGCTTCACCACGACCGGGTACTGGGTAATCTGTTCAGCGATGGCCTCGACGTTACCATCCGGCACGAACAGAGTGTCGGGGATTGGGACATCCAATTGCTTAGCCAGCTCCATCAACCTGTATTTGTCCGAGACCAAGTCATAGGAATCCCATGGGGGGATCGCGGCCCCGGCCAGGCCGAGCTCTTCTTTAACTCTCGCCAGGACTTGGGTCGTGCTATCCGATATCGAGAACACGGATGATATTCCATTAACTTGTATCGCATGCTTAATACTTTCAATGAACCCTAATGGGTCTCTCAACGGCGACGGATACTTCCACTTATCGGTACAGTATCGACTTGTCCCGGCAAGGGAGTATTCGGTTTCGGCCGCGACAATGACAGGGATGCCGACCTGCCCAAGTCCCCTCGTCACGGCAAGAGCTGCCCGTTCATTCCCGTCGGTGACCAGTACGGGAGGATCGAGGGACGAGAGTTGCTTTTCGAGGATCGAGCTAGTCATCTCAAACCGGACATCGCCAAGGCAAAGTGTGAGACTGAAGATGAAATATCTTGATGAAACCCGACCCGTTTGAAGTCGAACGGATCATCCGGCCCATCCCCGACCAACCCGGCCTTGCAGCCGAGTGCGGCGAGATACCCGCCCTTTCTTGCCAAATCTTTCAGTTCCTGATTGCAGTTGCCGTTTGGATAACAAAAGATCGGAACCGGCTTGATGCCCTGCTGGAGCATCGCTTGCCACGATCCGGTCAGTTCACGCTCCGCTTCCGAGAGTGAGACTTTCGTCATGATTCGATGGGTACAGGAATGCGACCCGAACGTCACTCCGTGAGAAGCCATCTCCCGAGCTTCATCCCAGTTGAGCAGCACCCGCTTCTGAGACGGGTCTACCCTGAGCGCTCGTCCCAGCCGTTCCACAAACCGAGCGATGAGCTCCGGGTCCAAGTCTTTACACCGCTCAATGAGCGTATCAGCGTCGAGTTGACTCTTCGAATTGCGCCGCTCGAGCAATCTATTCGTCGCTTCCACACCGATTTCCGGGATCTCCCCGAGCACAGTATTGACCGCCTTCTGCACAGCGTCCACGGTCTTATTCACACGAGCATGACCGATCACAAATGCAAGCCGGTCTGGCCAGAACCAGTTGGGCGTGCCGATGTAGTCGGTGGCGAGAAAGATTGTCGCGGGGATGCCATATTTCTTCAGCACGGGAAAGGCGTATTGATAGTTATCCCGCCAGCCATCGTCGAACGTCACGACGCAATAAGATCTTTCCTGTTCCAACCGCCCGGTCTGTCTCGTCTCCACCAATCTCTCGAGCGGTAGGATCGTGAACTGTTTCTTGAGGTAGGCCATTTGGTCCTCAAACGACCGGTCCAGCACATACATCCCGGACTGAATGTGCTCTTCCCGGACCAGACTCTCGGAAACGACCCGATGGTAGGTCAGGATCGCCACTCGCCCCCGATGTCGGATACGAGGCATGCCGGAGTAATAGTACCCTCCTGCCAGCATTCTCCAAGCAATCAATTTCAGTTCGCCGATCACGCTTCCCTCTTTACCGCTTCGATGGATTCCAGGACACGATGCGCACGCCGCGGAAATACCGCATCCAAGCGTCCAGAATAGAGAGATTGACCATAACGAAGAACGATGGGATTCGCAGCATCCCGATGCTCGGTACCCGACGTGAAAGCATATAGACCAGTGCCAACGAGTAAAAGCAGGCCTGCACGAGCAGGATTGCTCGGTAGACCGATGAAGACAGAGCCAGCCAGCCGTTTGCGACCAGCGCAGCGATCATGGCGAACGGAACCAGCCACCGGCACAGTTTATGACTAAACAACTGCCAGGCGAATAAATGATACCGCAGAGGGTTCAATAACGATACGCTTCGCATGAACACGGAGATGCCTCTGACGACCGTGCGGACCTTCCGTTCATATTCCTTTCGCTGGTCGAGGAGATTTCTATAATACCCCACGCTCTCCGGATCAGCCACGCCGCGAAGCCCAAGGCGGACGCTGTTGAGCAATGTATTGAAGTCGCTTTGCAGATCGGGAGCCCATTCACGACAGACAGTGCGGCGCGCGGCAAAGAATGAACCGCTCAGACCGACCAGCGTGTTCACCCTCGTCTCCAATCGGCGCAGCCACATCTCATAGCGCACGTAGGCGCCCTCCCCGCTGACCACGCCGTCGTCATCGATGAATCGATCCACGCTGCTGACACATCCGACCGATTCATCGGCGAAGCTCTTCACGATGGCCGAAACGGCTTGCGGCTCCAGGATCGTGGCGACATCGGAAAACACGAGAATTTCACCCTCCGTCGATTCAACCGCCAGCTGCTGAGCGGCTTCCTTACCTCCCTTCCGGTTGGATCTGATGAGTCGCACACCGAAGGTTTGGAACGAGCGCACGATCTCGTCTGTCCCGTCCGTGGAACAGTCCGACGCCACAACGATCTGCATTCGGTCGCGCGGATAATCAAGCCGAAGCGTATTCGTCAGTTTGTCATGAATCCGCTTTTTCTCGTTGTAGGCCGTAATAATGAACGACACGCTTGGACAGACAGACGCCGTTCGCACGGGCCGATCTCGGATCGCGGATAGTAGGAGCAGCACGAGGGGATACCCGGCATAGGCGTAGAAGACGAAGGCAGCCGCCAGCCAGAACAAGCATTCCGTATAGACGAGCGCGTCCATGTGATCAGCCTACTTCAACGCCACGGAACAGGGACGACGGCGGCTCTCGTCCGCCGTCGCGCGTCCGTGAAGAGGGATGGCGGTATCCGAGCCCTCTCCAGA
>JAICWG010000190.1 GCA_025934915.1 Nitrospira sp.
GCTTCTGCAAGGCTCCTGGAAGCTTTCTCAATAGTCCTTGTCGGCAATACCATTCTTGCTAGAGTTTTCATGTTGAGGTTGTAACAACGGGTATTATGCTATTCGGATTACTGCGGGCGATGGTAGCATCTCCAATACACCTGTTCTGGCTGTGTGGCGCGGATATGTCGTGGGAGGCAGTGAGGTGGTGAGTGCACAGACTCAGCCGACTTGGATTGACGAGATGAGCGTGCGTGTCAAGGCGGCGCAGGATGAAGCCTATCGATCGCGAATGCAGGAGCCCGTTAGCCGCTCCGATACAGCCCTCATTACCGGATTTCTCTGGGGCGTACTCGCAAGCGGACTCTTAGGGTTCGGCTTGCCGGCCTGGGGAATATGGCGCTGGCACGGAGGCTGGAGAATGGCGGCGGTCGTTCCTGCTGCGATGATGGCGTTCGTCATCATACGAATCGTGGTCGATGGGCTGCGCGATTCTACTTCTCACAATCTGTTCCCTTTCGAGATTCTCACGACAGGATTGCTCAGCGTTGGGATGATGGCGATGCTGTATCTTACGCACAAGTTGTTTAGCGGGAGGCGCTGAGTCTGTGAAGCGTTGCTACTGGAGCGGCCTCATCATTGTATCTCGGCTCCGACCCGCTTGGTCCGCTGTCCGAACGGAATGGATCGATCCTGTTGGAAATGTCGCCGCACAAGCGTTTCGACCGACGAAAAGTGGCGTTCTGGAAGGTTTTTGAAACGACGCCTGCAATCGACAAGGGCTTCCTCGGCGGTCGCGAAGGGCTCGATCACGGATCGCAAGTGGTCATAATAGTCACGGAGCTTCAATTCAGCGATTCGTAGATGGGTTGGATCTCCGGCAATGTTCTGCGCAGCCTTGGCCCGATCGCCGTTGGCTTCTACCAGCCCATAAAAGCAGAGTCCCTTCAAACGCTGCGTCACCGTGCTGCGATCCCAGCCGAGCGCTTTGGCCGTGGACTGCATGTCGAAGCCATGTCGTCTCAGACAGTTCAGGACCGCCGCATCACCGGCTAGCTCGGGAACCGTCTGCCCGGTACGTCTTCTCGATTGCCCACGCTCTTCACCAAGTCTGAGCGAGTCTCTGGTTAAGAGGGTTCCATCGTTCAGCGTGATGGCTTGTTCCAAACAGTGGCGGAGCTCGCGTACGTTCCCTCTCCACTCATGCTCGGACAACGCACGAAGCGCTTCATTCGTCAGCCGCGAGACCGGCTTCCCTATTGACTCAGCAAGCTGGTTCAGGAAAATGTCGGCGAGAAGCGGAATATCGCCGGTGCGCTCACGCAGCGGCGGGAGATGGAAGAACATTCCGTTCAGCCGGAAGTACAAGTCCTCGCGAAACCAACCTTCCGACACGCCTTTCTGCAGATTGCGATTGGTCGCAGCCACGATCCGAACGTCTACCGTCGTCGGGCTGGTGGCGCCCACTCGATAGAATGATTTGTCCTGAAGCACCCGCAGGAGTTTGCTCTGATGATCCATTCGAAGGTCGCCGATCTCGTCGAGAAAGATCGTGCCGTGGTCGGCGAGACCGAAATAGCCGCGACGGTCACTCGTCGCCCCGGTGAAGCTGCCCTTTGTATGGCCGAAGAGCTCACTTTCAAATAGCTCGGGAGAAATGGCTGCCATGTTGACGGCGATGAATGTCTCTCCCGATCGTGGGCTGAGTCGGTGGATGGCGTGGGCGAAGAGCTCTTTCCCTGTGCCTGGTTCCCCGAGAAGCAGGACGGTCAACGGAGACTTCGCGCTCTTTTTCACGTCGTGAAACAACCGAAGCAAGGAGCGATCTTGGGTGATGATGCCGAATTGGCGGGATTCGGTTTGAAGGCGGTTGAGTTCCGCATCATCGATCGTGTTGGATACGGTGCTTGCTGCTCGAAGATCACCGAGTTGTCGTTCCAGTTCCTGAAGGTATCGGCGAGCATCCTGTTCCTGACTCTGCGCTTCAATGATTTGGAGGCGCAGTAAGGTTGTCGTTCTGGTCAACTCTTCCTGTTGGCCGGCCGAAAAAGCGATTGCTTCGTTGGCTGTTTCCAAATCTTCTTGAAGGGCTTCTGCTCGATCCTCATGCAGAACGAGCGCCTCTCTCACGGCAGCAGACTCTTGTTGAATGCGGATCATGTCGCGTTCAAGCAAGATCAGACGCTGGCTCGCCGTCAGATTCACCCAAACAACGGTGCCGATGAAAACGAACAGTGAGGCTATGAGAGGAGTGGCGACCGGCATCATGAGAGATGCTAAGCTCAACATCGCGATGACGAGTGCCCCATACAAAACAATGACGGCACCGGCAAGCAAGAGGCCCATTATCCCTCGAAACCGTAAGAGGCTCCAGGCAGTCAGCGAGGCCAGCACGATGGTGACGACGGAACGGCCGAACCGGCTGAGTGAGTCGATCCGTTCATGATTGAGTAGGGCATTCAGGAAATGAAGGTGGGCGGTCATGCCGTCGACCGTCATGTTGGAGGGTAAGAGCCATGTCTCCGAGCTTCCAGGACCTGAGCGGATCACGACGGCTTTGTCTTTGAACCAGGAGACCAACAGTGGTTCGTCGTGACGTTCGACTGCGTTCCAGACTGATGACAATGAGATCGGCTGAAGGGCAGCCGGTGATCCGTCGCCGACTATGTTGATCAGAACGTCGGCATCAGAATTGCCCGAAAGAAACTGTATGGGCGCGGCGGTTCGTCGGAGAAAGATGTCGGACAGGACCGAACCAAAAGCTGGAACGGTTTGAGTTCCGATCCTGGTAGCGGGCGGAATGTGACGGGATATGTGATCGAGATCACTCGCGACTGTGATATGTCCATAGATCGCTGCGTCGGACTGAAGGAGTGAATCAGTATCGTAAATCAGAACAACAGGTGAGGCCGTACGAAGCGCTTCAAGGAAGAGCGCATCGCTCGCAGCTCCACCCAGTTGAGCAGGGCTCACATAGTTCAGTCGATGGTCAACGCCGATGACGGCGGCGCCGGCCTCATGGATTGTCACAATCAACTGAGCGAGGATGCCTCGGTCCCAAGGACCCCTCCCGAATCGTTCTTCACTGGCCGCGTCGCGAGCCACGATAACCAACGAGTGGTTGAGCTGGGTGGTAGCGCGATGCCGAAGCCAGGTGTCGTAGACGGTGTAATCCAGTGCCGTCAAGGTAGCGGGGGCGGCTGACCACAGCATCGCCGATAGCAGCGTGGCCAGTGAGCCGATGCCCAGCGCTTGCAGAGGAAGCGACGCGATGAACAGGCGCCAGGATTTCTGCCGGTCCAGCATACGACTAGCGGAGCCCTAGCCCCTCGAGCAAGGATTGTGTTTCTTGTTTCGGGAGGCCTTTGAGGAGAGTCATTGCTTTCGGAATGTCGACATCAACACCGAGCCCCTTGGCATAGATCCGAGTCAGGATTTTCTTTGCCGGGGCAAAGTCGTCGGCCGAGGTTGATTCAAAACAAGTCAGAATGTTCTTGTCGTACGGCTTCAGAGACTGTTCCCAACCGGTTTCATAGAGTACGGCCAGTGCTGCGTGGGCCTCTTCACTCAACGCGAAGCATTCCTTCAAAAGTACTGGAACCGCATCTTCTATGCGGTTCTGCTCGAGCAGGACCTTCCCCAGCGATTGCTGTTGAGTCGGGCGACTGATATCGGGAAAGTTGTTCCAAAGGGTGTTGCGATAGATCTGCAAAGCGCTCTGCAATTCGATGCGCCGTTGCTTCGTCGACTCGGAGGAAAGCGCTTGGTGTCTCACCTTGGATAACGAATCGGCGGCGGTTTGCTGGCCGAGGTCGGCCGCTTGCATCCACCAAAAAATCGCCAACCCGAGGTTTTTCTCGACGCCCTGCCCGGTCTGGTAGGCATTGCCGAGGAATAATCTGGCCTGAGGCACCCCACCGGACGCCGCCGTTTCTAGATGTTGCACGGCTTCTCGCGTGTGTCCTGCAACTCTCAGCAACAGCGCGAGTCGATAGTGTGCGTCGGGGAAATGAGGGTGCAGTTCGAGCGTCCGTCGATAGGATTGAACGGCGGCGGTCACATTGCCGAGTGAATAGTATACGCTCCCCAAACTGTAATGGGCATGGGACAGATTCGGATCCAGCCGGATGGCCTCTCCCAGAGCGGAAGCGGCGGCCCGCCATTCTTGTTTCGCCATGAGCATGAGACCGAGCTGCAGATGGGCGTTCCCATCATCCGGTAGCAATCTAATTGCCGCCCGGCATTCCTCAACGGCGGCATCCAGATCACCGACACGAGAAAGGGCTCCGGCTAGTTTTAACCGGTAGTCTGGCTCGTTCGGTAAGAGGCGGACCGTTCGACGCAGCGATGCGATCTCCGTCACCGCGTCGGTTGGTTCGTTGAACCCAAGCCCAGGAGTTGACTCGGACGCCTGTGGTGAACCACCGTCATCAGAGAGATTGTGCTCATTCGATGAATGAGAGCGGGCGAGAGACGAAGCGTAAATAGTCGCGGCGACGGTGAGGGGCAACAGTATCGATCCGGGACGCATCGGCAAACTTTCACGCCTCGACAGGGAGCCACGATAGCCTTCGATTATATCATCTGCGGGAAGACGGAACGACCTGATTCACCGGGCCATGTGAAGGGGGCATGCTAAACGGTCGATGGCCTCATGAAGCGCTGCTCCCGCCAGAAGACGGGGACTGTGCGGTACCCGCCATACTGGTTCCATCGGAGCTGGATCACCGGAGAGGCGTGGGATTACATGCCAATGGATATGAGGAAGTTGGTTTCCGAGGAGTTCATAGTTCATCTTCTTCGCTTGGTAGACGTCGGCCAAAGTCTTGGCTACCCGATTGACTTCCTCGATCAGCTGAAAGCGTTCGGTGGGGGCAAGCTGGAATAACTCAGTGGCATGGCGCTGGAAGACCACGATGGTCCAGCCGGGGAAGTATTGGTCATCATGGAGATAGACTTTCGACAATTCGAGGTCTGCGATGAAATGGTCTTTCCTCGGCCAAGTTCCTTGGCACGCCATGCATGAATCCGTCACGGCTGATTCGCCTTAGGCCACTCTTCTTCAGTCAAGACGCCTTTTTTGATCAGCAGTTGAATCAGCTTATCGACCGTGTTGCGATTGGCGGCTGCCGACGGTCCAAGCGCCGGAGATGTAGGAGAGAACGGAGACTCCTCACGCTTCGTCTCTGGAGGGGGGCGCTTCTGTCCAAAAACTTTGAACGAGGGAGTGAAGACCGCCACATAATCCCGATTCCTGATTCGGACCACGGCGGGAAGACTATCGGTTTGCGGTACGAGATCCGGGGAAGTTCCAGCCGGAACACGGAAATATGGTTTCTCGTCGTCTGTCTGGCCGTCTTGATCCAGTACGTCGAATCGTTTTAAGAAAGATTCCCCCGTGAGCCCCTCTCGGTCCTCTCCGGCCAAGTTGGCAATCTTGTCCAGCACGATGGTCAGTGAGTCGCCGATGATTGCGTCCGGTGAGAGGTTCCTGACACTCACGTCGTAGCGATATTCGCTGCTGAAGTTGTCGCGGCCCTTCAATGTCACGATGGCCTGTACTCGCCCGGTCAGATCGGTCAAATGGTCCAGTGATCCGGCGAAACCGCACACCGGCTCCGCGGCGATGGCCGAAGCCGCGGCGAGACAACAGATTCGTAGTCGGTTCATGACCTCAATGTGCTCATGTGCATATGTGAGCATAGCAAAGCCCATGGGATTGGGCGAGCCGATCAACAGGTCTGCCCTACATCACAGGGCGTCCACAGGCTGACCGAAGGCTCGGTGAGGCTGGCGGCGGCTCCGCCCGGCAACTGCAGTACTTCATAATTCAGCGTGTATACGCTGCGCCAGAAGTCGACGGTCAATCGTGCGGCGTTGATGTTCTGCGTCGTCGAAATCGGGTTGGTGTCGGCCTGCTCGGGGTGGTAGATATCCAGCCGGTACTTAAACGAATTCTGGTTGTAGGACAGCACGTACAGGTAACCGGTGTATTCCACCGCCAGGTCGAGATATTGCCAGCCCTGGGCAGGATCGGTTGCGCCGAGCGTGAGGCTGTACGGCGACGATTGCTTAGTGAAGTGACGCATCGGGTTGGCGCCAAGATCGAAGGCCTGAATGCGGTTGTTGCCGGCCTCCAGTATCAGGATGACGCCATCCGGCGAAATGGCGGACGCGACAGGTGAGTCGATCAACCCAGGCCGCGAGCCTTTGCCGGATTTGACCTGCGCGATGAGTTGCACCTTCGCGTCGGTATCCGCCATGGCCGAGGCGGGAATCCGGTGCGTCTCAATCTTGTGATTCACGTTGTTGATGCTCACCAGATGCCCTGCCGGGTGGAGCAACAGCGAATCCGACGGAAAATTGAGCGCGCCCCACGCTTGGCCGGACAATGGACTCGCGAACACCGGCTGGGGCTCCAGCGTGACTTGGCGCACCATCGGCGCATTGCGGTCGGTCGTATCCAGATAGAAGTTGGCGGAGCCATGGGTCAATAAATTATACGCGACCTTGACGCCTGACACGCCGATGCCACAAGAGCCGTTGACGTAGCCTTGTTGCGCATTGGCGCCCTTATGGCCCGAATCAGTATTGAGGTTGGCCATCTGATCGAGCTGCCCGATGCCGCCGCCCACGCAGCTCGGCGCCTTGCTCGGGTCGCTGTTCTGGGCCTGCCACGCGTAGCCGACGTAACCGCTCACGCTGCCCGTTCCCTGGCGAACCGAGATGCCGCGATAGCCGCACACCGTGCTGGCCCCACCGCAACTGGTGTTGCCGAGATTCGCGGTCGGTGCCGGCCCGGCTGTCCACCAATGGTTGCCGTTCGCGTCGAGCGTGGTCTTCTGTCGGTGTTGATAAACGGTGTTCGAGCTGATCGGGAACTTCAGTTCCTCGATGGCGAAGATCGGGGCGGTGGTGGCGGTATTGGCAATCAAACCGGTCGTGCCCTTGCCCAGCAGGATGTCCGGCTGGCTCAGCACGATCGCTTTCTGCACGAAGGCAACCGAGACGTTGACGTTGCCGCCGAGCGGCACGCCGCTGAACACGACCGACGGCAGCGTGGATGGCACAGGGGCGGAGAGCGGAAACGTCTTCACGTACGGCGTGCCGTCGTCGAACATCGCTGTGACCGTATAGCTGTTTGCTGCCTTGGGGAAGGTATCGTCGCCTGGGTCGGGCGGATTCGCATTCGGGTCGCCAGAATCTTTGAGGATGGTGACGCTCAAGTTGTGGGTGAAGACCAGGTCGTCGACGTAGGTCCACGGCGTTAAGGCAAGCTCAGCCGAGGTCTCGGCGAGGCTGATCACGCCCACCGCGATCGAGAGTGCCTGCATGATCTCGCCTGCGACCGGGATCGCATCCTCGGCGGTGTCTTCCCCGATCTGTCCCCAGATCCATGCCACCAGTGCCTTCATGCCATCGCCGACCCCTTTCGTGACCAGCACCTTCGCCACCACCAGGGCTTGTCCTTCCCAGAATCCGGGAGTGATGAGCATCCCGACCAGCGAGCCGGGGTTGCTCGGGTTCAACGCATTGCTGATGATCGTGATGAGTTCGAGCGTGAGCGTTTGCAGAAACGGGATGACGACAACCTTGTACAGCGCCGGAATGAAGGTCCCGCCGCCCGCGGCAGCCAACAGTGCCGTGACGCCGTAGTTGAAGACGCCGGTCATGATGGCGCCGGGCAGCACCGTCTCGGGATAGGTGTTGCCACCCTGGAAAGACAGGGTGCTGGATAGGATGCGCACCGTGCTCGCGGAAGCGGGGACGGTGAAACTCGGCTGGATGAAGCCAGGCGCGGTCGGGATCGCCAATACCGTGAAGACCGGCCCGATGACCGAGACGAACATCTCGGTGGCGGTGTCCATGCTTGTGTCGCGGTTCGGGATAATCGTGCCGTTGACGTACTCTGGAATGTTGGCGAGCGGCAGCACGTTGGGCGGGTCGTTGGCATCGAGAAACTGCAGCCACACGCCGCGAAACTCCAAAAAGAAGTTGAGCAGGGTGAGCGACACCTTGACGGCCGCGCCGTTCTGCGTGGAACTGGCCTGAACCTGATAGCCGACTTGTCCATTCTGCTGCTTCAAGACCATGGTGGCATTGGCATCGCGGACCGCCGTCTGTCCGAGGCTCTGATCGACCTTGGTCAACCCGTCGTGGCGGAGCCACATCGCGCCGGTGAGCGCGGGGTTCGGTGGGTCGTTCGGGCCGGCGGGCTGTAGACCAGTGGCATCAGCGCCCAAGGAGGTGTCGTCCTTCACGCCCGGCGTGGTGGCATTCATCGCCGATCTGGCAAGCGCAC
>JAICWG010000227.1 GCA_025934915.1 Nitrospira sp.
CGGCCGGCTCGCCGTAAAGAGTGTGGTGGGACAGGGCACGGAGTTCACGGTGGATCTGCCCATGTGGAAGGAGCGGGAAATCCGACGACGACAATGAGGGTATCAGCTTCCATCCTCGTCGTAGACGACGACCAGCGGAATCGCGACATGTTGGCCGAAGCCTTAAGCCAGGTCGGCTTTGAGGTGGATATCGCTTGTGATGGCGCCGAAGCCCTGAGCAAGGCCAATGCGATCCCGTACGATGCCGTCTTGAGCGACATCCGCATGACACCCTTGTCCGGTTTGGATCTGTTGGATTTTCTTCGCAAGACCATGCCGGAGCTGCCGATCGTGCTGTTGACCGCGTTCGGCTCCGTCGACACGGCGATCCAAGCGATGAAGCAAGGCGCTTATAATTACATCACCAAACCGGTGAATCTCGAAGAGCTCGTGTTCACCATGACGCACGCCGTCGAGTACCGGCGCCTGATCGAGGACCATCGGACGCTTCCACGTGTGTTCGGCGGGCGGATGCGAGCCGCCTCGTTGATCGGACAGAGCAGGAAAATGGTCGAGGTCTTCAAACTCGTCGGGCGCGTCTCGCGCGGTCGGACCGCCGTGTTGATTCAGGGAGAGAGCGGCACCGGCAAGGAACTCATCGCGCGCGCCATCCACGACAACAGCCCGCGGGCCACGCACCAGTTCGTCGCCGTGAACTGCAGTGCAATTCCCGACTCCCTGCTCGAAAGCGAATTTTTCGGCCACATCAAGGGGTCGTTCACCGGAGCCCATATCTTGCGGCGGGGCTTGCTGGAGGAGGCGAGCGGCGGCACGTTCTTTTTGGACGAAGTCGGCGATCTCTCGTCGGCCGGACAGGCCAAACTGCTGCGCGTGCTCCAAGAAGGCGAAATCCGTCGGGTCGGGAGCAACGAGTCGATCCGGGTGGACGTGCGGGTCATCGCCGCGTCGCGCCGGAATCTGGCGGAGCTGGTCGCGGCTGGCCGGTTTCGCGAGGATCTGCTCTATCGCCTGAATACCGTCACGATTCTCATCCCGCCGCTCCGGGAGCGGCCCGAAGACATTCCCTTGCTGGCCGAGTTCTTTCTGGCTCGGTACGGCGACCAGAAGGAAATCCCCGTCACCTCCTTTTCCTCGGCCGCGATGCGCGCGCTGGCCGGGTATACGTGGCCGGGGAATGTGCGGGAATTAGAACACGTCGTGGAACGCGCGGTGGCGCTGGCTCCGCATGCAATCCTCTCCAACGACGACCTGCCGCCTGAAGTCCTGCAGAGCGACGGCAGTACGTCGGATCACATCGAGATCTTACCCGGCACGCTCAAGGCGTTGCAGCGGGACCAGGTGCTCAAAATGCTGGAGTCCGCGCAGGGTAACAAAGAGCGGACGGCGCGGCTGCTCGGCATCAGTCGGCGCACGCTGTATCGGCTCCTCGACCGTTACGGCCTCGGCAAAGCTCGCCTTTCGACCGACTCCGATGGTTCGGATCAGACCGGTTTTGATAGTGAAGGAAACCTATAATAGGTTAATGAGAAGACAAGAAGTCTCAGCAGTTCTCCTCAAAATCGTGAAGCGGCGTCGCTCTCGTTCAGACAGTCTTCAGTGAATCATCGCAGCGCTGAATGAAATTGCAGGATCGCGTCGGACGGAACCTCCTGCTCGGCTTCCTTGGCCTGTACGTCCGCATATGTGGCTGCTTGATGCAGTTGATGCGCGAGCTTTCGCATCTGCTTCACGAATTCGTTCGTCGCCAGCCCTGGTTTTTTCTTCAAGATCAAGTCCGCCTCGCGGTCTGTATGCGTTGCCATAGCATGGAGCTCTCGCGCTTCCTCGCGCCAATAAAACATTCGGTCTGATGAACGCATCTGTGATGTCGTCTGCGTCACGACAGGCGCCGTGGAGAGCGCAGTTGATGATGCCGGTCCGCTCGTCGTACAGGCAGTGAGCATCGCGAGAACCGCCCACAAAGTGAAGAAATGCATGCCTCTTGGTTTCATGTGGCCTCCTTTTGTGTGTAGGACGCCGTCATGGCAAGTTTGTTGTGTGCATCCAATGCGGCCACCTTGTAACATTCGGCCAACGTCGGATAATTGAAAGCCGTGCGCAAGAAATAATCCAACTTGCCGCCCAGATCCAGCACTGCTTGACCGATATGGATCAATTCCGTCGCCCCCGTCCCGATGGCATGGACAGCCAGCAGCTGCCAGCTCTCTCTGTGAAAGAGCAATTTCACGAGCCCACTGTCGTCGCCAAGAATTTGTCCACGGGCGATCTCGCGATAGCGCGCGACACCCGTTTCATAAGGGATCCGTCTTTCTGTCAAGTCATGTTCCGGTGGTCCCACCATTGAAATCTCGGGGATGGCATATATACCGACCGGAAAATGTTCCGATGCAGACTCGACTTCCACTCCGAAAGCATGACAAGCGGCATGCCGACCTTGCACGGCAGAGGTCGACGCAAGGCTTGGATGACCGATGACATCGCCCGCGGCAAAAATGTGCGGCACCTTGGTCCGAAATTGCGTATCAACCTGTAAATGGCCTCGTTTGCCCGCCGTTAAGCCTGCCACCCTCAGATTCAAACCATCCGTGGCCCCCATCCGGCCAGCGGCATACAAGACCGACTCAGAAACAACCCGTTTTCCTGACTCCAGGGTCAGTACCACGCGTCGTGGAGGCCCGTCGATCACGTCTACGCGTTCTACGGCCTCGCCGAGGCGGAACGTCACATGACGGTTTCGCATTTGATGGATGAGCTCTTCCACGATTTCTGAATCCAGAAACTCCAACAGTCGGGCGCGTTTGTCTATGACCGTGACATGGATGTTCAAGGCCGCGAACATGGACGCGTATTCGACGCCGATGATGCCGCCTCCAACCACAACTATATGTCGAGGAAGCTGTTTCACGCGAGGTACGTCGTCGCTGTTGAGGATGATTTCCGCGTCGAATTTCACACCGTCTGTCAACGCCGGCACGGTACCGACTGCGATCAAGATATTGGCGGCGGTGATTGCACGCGCACCGTCTTCAGCGGTGACCGTCACGGTGTGGGGTTCATGGAATGCTGCGTCGCCATTAAACAAAGCGACGTCGTTGCGACGCAATTGCTCGGTGACGACTTCCACCTCCCGCCGTACCACCTCTTCGACTCGGGCGAAGAGCTGTCCCGCCGTCGCTCGACTTTGGTAACGGTAGCCCATGAGTTGGTCGAAATGATGCGCCACTAAATTAAAAGAGAGAACCGCTTCGCGGAATGTTTTACTGGGTATCGTGCCGGTCTCTACGCAAACACCGCCCAAAATTCTTCGGCGTTCGACGAGTGCGACTTTCTTCCCCAGTTTGGCGGCTTGGATGGCGGCTCGCTGACCGGCCGGCCCGCTTCCGATGCAGAGCAAATCAAAATCGTACAGGTTATGCGCCATAGTTAGTCAGCGGCCTAGGGTGATACGATATCTACTCAAGACATCCGTTGAGTGCACCTCATTTCTTAAATGGACTAACGTATGCGCCGACGAGCATCCTTCGCATCCATATTTCGTCATTTTGTCGTCACGAAGACAACAAGGTCGATCTCGATATTTGTGATCGATGCCTACGGGTCAATTGGATGGCGGTTTCCATGAGCTCCAGCAACTCACTGAAGACATAAGGTTTGCGAAGACTGCAATATGCCGCTCCTTGCTCGACCGTTTCCGACATACTCGTCTCGTTCCCCGATAAAAGGATCATCGGTGTGTCCGGCCATACAAGCCGCCCCAACAAGGCAAGACGAAATCCATTGATGTGAGGCATGTGGTGGGCACTGACCACCACATCGAACCGTCGACGTTTCAATTCCTCCAATGCCAGGCCTTCCTCGGACGCCATGTGAACATTATACCCCTCATTCTCCAGCATCAGACCCAACACGTTCCGCTCACCTTCGTCATGCGCCACGATGAGCACTCTTTTCCCATACCCGGTCATGTCGACCTCCTTCGCTCGATTTCGGACCGACTTGTTGTCTCCGCTTCACGAATCTGTAGAACACCACTGGCGAGCAATGATTGCCCTCGTTCTTTTCAATAATTCCAATGGGCACGTGAGCGCATGTCTGAGATGTCAGCGCCGAGTACGGAAGTCCTCATGTGACAAAGTCGTTGATTGATCAGTTCCAGGATTGATGATAACCGGCACATTCATCTTGTCTGGTATCAACACAAACTTGGAGTTCGAGCTCTCATAGAGCTTGAATCTGAGATATTCCGATGTTAGTGTCTTGGTGATGGTTTCCTGGGCCTTCGCCTGGCCGGTCGCGCGAATTTTCAGACCTTCTGCTTCACCTTCGGACCGGATCCGAATCGAATCTCCCTCGCCTTTGGCATGTCGGCGAGCAATCTCCGCATCCTTTTCAGCGATGATGAGCTCGAACTCTTTTTGCTCCTTCTCTTGCTCTTTGGCTTGTTTGCGCTCGACGGCATCCAAAACAACTTTGGCCAATTGAATGTCGGCCATGGCGATACTCGACACTTCGAGATGCCGGCCTTTGAGTTTCTCCACCACGACCGCCTGTATCTTGCTGGCAATTTCCGAGCTTTTTTCCGGCACTGTGACCATTGAATAGTTGGAGACGACGCTTCGGACGGCCGCCAGCAACTCCGGTTTCACCACTCGAGAATAATATTCCGGACCAATCTCTTGTGCGAGGAAGTACACCTCTTCAGGAATCGGTCTCATGACAATAGCAGTCTTCAGGATGACAAGCAGGTCGTCTGAACTTAGGGCATCGACGGTTTCGGTATAACTTCGGACTTGTACATCGTACAGATAGATTGCGTTCCATGGCGCCCGCCAATAGAATCCGCTTTTGAGCGTTTCGGTGGTCAGACCTTCAGTCAAGGGATACCAGCGGAGTCCCCGTTGACCAGGTTGGACGGTGGTCCCGCAGGCTTGCAGTAAGAGCAATACCGTGACAAGAAGCGTGGCCTTTGTTATATAACGCATGGTTCCTCCTTCGCGCCCAAACGTGAACCTCTGGTCCGCCTAACGAGATTGTGTCCGTACGACGGACGGTGGCCGCGACGCGTGGATGAGCTCAAGATGCTCGCGCGCTTTTTGTTCATGTTCTCTCGCTGCGTCTTCATACGATTGCGTCAACAACCGAGTGCCATTCACCCAATCCGATGTCGGACCCAAAAGCCGTTCGTACACGGCCATTCGAGCCATTCGAATGGACATCTCTTCTGAGATCTGTCGCAACTTCGTTGCCTCATGGTTATAGTAGGTGGCAATCTGCCGATGATCTTGCGCAGGGTCGTCGAGTTCATACAGTTGTTCATGCCGAACAGTCCCAGTGGCAACATCAGTGCGAGGTGATTCAACGATAACCGTTTCATCCTCCAATCTCACTCGCCCATGTAAGCTGATATTGAAGACTCATCTCTTGTTTTTGCCATTGGGTTGCCGCTTAAACTGAACCTCTCGTTGTTGCCGCTCCCATATTTCTTGCCGGATGATTTTGTGGAACGGAAGATCTGCGATAAGCTCGCACAACCTTTTGGTGTTCTCCTCGATTTGCCGCTTTTGCCATGAAACCACGACCTGCCTCTTAGAGTATCTAACATCGGACATAGGCTTTATTCCTCATTACGGAATTCTAGAAATCCGCCGTTGCCAATCCCAGCAAAGCAAGGCCGCGTTGGAACAGACCGAAGAGGAGATTGCATCGTTCAGATCGGGATGTAGTTGATGGAGTTTCCGCTGCAGTTCTTCGAACGATTCAGCATACGCTCGGCAGTCAGGGTAACCTTTCAAAGAATCGCTCCATATCCCTTGATACGGAATGAACATGTATTCCGCCAATCCTACGCTGAACCGATTCTCTACTGAATAGTTCTCACTCTCCGGTTTTTTTATTAAACTGCTGCTGTACCCACATCGCATGCTGCCTCCTGATCCGAAGCCACAGCCTACCGACGCGAGCTCTCAGTCGATGTTGACCTGCGAAGACACCATCTCAGTTGAAGAGCAAGCGCGATGCCATTGGAGAGAATGAATTGCGCTTATAATGCTTATAATATTGGTGAGAGTTTTCCATTGATTCGCTCATGGCTGGATTGGATTCGGTAAGAATATTCAACATAATAGAGTGGCAGTTTGACGATGGCATGCCACAAAGACACAGAAGAAACTGATAGTGTGATGAGGAACATAGAAGAATGAGGCGCATAATGTGCTTTTGTAGACACCTTGTCCGCCTGTTGCCGGTATACTTACGTCACTACAAACAATTGGGTACTATAGCCAAGCCCTCAATTACTGATGGACATTGCTGGTGAACTTTAGCGATCATGGGGGTATGAGATGTTCATCCGATTTGCGCCAACGGGTGGTGGATTTTGTCCGAAGCGGTGGCAGCAAGGCCGAGGCGGCTCGGCA
>JAICWG010000121.1 GCA_025934915.1 Nitrospira sp.
AAGCCGATGCCAGGCACGACATTCGCCGGGTTGAACGCGGACTGTTCGACCTCGGCGAAGAAGTTCTCCGGGTTACGGTTGAGCTCCATCACGCCAACTTCGATGAGGGGATAGTCCTTGTGTGGCCAGACCTTGGTCAGGTCGAACGGATGGTAGGGAACCTTCGCGGCGTCCTTTTCCGGCATGATTTGGACGTGGAGTGTCCACTTGGGGAAGTCACCTTTCTCAATGCTCTCGTAGAGGTCTCGCTGATGGCTTTCGCGGTCCTTGCCAATCACTGCCTCGGCTTCAGCATCGGTCAGGTTTTTGATGCCCTGCCGGCACTTGAAGTGGAACTTGACCCAGTGGCGCTCGCGCTTCGCGTTGATGAAACTGAAGGTATGGCTGCCGAAGCCGTGCATATGGCGGTAGCTCGCTGGAATACACGGTCGCTCATCACGATCGTAATCTGATGTAGCGCCTCGGGCAGCGAAGTCCAAAAGTCCCAGTTGTTCTTCGCACTGCGCAGGTTCGTGCACGGGTCTCGTTTGACCGCGTGATTGAGGTCGGGAAACTTGAGTGGGTCGCGCAGGAAAAACACCGGCGTGTTGTTGCCGACCAAATCCCAGTTGCCTTCCTCGGTGTAGAACTTCACAGCAAAACCGCGAATGTCACGCTCGGCGTCGGCGGCGCCGCGCTCTCCCGCTACAGTGGTGAAGCGGGCGAACAGTTCGGTCTTCTTGCCGACCTGACCGAAGATCTTCGCGCGTGTGTATTTCGTGATATCGTGCGTGACCGTGAACGTGCCGTAAGCACCGGAGCCCTTGGCATGCATGCGGCGCTCGGGGATCACTTCGCGGTCGAAATGCGCGAGTTTCTCCAGGAACCACACATCTTGCAACAAGTGTGGGCCACGTGGGCCGGCGGTCATCACGTTTTGATTGTCGGCGACTGGACAACCGGCGTTAGTGGTCAGTTTCTTCTCATCACTCATGCCTCCCTCCTTCTCAGATATGGATCCCTGTATGCATGTTTACGATACGTTCCTTCGGACACGCTTTCGCGTCTAGTCACACACTCCCACCTGAATATCAAAACTCGTGTTTATGATTCGATTGGCAGGCAATCACGAAATCATGCTCATGAGGATAGGCTTCGGCCATCTCGAAAGCAACGCGATCCTGTTCTGTCTGAGACTCCTGAGAGGTCGTATACATCTGCAGCACAATGACTGTATTGATCCCTGGAACACCGTTTGGTCCCATGTTGACGACGGAGTGACGGACATGACTCAACGCTTCCCAACCGCTTGTTGCACTGGACGGCTTTTGTTAGGATGCGCCGACTTATTGGAGCGCACTTCGATGAAAATCGCGACGTTCAACGTCAATTCATTGCGCAAACGTTTACCGATCGTGCTCAAGTGGCTTGATCGGCATCAGCCGGATGTCCTGTGCCTGCAAGAAACCAAGGTCCAAGATAGCGAGTTTCCACTGCTCGCGCTGGCATCCAGCGGGTATGAGACGACCTTTCGAGGAATGAAATCCTATAACGGAGTGGCGATTCTGAGCCGAAAGAAGCCGGAAGCAATTTTCTACGGATTCGACGATGGAGGAGACCCCGAAGACTCTCGCTTGCTGCGAGTCCTCATCGACGGAATTTCCATCGTCAATACCTACGTGCCGCAGGGGTTCGAAATCGATTCGCCGAAGTATGCGTACAAGCTTGCCTGGTACGAACGACTACGGAACTACTTCAACGCTCATCTTTCACCGCAAGCTCCGGCTATCTGGTGCGGAGATATGAACGTGGCTCCACGCCCCATGGACGTCCACAGTCCAGAGAAACATCTGAACCATGTCTGTTACCATGAGGCCGCGCGCCACGCGTATGAAAAAACGGTCGCCTGGGGATTCCAGGATGTCTTTGTGAAACTCTACCCGACACGTCAGCAATACACATTCTGGGACTACCGTGCGCCGAGCTCACTGGAGGTCAACAAAGGATGGCGCATCGATCATATGATGGCCACGGCGCCGCTCGCGGAAAAGTGCGCGAAGGCGGATGTGGACGTCGAGCCGCGGCGAGCGAAAGAGCCTTCAGACCATACCTTTTTATGGGCCGAGTTTTCGATCTAACTGCGCGCGCGACGCCCAATCCAAATCCGACCGCGCATATAAATTCCACAGCCTCCGGTCGGGACAAAGACTCCCCCCTAGGCAGCCTTGGCTCGCATGTAGTTGCTGCGATTCTGCTCGATCAAGGGATCAATGATCAGACCGCAATTGAGACAGCGCAGAATGATCGTACTGGACGACATCGCCGGCTGGCGCTCTTGGATCATCAACCCTTTGCATTTTACACAGGTCATGATATCCCTCCTTGTAGATATTGACTGCGGACAATATCTACCATTTCAAGATTAACGACATGTTAACAGTTAGTTAAAAATCTCTAATGCCGCGCTCAACGGGTCATGTGGCAGCAGGACTTTTGGTCCTGCTTGCGCGAACTTTTGTTCCACCGCGAAACGCAACTCACTTGCGATTCCGCCGGCATAGTCGATGAGAAAGATTCCTAAGACGGTGATCGTTTTGCCGTCCACTTCAATGGTATCTTCCTCCAAAAAGAACTCATACACCTAAGTACATTTCATCAGGCTTTCGACATGAGTGACCCACTCTTTCAGGCGATCGAACAGAGGCAATTCCTTCTTCTTCTGTTGTTGTTTGAAATCAATCCGCCCTCTCTCCATGAACCTTGCAGCTTCATCCATTTGGTGCACCGTGCGCCTGTAGACCGCTTCCCGCTCATGAAATGTTCGCATGAGGTCTTGCAACATGGCGCTCTGTGACACCGCCGTATGGCTCATCCAACTCTCGAATTCACTGATCTGCCAATAACGAGTTGCAACATTCGCCTGAATAGAACACGAAGGACCAAGAGATGACTGACGATGTGGTGGATGTGGCCGTTGTGGGAGCCGGCGCGGCAGGACTGACCAGCGCGATCGTCGCGGCGGAAACGCTCGCACAAGACGGAACTCCTGGACGTGTGCTCTTGCTGGATGGGGCCAAGCAGATAGAGGCTAAAATTCTAGTCTCAGGCGGCGGGCGTTGCAACGTCACGCACGAGGTGATCACTCCAAAAGATTTCTTCGGGAATCGAAACATCATCCGAAATATTCTCGCGGCGTTTTCAGTCGAACGAACGATCGCGTGGTTTACGTCGTTAGGTGTTGACTTAAAGCGCGAACCGACGGGCAAGCTGTTTCCCGTCACCGACGACGCAAGGACCGTCCTCACCGCATTGCTGAGCCGTGCCCGGCATACCGGCGCCATCATCCGTCCTGGGCATCGCGTGACCGAGATCGCGACGTCACGCGCAGGATTTCTGGTGCGGCACAGTCACGGCACGACGCAGGCATCCCGAGTCATGCTTGCCACAGGCGGTCAGTCGTTGCCGAGGACCGGCAGCGACGGATTCGGATATCGACTGGCTTGTGGCCTCGGCCATCGCGTGACACCAACGGTGCCGGCCCTCGTCCCCTTGGTACTCGATCATTCCATGTTTCACGCAACGCTCTCAGGCCTCTCGCATGACGTGGAGTTGACCTCCGTGGCGGATGGCCGAGAAGTCGATCGACGAACCGGGAGCCTGCTCTGGACCCATTTCGGGATCAGCGGCCCCGTGGTCATGGATGCCAGCCGCTTCTGGACCTTGGCGACGAACCGAGGCGCGCAAGTTGATCTGTACGGCAACTTTGTTCCAAGCAGGACAGCAGAAGAATTAAAGGAGTGGTTTGTGGCCCAAGCAGCTGAACATCCCAGGCGTTCACTGACACGAACACTGTCGATGCTGGTCTCGGATCGATTTGCCGAATCTCTCTGCCTCCATTGTTCATGCGACCCGCAGGAGCTAACGGCTCAGGTGGTGCGTCGTGACCGAGAACGGTTACTGAGCACCCTGATGCGGTTCCGATTTCCTATTGAGCGGGATCGCGGATGGAACTTTGCGGAAGTCACGACCGGCGGCGTGCCGTTGGAAGAAATCAACTATCGCACTATGGAGTCGAAGCTGGTTTCGGGACTCTATCTGATCGGGGAGATGCTCGATTGCGACGGCCGCATCGGAGGATTCAATTTTCAATGGGCTTGGGCGACGGGCTGGCTGGCCGGTCAGTCAGCGGCGAGGAGTCTTCTGGCCGCGAAGCTTCCGCCTTACAGCGCATGATCGACGGGGTGGGCTCGTTCCGCTCTCGGCTCCGACGCTCCTGAATCGAAGATCACCACACACCCGCTTCTGCTTCCGAGCAGGCCTTGGCACGAGGAAGGACTCGATACGACACTTCTTGCTCCTTCGACTCATCGGGAGACAACATCGTCACCTGGAGTTTTTCGTCAGCGAAGGCATCGTCGTCGGTTCGCAATACCCCTTCACGATTCAACATCTTGACCGCGTTCGTACGTGAGACGATCGGAGGGTACTGTCTGAATTGGTCCGCCGAAACATAGGGCACCTGGATGGTCACAGGGCGGCGTTTGACATAGATAAACTCACGCAAGTTTTCGTCCATAGGAGTCTTCAAACTGACGACCACCGAACTCGAAGCAGGAATAGCTGCGATCGAGATGACATATAAAGGTTTGACATCGGGCGGGGCCTCCTTGTTGCCCGTGGCAGCCAAAGTTGGAGCGGTCAACAGCTGTGTCGTCTGATTGATAACTGGGGATCTCACACCGACCCGGAGCTTCGTGATATCGCGATCGGACACGTTTTCCAGCAGCAGCTTGATCAACACCCACGCTTGCGGATCAGGCGCCTTCGCGCGACCACTCGGAACGGATCGCTCCTCATGGCGTATGCTGCAATCCGACACCAGATTGCGCCTTTCGAAGAAGTAGAGTGAATTCATGCCCTGTGGCTGAATTCCCCGTTCATACGTATAGAAGGCCACGCCGACGTGAATCACGGTCGGCCTGAACCAAGCCACGACCGTCGGGAGGACAAATGGGACAAAGGCCGCAAAGAGGCCGAGGATCACAATCTTATTGAAGACAGTTTGCTCCCAGAACCAACTCCAGCACTTTTTCAAGACCCCCATAAAAACCTCGCCCGATATCGTATCTCTTGTCTGTTGCAAACATACGCTTTTGTAGGAACTCCCGACAAGAGTACGACTGGTCCTTGACCGTCACCGCTCCAAGTTGCCATGCTGATGGTGAATCGGCTCAGGAGGATTGATGTCGGAAAAGCAGTCACAAGAGGCTCACGAGACAGATCGACGGATCACCATCTGCTGGAAAGGGATGCTCGCACTCGGCATCATCCTCATTGCACTGGGGCTCTTCATCGATTGGCCGTCCCCGCAGGAAGCCAGCTTACCGGACACGTCATCATTTCTGATCATCTTGGGCGGGCTTCTCGGCGCTGCAGGACTGCTTGCTGCACTTCGGCGAGAGTAGACGCGTGTCAACGAAGAGGCGAACGTCCGAATCTACGAGGTCTGGAGAATGAAGCCGGGTTAACGATTTCCCGTCTGGAGCTGAACTGCGCTCACGCCATATGGGCTGAAGAAGACCAGCACCTTATCACCGACCTTAAACTGACCACCAAGTTGAGTTTGTTGCGTCAGATTCAAAATATGGAGCTGCCCTTTCTCGTCTCGAATGACCATCGTTCCAGGAATACCGGCTGTCATGGAGACAACTTCTCCTTGAACGGGCGGAAGAGCAAGAGCGGGATTGAGCAAGCTGACTACGCTCATAGCCAAAAGGATGAGACCGCCCAGTACTCCGAATGCAAGCCGATACATGGCGACGTTTCGTTTCTTCATGGGGGACGGTTCACACGTGAACAGCATGAGCGTTGATCGGTCTTTTCGATGCCGTCCCCGATGATTGTACCAGCTGTCTGCCACTTAGACACACTACGGCATGAACATTTGCTCGACTCTTTTCGACACACGATCACACTACGGCCGGAAGGGGTCGAACGGGAAAGTCAACGGTTCAAGAGGGCTGGTTCACTATTCAATTTTGACCTGTGGGCATTGAAACCGGCGCATGCGCTGGTGGACAATTTGAGCGCGGGGATGCGCCGTGAACGATCCGGTCACTCGCAGACGAGCTACGGATAGACTCCCACATGATCACATCCACCTTCTGCTTGCTCACAGGGATAGGACGCACCACCGAACGGCGGCTATGGCGGGAAGGGATCACCACCTGGTCGGATTTTCTTGCCGTTGCATCCATTCGTGGCATCAGTGCGCGCCGGAAGGCGCTCTATGACGAAGGTATCTCGGAAGCTCAAGCACATTATGATCAAGAGAATGCGCACTACTTCGGCGTAGTTCTGCCTCAGCGGGAGCAGTGGCGGCTCTACGAATGGCTTCGTAAGCGGGCAGTGTATCTGGACATCGAAACCGATTCCTTCGGACAGATCACCATCGTCGGGTGCTACGGTCATGGCCGGTTTACCCCATTCGTTCGCGGTGAGTCACTGAACGTACGGCAACTTGCGGATGAATTGTCGCGGTACGATTTACTGGTGACGTTTTGCGGGACGACGTTCGACGTACCGATGTTACTCGCGCAGTATCCGAGCCTTCCCCTAGACCAACCACATATCGACCTGTGTTTCGTTGGCCGACAGCTCGGATATCGAGGCGGACTCAAGGCGATTGAAATGCAGCTGGACATTACTCGCGCGGCCGATCTGCAGGGCTTGAATGGCCATGACGCGGTACTGCTGTGGAATCGATGGCGGCACAGTCATGACGAGGAAGCCAGAGCACGGCTGCTCGGCTACAATGAAGCGGACTGCGTGAATTTGGAACGGCTGGCTGATACCTTCTACTGCGAGATGGTCCGTCGGTTAGAAGTAAATATCCGAGCACCGGTTGGATAACTGGGGAACGCCGAGCGATCGATACGCCGCGCACCGTCCGATTCCCTCATCCGCTCAATAACCTGCCGTCATCAAGTCGAACACCACAGCCGCTATCACAACAATCGCGATAGCGATCAGCATGAGCGGAGGATGAGCCCCAAACATTCCAGGCATGGGCTATCTCCTCGTTGAGGTTTGTAGTTCAGCCTAACGCTTATTGTTGCCGAGTGTTCAGCCGGTCAAGTAAAGACTTCCGGTACTTTTTCTTCTCTTCGCATAAATAGAAGGAACCGCACGGTTCAAGCTCCAACCCCATCTTTTACTTGCCGACCTGATTTACAAAAACCTACATTTGAATGCTCTGCCCGGTAGGGCGGGGGTCTTTACTCCAACGTAGGATACTGCTCCACAGCACTTGCGAGCTACCTTGTGATCTGAACGTCCATTGAAGCGGACTCTTCATAAAAGGAGGTGCGGTATGAGGCTCTTCTTAGTTGTCTGCGTACTGATTTTCAGTACCGGAGTCTTTGGCTGTGCCAAGCAGCCCTATGTGATCTGTCGTGGCGAGGCGTACTGTACGGCTCCCTTGACCCATGACGAAGCGATGCACGCCGCGCAGCTCAAAAAAGCCTGGGGAGACGAAGCATTATACGTCCGCCCCGGTCAGTAGGAACGGCAAGAAGTAATCTGGCGCTCAAGCCTGGGGTACGGCGTAATTGATCGAGATGGACAATGCCGGCCATGCGTATGGTCTCAGGTCGCGGTTGATGGCAGTGGCGTTGCTGTGGTTGTGGTAGCCTATTTTATTGATGCTCTTCAGGAAATCGTGTGGGGTAAGTGACCTCGCTTGCGCTATGTTCCGCCCCTCGAAAGGAGGACGTGAGCGAGGCGCGACTTTGAACTCTATCAGGCGGTGCCGGGTTGCAAGCACCGTGGACCGTCCTCAACGTGGTGCTGGGTGTGAAGGGTCAGCAGGTGACCCGTGACCGTCGACGCCGGAGCAGGACCCTATCCCTGTCCGGAGTGTCAGGAGCCTGGCCCAGGCTCTGATCGCAAGCGCCGCCGGTGGCGGCATCTCGATATCTGCCGGTTCACGACGTGGATCCAGGCGGACCTCCAGCTACGATTCCTCATATATAATAATGATGAGATGTGTTCTCTCTTGTCTTGTTTGACCGACTGTCATCTGCCTGATTCGAGGGTGTGTGGTTCACTGACATGACAACTTCTTATGAATACGATGTGCTTGTGATGGGTGCGGGATTGGCGGGGATGCGCGCGGCGTTGGCCGCGCATGAGGCCGGCGCTCGCGTGGCGATCATGACGAAGGTCCATCCGGTTCGAAGTCATTCCAATGCGGCGCAAGGCGGCATCAATGCCGCGATGATGGACCGTGGGGACGACTGGGAAGAACATGCCTTCGAAACAGTCAAGGGGAGCGATTATTTAGCGGATCAGGACGCGGTCGAAATCCTCGCTCAAGAAGCCGGACGCGAGATTCTCACGTTGGAACACATGGGTGTCATTTTTAATCGGAATGAAGAGGGCCGGCTTGGCACCCGCCGGTTCGGCGGGCAAAAGCGGGCCCGTACCTTTTTTGTGTCGGATTTTACCGGACAAGCAATGCTTCACGTCCTCTTTGAGCAACTCATGAAAGCGCGCGTCCCGGTTTTCGAGGAATGGTTCGTGACCTCATTAGTGAAGGATACTGATGGTCGTTGTGCAGGCTTAATAGGATTTGAAATTCGAACGGGTCAATTTGCATTGGTGAAGGCAAAAGCCGTCATCATTGCTTCCGGGGGATTGGGGCGCGTGTTTGAGCCGAGTACCAATGCGTTGATTTGCACGGGTGACGGCATGGCGATCGCCTATCGCGCCGGCGCCCCGTTGATGGATATGGAAATGGTGCAGTATCACCCGACGACTTTAAAGGAAAAAGGACTGTTGATTACCGAAGCCGCTCGTGGAGAGAGCGCGTATTTATTGAATTGTGACGGCGAACGGTTCATGAAACGGTATGCCCCGAACATGATGGAGCTGGCTTCCCGAGATGTGGTGTCGCGAGCCGAACAAACCGAAATCAACGAAGGTCGAGGGGTGGACGGGTGCGTCCTGTTGGATTGTCGTCATTTGGGTCGACGGCTTATCCACGAACGGCTCCGGCAGATCTCTGAAGAAGTACACTCGTTTGCCGGAATTGATTTAACGAAAGAGCCCATTCCAATTCAGCCAGGCATGCATTACCAAATGGGCGGCATCAAGACCGATGTGGATGGGCGATGCTGGGATGTGCATGGCGCATGGGCTGGTGTCCCGGGGCTCTTTGCCGCCGGGGAGACGGCTTGTCTGAGCCTTCATGGGGGTAATCGGCTTGGCGCGAATTCATTGTTGGACACCGTCGTGTTCGGCCGGCGGGCTGGGCGATGCGCCGCGGACTATGCGCGGGAGGTCCCAACGCCTCACGTTCCTGATTCGACCGTGGGGATGGAGCAGCAGGCTATTTCCGCATTGCTGTCGCGTCATGCCAACAGGGACTCGATTGCAGCCATTCGGCAAGAAATGGGTGTCGCGATGCATAGCCACCTGGGGGTCTTTCGCGACCAGGAAGGCATGATGACGGCGAAAGGGACATTGGAAGCGCTGCGCGATCGGTACTCGCGGGTGAGCGTGCAGGATAAAGGTCGCGTGTTCAATACCAGCCTCATCCGTGCCTTAGAGCTTGGGTTCATGTTGGACTGTGCCGAGACGATTGTGTATAGCGCCTTACTCCGTCGGGAGAGCCGAGGCGCGCATTTTCGGACGGATTATCTCCATCGCGATGATGTGGAATGGTTGAAACACATTTTGCTCTATCGCCAACCGGATGGTTCCTCGCGCGTGGAATATTTGCCGGTTCGCCTCACCCGATGGGAACCTAAAGTACGGATCTACTAGCATATGCTCACGACATTTCGCATTCGCCGCTTTAATCCAGAGACCTCACCATCCATGCCGTATTTTCAGGAGTATCAATTGAATATGGATCGAGCGGATACGGTGTTGGATGCGCTTATGCATATTCGCGACACACTCGATGAATCCTTAACGCTCCGATGTTCCTGTCGAGGAGCGATTTGCGGGTCCTGTGGCATGCGCATCAATGGTCATGCGGCCTTGGCCTGTAAAACCAAAGTCCAGGCGATGGTTTCGGAACGGGGAGTCGTGCAGGTGGAGCCCATGAATAACATGCCGGTGATCAAAGACTTGGTCACCGATATGGCTGGGTTTTGGGATAAAGTACGACAGGTGCAACCGTGGCTTCAACCAGCCGGCCCGGAACCGGAAGGTGAATATCTCGCTTCATCCGAGTCCATGAATCACCTCACGGGCGTGATGGGGTGCATTATGTGCGGAGCCTGTGTGTCGGACTGCGCCGCGCTGGAAGTGGATGAACGGTTTGTCGGTCCGGCAGCGTTGGCAAAAGCGTACCGATTCGTGGCCGATCCCCGTGATGGTGCCGGTCGGTCCAGGTTGTTGGCTCTCAACGAACCAGGCGGCATGTGGGATTGCACCCGCTGTATGGAATGTATTGAAGTGTGTCCCAAGGGCGTTGGGCCCATGGACCGTATTATGTCGCTCAGAAGCCGAGGGATACAGGCGAATGTCGCTTCAACATGCGGGTCTCGACATGCTGAAGTGTTCGCGGACCTTATTTACCAGAAAGGACGGTTGGATGAACCCATGTTGGCGGCTCGAACATTTGGTCTCCGGAACTTGTCTCGTCTGCTGTCTCTTCTCCCCATGATCTTCCGGGCATTCGTAAGAGGGAAAGTCCCAAAATCTGGCCCGTTGCATCGTGCCATTCCCGGCATGGAGAAGATACGGCGGCTCTTTCAACGGATGGAGGAACGACTGTGAAATTTGCGTTTTTCCCCGGGTGTGTGTCCAAAGGTGGATGTCCAGAGCTTTATCAATCGGTAATGGAGGTCTATCCACGGCTTGGGTTAGAGCTGAAAGAAATGACGACGGCGTCCTGCACCGGAGCGGGCGTTCTGCAAGAGAAAGACCTGAAGTTGGGCGATGTGCTGAATGCCAGGACCTTTGCTCTGGCGGAACAATCCGGGTTGCCTATCATGACGATTTGCAGCACGTGCCAGGGTGTCATGAGTCAAGCCAATCATCGCCTCACGACGGATCCTCCCTATCTGGCCGCCGTCAACGAGATCCTGGGTGAGGAAGGCTTAACCTATCGAGGGACGACGCAGATTCGTCATTTTGTCTGGATTTTACTCGAAGAGTTAGGTGAACAGGGCATTCGGCAACAGGTGCGGCGACCATTAAAGAACCTTCGGGCCGCTCCGTTCTATGGATGTTATTTGCAACGTCCATCTGAAGCGTTGGGGTTTCAGGACCAACCGGAACGGGCGAGATCGTTGGAGCTCATCATGAGTTGGTTGGGATTGGAGGTCGTGGACTTTCCAGGGAAAACTCGATGCTGCGGGTTTCCGCTTTTGACGATCAATGAAAAGAATTCCTTACGCATGGTTGCGAGCCACACGTTGGATGCGAAACGCCATGGTGCCGATATCTTGGTGACTCCCTGTCCGTTGTGCCACCTCAACCTAGATGGGATGCAGTCAAGAGCGGCCAGCCAGCAGCAAGCCGACATTGACCTTCCGATATGGCACTTACCTCAACTGCTTGGCCTGGCGATGGGCATGGAGGCGAAGCGTCTTGGATTGACTCGTCATCTCGTGTCAACCCAAGGAGTGCTCGACAAACTTGGATCCGCCGTTGCGAAGATTGAGGCGTGATGGTCAGACGGCCGCTTGAGATACGGTTTTAAAATAAGCGAGGAGATCGCGGGCGGAAATAATACCCACGATCGCGCCTGCATCGGTGACCGCCAGATGGCGGGTGTGTTTGTCCGCCATGAGGTCACGCGCATAATGCGGTGATAGTTCCTTTTCCACCGACACAATCGGTTTCGACATCAACTGCGAAACGGCGGTGCCCGCTACGTCGATTCGTTCGGCGACAGCCCGGACGACGTCGGTTTCCGTGATGATTCCAGAAAAAGTCTCGCCGGTTTCCACTAACAATGAGCCGATGTGACTGCCGTGCATGTGTGCCGCCGCTTCTTGGATCGTCGTCTCTCCCGGAACTGCACTGAGGTCACGGGTCATGAGTTGTCCTACGGTTGCCATGAGGAGTCCTCCTGGTTCAAGGTGTCGTTGCGCTTCGGGTTCAATGAATGATGAGCCTATTCTAGGAAGCGGCAGGGAGGATGTGCAACGTCGGTAAAACGAGGGAGACATCTGATCACGCCGGGAGGATGTTGATCGATACATCCGGCCGCTTGAATCCGTTCACGCCCAACCCAGGGCCTTGTCTAGTCCACGTCATATCACCCACCGTGCTAAAAAAGACTATAAGCTTCCTTCGTTCTTCCAATGCACTGGATCACCCAGGAGGTCAACATGAAAACCAGCACTGTCTTCCTTATTCCGATGTTCCTAATGGGAGGAATCTCTTGCGGTCCGACCACCGACACCATTGTGGAGCCATTCGAATTGACCAGCGACTTTACGTCGAGCACCTCCCCGGGAGACAACGCTCTCACCGGTCCCGCCAAAGCCCGTCAGCGATTGGAACGGTTCGTGGTCTATGCCTATGATAGCGTGAGCAACGATATTGCGAAGGGGAATGGCGAATATCTGACCTCGCTGGCGGTCCTGGCCGGGATTCCGACCGCTTCGCAGTCCGCATTTCGGGCGGAGATGCAGAGCCGCCATGCTGCAATCTATGACCCTGTTTTGTCGCGCAAAGAGGCCCGGGCTCTAGTTGTGAACTACGCCTGGTCGGCTGGCTACGGAAGGACCGAGGAGGGACACAATGAGGCGAGTGGTTCGTGGTAGGCTTTCAGAGCATCGAACAGACGGGTCAGAAAGGAAATGTTGCTAGGGCGTGTCGTCAATTAAGCCAGATGACGGCGGCGGCGAGATACACAGCACCAAGGAAGGTTTCGGCACGTTTATCGTATCTGGTGGCGATGGCGCGGTATTGTTTGAGTTTGGCGAAGAAATTTTCGATCAAATG
>JAICWG010000297.1 GCA_025934915.1 Nitrospira sp.
AAGATCGCCAGATCGTGAAACGGGAGACTCAGGAAGCGGTGGGGCGGCGTTGGCAGCTTCCTCGTCTTCAAGTGCGAGCAGGCCGTCGATCTCGCCCGGATCGAAGCCGGTTAGGCTCAGATCGAAATCGGACTCCTGGATTTCCTGAAGTTCTAAGGCCAGTAACTCCTCGTCCCAGTCAGCCCATGTCACCGAGCGATTGACCATCAGCCTGAATGCCTTGACCTGCGCGGGTGTCCACTCGTCGCAGAGAATCACCGGGATCTCGGTGATCCCGAGCCTGCGGGCAGCCTTCAGCCGCAGGTGTCCGTCCACAACTTCGCCATCGCTCCGAACAAGACAGGGGATTTTAAAGCCGAACTCGCGAATCGACGCGCACATCCGATCCACCGCAGCGTCGTTCTTCCTGGGATTGCGGATGTAGAGAACGAAACGATCGATTGGCCAAATTTCGGTGTGCTGTGTAGTGGGATGCGTCAGCATGCCTGTCCTTCCAAAAAGCGATCCTTGGGATCCTCCGGAAGGTGCGCCTGAGGCGCCAGCCTGACGAACTGAGCCGCTGGTACTATTCTAAACCTGATCAAACATTTTGTCCATCATTTGTTGTATCTCGGTCGCGGAGACTGTGGCGCCGGTTGTTCACTATCGGTGATCGTCCGCTCCCTCGCCAAGACCGTTTAGCTCGAGCAAACATGCTTCGGAGGGAGGGAGCCGAAACGCACGAAACCTTAAGCCACGGTTTCGTGCGTCGTGAATGCCCCATCGGTCGGTCGCTTTTCACGGGCACCTTCGCACTTCGGGGGTGCCAACCTGTGCGGATTCTGCCCCGCCTGGATTAGCGACCTTCATGGGCCGCCGGCCCTGACGAACCGGGACAATCCCCAACGCGCATGGTTTCCGGGTATTCCCTTCGGCTAAGCGCCACTTTCGCGCGCCGCCGTCCCCACGCGTCCCGCCAGACGGCCCGCGGTTTCTGCAACCGCCCTCTCCCTTTCGGTGTCAACCATCCAGCGACGCACTGGATCTTAAGATCCGGCCTACCTTGCGGCAGGCGACTGCTGAACACTCACATCTTTTAACTGCTTTTCCACGGTGACTCTACGCGGGATTCCCGCCCGCACCTCAATTTTTGAGATCTTTCCGTTTCCGACTTGATCCAGCAAAGACATCAACCGGCAGAGCTCAGCGCATAGAGCGAAGTCCAACAGCGCTATCTCATCCCGGGCGGATTCCTCGGAATCCAGTCGCACATCTACCAGCACCATTGGCCCGGGACAAGCAAGGAGTGGCTCGCCATGCCGCAGGTCGAGAGATTGAATGCAACCGTAATTTATTGATTGGAAAAGGCGGACGAGCTCTTGGCGGCCAGACGAAAGCTGGGTGAACAGAGTCCCCTTAACCATGAAGAGCCTCCGCGACCGGTGTCGTTGCGGCGCACAGGAAGTTCTCTAAGCGTGCATTGGAGGAGTTGGAAGCGCTAAGAAAAGTTCGAAACGTGTCCAGACTGGGGAGCCAAATTTTTCAAATACTTGCGCGCATTAGGCTCCCCCAAAACCACCTGATTATGGCCTAGTGTGGGGCTTTTGTGGGGATGCTGTTTCACAACAGGGCGCAATGTTGCAGCAGAATGGTACAAGTAGTGTCTGTTGCGGATGCAATGGTTCTTCCTCCTCGCGATTGCGATAGCCGTCCTCGGTATCGCGCAATCGCCTGAAGCTGGTCGCATCGAGCGAGCCGGCGCGCAGGCAACGCTGACCGTAGACGGCCCTAGGCCAGTGGATTCCGCAGCGATTACCTTAGCGGAAGAGTTTGGCCTCAATGTGAGCGTTGAGGATCCTCCATATCTCTTTCGAGACGATGTGAAGGATGTCACGGGACAGAACGCGCGTACGGCCAATCCGTCTCGAAGAGCACTCGTGCCGCGAGGCGGCCAGTTGGCGGTCGAATTTTCCGTTCGTGCCGACGGATTTCCTGAGGATGTGCACGGGCTGATTGAGGCTTTGGTTCGCCAAGCGAACGAGAACTTCTCTTTCGCATATCGAATCGATTCCGTCGAAGACTCGTATGTCATTATTCCCACGCGGATGCGCCATGCGACGGGAATCGTAATTGGGATAACGCCACTTCTCGATCGACGCGTGAACATTCCGCTGGGAACCAGAACCATCGCGGAGACGGCCAACGTCATGTGGCCGCACTCTCTGCACAAACAGGACTCCGCGTGGGCTGCTGTCAAGCGGCTGTCGCAGGTATCCCTTGGGGTACGTCCCAAATTACGTTCATGGCGGATGACGAGCCTGTTCGCAGCGTGCTGACCCGGCTTATCGCGGCCGATCTTCAAGGTAAGCCGAATCACTACTATTGGCTGGAACGCTGCGACCCGCTCCCATCCGACTGGTGCTTTATAAATCTGCAGTACGCGAGCCCGCGGCGGGACAGTCTTCCACCACTGAGAAGCCCACGCTGACCCTACTTCAAAACACTCGGGGCAACTCGGGACAGTCGGGACAACTCGGTGAATGCCACGCTTCTGTCGTCCCGAGTCGGTTTTCTCAACTCGGGACAGTCGGGACGCCCAGCCCGGTCTGCAGCGTGCCAAACACGAATCGATATCGATCCTGATCACTCCTTAGTAACAGATAAACATCTGTTTTTACAACACTTTACAGACACGCCTTTAGCTCTTATAATCGGGGTCAGCAAAGACAAGCGGCATGAGTTCTCAACCGATCACCCAACATATAGACTTGTGGCCGATAGAGCGGCTTGTCGAATACCCACGCAATCCCCGGAAGAACGATGCCGCTGTGGATCGCATGTGCGCATCGATCCGGGAATTTGGATTTAAGATCCCCTGCCTGGTTCGCAACGACGGCGAAGTCGTGGACGGCCATCTCCGTCTCAAGGCAGCGCGTAAGCTCGGCCTCACCGAGATCCCCATCATTCTCTGCGACGAGTGGACTGCAGCTCAGGTTAAAGCATTCCGGCTGATGGTCAATCGCTCAGTCACGTGGGCAGATT
>JAICWG010000199.1 GCA_025934915.1 Nitrospira sp.
ATTGGGTCAACAACGCCCTTGATCACATTGAGAATGTCGCCCCCTATTGTCCGTTCGACGGCGAGGACGACGGTATACATTGCCTTACGGAATTGAGGCCCGTCGGGGTCTACACCATTGAAGCGCGTGTGCGGAGTAATGTGACCGAAGTCGCTCGTCAGGCCATTGTAGTCCAAGCATCCGCAACTCCCCTGGCAACTTCCACTCCAACGGTGACGCTGGCCGTTCTCGGATCGCCGACTTCGGGTCAACCCTGGACCGTTAATAGGACCGAAGTCGCTCGTCAGGCCATTGTAGTCCAAGCATCCGCAACTCCCCCGGCAACTTCCGCTCCAACGGTGACGCTGACCGTTCTCGGATCGCCGACTTCGGGTCAACCCTGGGCCGTGCAGGCGTACCCCACCAACGTGGCTGGGACCGTTTCAGTGCAATTCTGGATTAACAACACTGTGAATCGCATCGAAGGTTTTTCCCCCTATTGTCCGTTCGATGGCGCTGACGACGGCGCGCATTGCCTTACGAAATTGAAACCCTTCGGGTTCTATACCATTGAGGCGCGTGTGGTGAGCAATGGGACCGAAGTCGCTCGCCAGGTCATTGTGGTCAAAGCAAGTAGTCAGTGATTTTGAAAATTGGTCTTTCGATCAGAACAAAATGAAAGCGTCGTCCATCGCGAAGGTTTCGGTCAAGGAGCGCACGGCACTTCCCGTGCGCCGTGGGAGGAGATGCGTGAGTCCAGTTATAATACGCCGATGGAATCGACGAATGTATCGATTGGCAGGACCAGAACCACTGGCGTGGCTACCCACGGGACTAGTCCGATTACTGGACGCAAGGGGGGTCTCTCGAAGATCTGCAAACCCATTCTTCGCGATCTGTACTTCGATCTCACTAGCGGCGAAATCCCTTGAACTTGACATTCCCCGTAGCTCGCTACGGGGTTGGCCTCTCCTTCCGAGAAGTCTTCGGAATTGAGTTCTGTGATACCCCGCAGCTTGCTGCGGGGAGCTTCATTTCGAAAGCTCGTTGAGCTGACTTCTCGGTGAAGCGTCGGGACTTCATTCGACAGCTCGAAACCAGCGGTTGCGTGCTCATTTATCATGGCGAGAAACACGATTGGCATCACAATCCCGTCACCAAGGTATCTCAGCCCGTTCCGCGTCACACCGAGATCAACGAACACCTCGCAAAGCGGCGAGTTGGTTTGGGGTCTTGTTCTATGCATTTTTCATTACCGCCCTCTCACCGGCTAGCTCTGGCCGCCATGGCGAAGTGAAAGAAATGCAGTCGAGAGAAGCTAGATTGCTGCCGTAGCGCGCGTGTCAGCTCTCTTCGCTGACCGTTCCATCGCTTGTCCGCAATCGTCAAGTCCAGCACGGCGTTGCGGATCTCCGCACGCTCGACGTATCGAGAACGGTTTCGTCCGGAAGGGCGCACATAATCATCGAATCGAATTCAATCCATTCCGAGATCGTCCGTTCAGGGTAAAGATTGATGCCCCACAGGTTTCCCTGCATCGAGCCTTGCTCTAAGAGCAGGACTTCCTCGTCGGAATGCTGTTTCCGCCGATGGCCATAATACCTTGCTCGACATCCACGAGAGCCTTCACTATCTGTCAAGAAAAGACTCCCGTCTCCTTTTCTGTTTCGGTCCTCTACATCCCCACATTTTCTACCCATTCGTTGCTCGATAGATCAATAGATAGAGCATCAGGCTGCGGATCTGGGGTTACAGGCTCAATTACGTCTCTAAACCGTAAGTGGCGTTACTGTTTTTTAGGCGCGATCGTTCGGAGGGAAGCTGAAAATTGAACAATCATAACCATCGGCGAACTGAACGCTTGTACAGTGTAAATGCTTCTGAGAACTTTGTGTCCAAGGCTCGTTCCTCAGGTAGAATTTGAAAACGATTCATGTACCAGACAAAGAGCGGCAGGAATACAATACGAAGGACAGTAGGTTGGAGAGATCAATCGCCCATCCAACAAGAATCAAGAGGAAGCCCAGGTACATCGGGTTACGGGTGAAGCGGTAGATGCCTGAGGTAACCATCGTCGTGGTCGCTTCCGGTGTGAGTGGATTGACGGTGGTTTTCATCCGGCGAAACGTCAAGATGCCGGCCAGCACGATCACTGATCCTCCGATGTAAAAAATACGGGCGAACGCCGAACGCCACGGCAAGGCGATGGTAAACACAGAATAGGCAGAGACGAGCCACATCAGCGCGCCGAACAAGAATATGAGCGCAAGCGGGGGCACTTTTAGTTCTAGCGCATTAAACATGCGAGTCGGGAACGAGCCGGGATCAACTGGAGGTTTTGGTCAACCCACAGGCCACTTCCCATAGTGCCTGATTGATACTGCCTGGTTCCACGGGTTGCCCATGGCCTTGGCTGACCAACACTGCATTCTGAGTTCCGGTGCCCATATGCTGAGTGAATTCCGAAGACGCCAATAGCCGAACCCGGTTGTGCGTGCAGTCAAACTCCTTGCGCGTCTTCGTCGAGAAAAACCGGTGAGGGCTCATCATGAACATTCCAAACGGCGCATTCCCTTGCATCCACTTATAGTCTGTTAGCTGCCACAGTGTCACGAGATCTCCGTCTCGGTGAATCGTCGTGGGATCGTAGTATACCATTTCCCGCGATGGGGATTGGTACGCGCTATCGACGGCGACCCAGGTTTCCCCAGGCGGCATCTCGCCATATCCACGGGGTTGACGGACCTGATAACTGGGGTCTCCACAGGATGCAAGGATGAGAAAGAGGACACAGAAAGAAAGGCCGGTACCGGTAACCTGGGGCATAGATCCCTCGCTGGATAACGCATTCTAGCAAAGGGTGAAAAGGAAGGTGCAAGAGCTGGCCACCATGTGTCTGTTACCGGCCGATCGGAATGCTTATGCACCAGACTTTGGAAGGATTCGCGTCGTGAATAGATGAAAGGCGAGAGGGGGCTGGTCTACATTGGCGCGTAGAGCCTCGCTGCCAGGTCAGCTTGGATCGACTCGATGTACGACGCGGGTACGGCCTGTGTTTACTTGACCGGTGCCAATCTGACAGTGAACACTCCAACTCCTCTTGTAATGATCACTTTTCCAGTCCGGCTCAATCGACCCACCTCCTGAAAAAGTTCGTTCCAGGTATGTTCAGGGGATCGAGCCACTAAGAGCTCAAAGTCACACTCGGGAGAGTCTTTGAGTACGGCTAGAATCCCGTCGGTGATCGGTCTGTTGATAAGCATCGGCGGCTCCTCTTGGTGATCACTGCGTTTGGTGAAGAGCGGAGGGTCGATCGCGTCAAGAATGGGAAGAACACGCGAGGGATGAGACACTCGGCGTGCTGAAACAGCATAGGTGTATGCTACGTGGTAAGGAACTATTCCGTCAAGCGAGGTGGTAGCCTACTGGTCTGTCTTGTCCATCGCATGTGAGGAATTGGGGTTTGACGCATGGGTGGTATTGGCACATTCAAGCCTTAACTCCCCAAGTCAGTGGGAAAGATCTCCGCCTCTGTTCTGTCTCCTGCGTGGAGTGCTTCTTGGCGTCAGCCCTTCAATCGCTGTAATTCAAGATGGTGGGTCTGGGCACCGTCTGCGATCCAGAGATGCCCGTCTTGGATGGTCCATTGTAATTGCATGGTGGGTTTCGCCATCCCCGCAAGGGCTCGAACGCTCTCCATCGGGAGCAGCGTCACGGCGAGGTTTTTCAGCCGGTCGAGCGACGGGCTCTGGCTCGCCCACCATACCTCGGCGCTGCGGGCTCCACAGACATAGACGATGACCTGTTTGGAGCGGCCACACGCCTGCCGTAGGGTCTTTTCGTCCGGCTGACCGATCTCGATCCACAGATCGATCGCCCCAGTGAAATCCCGTTGCCACAGAGCTGGTTCATCTTCGGTGCTCACCCCACGACCAAATGACAAGGCCTCATTTGCGTGGAGCGCAAAGGCGAGCACACGTACCATCATGCGCTCTTCAGTCTCGGAGGGATGGCGCGCCAGCGTGAACGCATGGTCCTGGAAATAGTGGCGATCCATATCTGCGATCTGCAGCACGGCTTTATAAATGGTTGCGTTCGAAGCCATAGAGCCGGGGCTGGGGTTAGGGGAGTTCCGCGATGAACATCTGTTCAACTCGCTTGCGCGCCCACGGTGTCTTGCGTAGAAACGTCAGACTCGACTGGATCGTCGGGTGATGACGAAAGCAACGGATGGGCACTCGTGCACCGCGCTCCTAGTCGCACTCTTTAAACTGGGACTGCTGACAACGCCGTGCCATCTCCTGCGCCTGCTCGATTTGCGCGGCAGTCATTTGTGAGGTCAGATGGTCTCGACGCTTCAAGGCTGCTTTCCCCTCATCGCCATTTAACATGACGCCGGCAATCTGGTACCACATGAGTGCGCGAACCAAGTCTTTCCGGACGCCCCGTCCCCTCTCGTACATCAGGCCCAGATTGTTTTGCGGACCAGCGTAGCCCTGCGCCGCCGCCTTACGAAACCACCCTATTGCCGTGAAGTGGTCCTGCCGGACGCCTCGTCCTTTTTCATACATGAGGCCCAGATAGAACTGGGCTGATGCCACTCCTTGCTCCGCCAAGGGACTGAAGAGCCGGGCCGCTTGTGTATAATCACCACGATCATACGCAAACTCCGCCTCCTCAAGGGACTGGGCTGCAACAACGAACTCTGGTCTCGCCCCTGACGCGCAGGCCAGAACCAAAAGCATTGCAAAGACACAACGCCATATCGACATCATCCTTTCACCAAGATCTATCGCCACAGGGAAGCATAACCTCAACGCTCGGAAGAAAAACAGAGAATACCCTATTGTACTTTGTGAAATCCGGCGGGTCTATGGATTTGAAGACGGGCGGCAAGTGAGGAGGTGAGGGTGGGGAGGTGGGATGGAACTTCTGGCGAACATAGATGACCTCCCCACAGGGAGCAGCCTCCTGTTAGGATCTTCTTAGCGCATGACAACGGTCTGGGATTCTCGCGCAGCCAGACTCTTTCGGCGATTATTGGAAATGGTGCGGTCGATAATGGCGCCGCAATTCATGCATTTCCACGCATAAAACACGAGAAAGAAGTCCGAGAACCGCTCTAACATCATTAAGCCCTTACACTTTGGACATCCCATTGATCCCTCCCAGAATGATTGCGTTCACAGCTGATGACGAACTCAAGCAAGAGCTAGACCAAATTGTTATGTGTCAGTATTTCAATGACTTTAAGATTTACGTAGTTAACCGGGGGAGACCGTTTTCACAAAATTGACGGTGCAAAGAGTTCAACCCGTCAATGTTTTGTCAGCTTGCGCGAGAGAAAAGCGTGCAGAGTCTTTGCTGAAGCGCTTTTTGGGAACGAGAGATCGGTGTCAGGAAAAGACTCCCGACCCTTTGTAAACAGGCTTCGTCCTTATCGACTTGACCAGGATTGGATCGGCACGGTGGAAATGGCATTTTGTGGCGAGCCCTCGATCACTCGATCGCTATAGGCGAGATAAATGTAGGTCTGGCGTTTCTTGTCGAAAAATCGGACAACTTGTAGGCTCTTAAAAATCAGGGATCGGCTCTCACTGAATACCTTTTCCCCTTCTTTCGGCTCACTCACAATGCGAATGGGACCGACTTGACGACAGGCCAGTGAGGCATCTGAGGTTTCCTCTGCCAATCCGACCATCCCTTTCAAGCCGCCTTTTTTTGATCGACTCAGATAACAGGTGATGCCTTCAATCTTTGGGTCGTCAAACGCTTCAACCACAATTTTGTGATCCGGCCCTAAAAATTTGAATTCCGTGTCGACATGCCCAATTTCCTCAGCATGAACTGCCGAAGCCATTGTTGCGCAACAGAGCAACGTGGTCACAAAGATGTTTGTCTTCATCGACGTATTCTCCCGCCATGGTCTAGCTTTATGTCCATGTAACGTATAACTCGGATATGCTCGAACGCAAGGGCTTCTGACTCGGGTCGCCCTGGCGAAGTGAAAGAAATAGCAGTTGAGTGATTCCAGGTCACAGGCCACCCCAAAGAGTTTCTCGCCGAGCATGGCATCTCAGAGCAGTTCGAGTGCGAGGAACTACGGCGGAAGCTGTGGCATCTGCTGGGGGTGTCGGAGAGCAAAGACCGGACCTCTATTCCTCTACTAACAAGTCAATCCGCCTGTCTACCCCTATTACTGTGACCCATAGTTCTCTCCTCACTCGCGTGTGTGGACCTAGCGGTTCGGCGCGGGGGTGCTCTGGCCGGCTGTGCATGCCAGGTGTGAGGGAATCTCAAGCTGCCCGGATGAGCGGAAGCCCCACGCGGTGGCAAGGGCTTGGCAAGTCAGGTTCTGAAAAGTCTGGTCGTTACGTTCGACGCAGTGCGGGTAATGGGCGTTGCCCCGCAGGACACTCCCTCCGCGTTCCACCGAAAGGCCTCGCACATCGACTGTGATGTTGAAGAGTGCGCCGCAGTTCGCCTGGAGCAATGCCTCTTCCTTCAGTTCTTCCCGCTCCAGAATGAGCATGAACTCTGCCTTCGCCTCTGTCGCGACCGCAAGCGCCACCTGGCGATCCGATGAGCGGTGGGGAATCTGAGGGAACATCAGGATGTTTGAATAGTGATGAGACCGGAGCCATTCGTCAGTCACGCGGGCGAGGAGAGGATCTCCCCAGATAAGGATGCGCTGTCGCTCACCGGGCAAAAGCGTATGGGAGCCGTTGGTGATTGGAAAGTGGACGCCGGAGGGAGGTGGTGTAGAGTAGCATCCTTCCAGAAGGAGCAGGATGGAGAGGAAGCACGCGAGTGTGATGGCCGAGCCGATGCGATACTGTCGTCCCATAGCCTGAGATTATAACAAACAAGAAGGGCGGTGAAGGTGATCGAGAGGGTAAGGGAGGCTCGACTATGTGGATTCACGGAACCGGGCCGGCTCCGGCGACCCCTTTTAGTACTCGTGTTTCGCAGGGGAAACAGGACCAGAGGCCATGGCATCGTCGGGTGGCGCGGAGGGCAAGATCCAAGCTGCATCCGGATGCAGGGTTCAAGACCTGGCAGCATTGCTTTTGATGAGGCGATGGAGGAGCAGCGAGAGGGAGGCGAAGAAGGCATCGGATCGCCACGCGTCGAGAGGCAAAGAAGCAAGCGCGCTGGGAAATGGTTCGTCATAAAAGACCCCCGATCGAGAACAGTTTCCATCGGAGTTAGGCCGATACCATGCATCGTGGCCCGTCAAATAGCTCAAAACGGAGGCATTGTAAGCTTTTCCCATTTTGAGGTCCATCATCCCATTCAGAATCAGTTTCTCCGCTTTCCAGGCGTTCAGAGTTCAGAGTCCGGCTATAATACCGTAATGGAATCGATCAAATACATCTATTGGCAGGATGAAAATCACTGGCTTGGATACCTGCAGGAATACCCCGATTACTGGACGCAAGGGGAGTCGTTGGAAGACCTGCAAGCCCACCTTCGCGATCTGTATTGCGATCTCACCAGCGGTGAAATTCCCGGAGTGCGCAAGTTGGCAGAGCTGACACTTCAGTGAATCGGAAAGGTCGAAGCTGCTTCGTCCATCGTATTATCATGTCTGTCCGGCTTTCCCGCCTTTTCGATTTCTGCTAGTATTCGCTCATCGCTCATGGGATCTGACGCATCAAAATTGTTGGAGGCCGCGTTGAAGCTCCTGCCTGAAGCTCGGGCTGCAATGGCTGGCTCGTTATTGGAGAGCCTTGATACAGTCGTTGATGCCGACGCAGAAGCAGAATGGGATCGTGAAATTGCCCATCGGCTGAAAGAACTCGATGCAGCTCCCGCCCGTGTTGTCTC
>JAICWG010000290.1 GCA_025934915.1 Nitrospira sp.
CTAATCAGAACTTCATGGAAGAGGGACCAGCGTGATTAAGGGAGAAATCAACCATGCAGAAACAATTTGAAAATCAAGAAGCAACGAAACTTGAGGACAAGACAGTCTTGGATCCAGCGGCAGAGAAGAGCATTGAACGCGTGGCTAACAAAGCTGCGGAGAAAGCCTCAAAAACGGAACAGCGTTACGACAAGGACCACGGTATCATTTCAAAATAGCAGGCCCATCGGCACAGTCTGGGCTCTCCGTGTTTGCGCTCCGCCAGATCTCGCTGGAGTGATCTGAATCGGCCGGCCGGTTCTCACCTTCAGCCAATATCTACGGCCGCTACTCCAACAGATTCGCAGACGGCAGCCCGGGATCGAACGAATTCGCCCTTCAGGTATTTATGAGACCGGTTGTAGTGCGTCTCGTGAAGTGCTGGGATCTCCTTTCGCCAGCCCTCCTGTAACCGTGTCCCGCTGCGCCAGCGCCTCCTGAAGAAAGGACCATCATGGCTTGGATGCCGTCGAGCGCCTCGGCTATCCGGCTTTTCTTAACAAATGCGAAAGTGACGACAAGCGCCAAGGAATCGCTAGAGGAACGTTGCGTTATCCTTGAATGAGCGTGAGAGCCTCGTACGCAAGCACCGAGGTAGATGACGCGCTCAGGTTCGGCACCTATAGATGGCACGTGACACAGGTGTGGCATGACCGAGCAAAGGAGTCGAGACCATGGCAACGAAGGGTTTCAAGGTGGGAGATCATGTCAGTTGGAATTCGGAAGCCGGCCGGGTCAGGGGCACGATCAGAAAGGTGCGCACAGCCTTGAGCAGGAGGCCATGATCGATTTGATCGAAGGCCGCCTTGATGTCAAACTCCACCACCCAGTCATACTGCCAACACCGCTTTCTGGTGACGGCAATTGCCTGTTTCGCCGAGCGACCCGGTCTGTATCCATATGAATCCGGATGAAAGATCGGGTCCAGAACCGGCTCGATGATGCGCTTGACTACAGTCTGTGCGATTCGGTCCGACACAGTGGGTATACCCAGCTTTCTCGTGCCGCCCTTTGCCTTCGGAATCTCCACCTGTTTTACCGGCGGCGGGAAGTACGACCCCGACGACATGTGGTTCCACAGCTTGTAAAGATTCCTCGACAGGTCCTGCTCGAACATCGCGATGGTTTCCTCATCGATGCCCGCAGCACCACGATTGGCCTTGACCTGCTGGTACGCCTCCCACACTGCGCGTTTTGCTATAACAAATGGTTTCGCTGATGCCATGTCACTCATCCCCGCAGAACGGGTTGGCAACCCTCATCAACCGGATAACGCTGCCCCTTCGCTCCACCCTCGTTACGAGGGCTTCCTCGCTACTACGAACAGCTCCGCTCCTCGCTCCGGCATCGGTATTCTTCCTCATGGTGTCGGCCACTTGTCATTTCCCTTTGCATCCGCAACGAGGTTCTCACGTTCCCTACCAAAGCCTGAGTGGAGTTCATGCCGCCTATACACCGGCTGCCGTGAGGACCGTAAACAGGTATCGTCCCCACTCATCCCGGAGCCAGTAGTCAACTCCGGTTTTGGCAGCACCTTGAGGCAATAACGATGCGTCCTCGGCGGTTCGCTTTCGCTCATCTCCTCCATCCACACCTGCCACCTTGCGGTGACTTTTCCTCATCGCTCACCACCACGCCTTTTCGACGCAGCAGCATGAGGCGGTTTGAAGCCCACTCCTGTAAGCCGGCTCCGGGAGGCCTGCTCCCATCTTCGGTACAGCATCACGAGCTTGCGCTCGTGTTCGTGACACACACCACTGATTGCCTTTCTTGGTCTGATGCATCTCCGGATCGCGCTCCTTGTTTTCGTTCTTGGTCGATGAAGGCGCGTGGATGATCGTCGCATCTACGATCGTGCCCGTGGTAATACGGATGCCCTTGCTCTCCAGATATAGGTTCACTGTGTCCAACATCTGGCCGCACAATTCGTGCTCTTCCAGCAAATGACGGAAGTTAAGAATGGTCGTCTCATCCGGAACAGGGGCGCGGCCCAGATCGATGCCGGCAAAGCGGCGCAGCACCGGAGATTCGTACAACGCATCTTCCACACCCGGGTCCGAGAGCGCGAACCACTGCTGCACAAAGTAAACCCGGAGCATGATGTCGAGCCCCACCGGCTTGCGCCCCGTCTCGCCCTTCGGATAATGCGGCTCGATGAGCGCCACTAACTCGGACCACGGCATCACCCTATCCATCTCTTCCAAAAACTGCTCCCGCCGCGTCTTCTTCGAGTAGCGTTGGAACTCTCCCTGATGGGCCAACGTCATCTGTCGCATCCTGCCATCGTCTCCCTGAATCCAAACTACCCACGATTGCTGGGCATGGGGAGTATTTTCAGAGGTTCCTTAGTGTTGGCGGACTCAATTACCGGCCGACAGAGAGAAACTTCACAGAAAAGACTGGTCGTCTATGAGCAAATCTGTCATCGCCACAGGACCCGCGCTGGGGCCGAGCCGACATAGCGATTGAAGACAGAACAATTCGGACAAAGCCAACGGTGCCTGTTCGTCCATCTGATCGGTATTTGGCGAAATGTATCTCGTTTACGAGACCATTTGCCGGCCGAGGCTTGCGACGACCGCACCAAGGTTTTCTTCAACATCCGAGCGAGTCTGAAGGCCACGATGCAAAATTTCCGCAATCCTGTCGCGAGTGGATGGCTCTCCAAAGGATGCGCCAAATGCTCTTATTGAGTCAGCAAACACTGAATCAGGCGGTAACGTAACCTCGTCGATCAATCGTTTCGCACTTCTGAGTGCGTGCTTTTCGAAGGACGCCAGGCGGCTGGCAAATTCGTTTACGTAGTCGTCAATTTCCGCGTCTGGCAGCGCTCGATTGATGTAACCATATCGCTCTGCGAGGGCCGCCGGGAAATCGTTGGCGCTAAGAATCACCTCGAGCGTCTTCCCACGCCCCATAAGCCCAGCGAGCCGCGCCATGGGATTGCCGCCAGGCACGGCGCCAACGCCAACTTCAAACTGGGCAAGAATTCCGCGTTCCTGACTCGCGAAACGCATATCGCAAGCAAGTACAAATTCGCTTCCAGCGCCCCGCGCTCGTCCGCGAATATCGGCAATAGATATGACTGGCGCCTTCGAAAGCCTGATCAGAACATCAACCCACGGATGCAGGCCGGTCGGTCCTTTCGGCAGGCGTGCTACCTCATCCCGATCCGCAAGCACGTCCCAATGCGCCAGAAAGTATTCCGGGGCGGCACTGCGAAACACCACCACTTTGAGCTCCTCGTTGTTTTCCATATTCTCTAAGAGCCCGGAGAGTTCTCGTATGGTCTGGACATCGATCAGGTTAATTGGCGGATTGTTGAATGTGACGATCC
>JAICWG010000064.1 GCA_025934915.1 Nitrospira sp.
AAGTCGAGTACGGAGCAGACCGCCGCCGCAATGAGCGGGCCTTTTCGGTATGGTAGCAGGAAGGAGAGGATGACTAGTCCGCCATAGAGCACTCCGGTACTGATGCCGATTGGAAGGTAGAGATCGAGGCAGAACAGACCAACACCGAGGCCGATGATGACGAACAGCAAGGTTCTGTTAGTGCCATAGGCCATGATGCGAGCCTCACGTAACGGAACGAAATTCTAGAACCTCAGTTTAACAATCCTTAACACTGTTCCTAACACTATAAACATCCCTAGTGACCCGTGGAACGGTTCTGCGCCTGGCTCCCATGAAAGCGGCGCGTACTGGTCTGTTGGGAGTATTATGCCACGAACTTCCTCGGGTTTGTGCAGCTCGCCTGCATCATCGTGCCGCTGAAACAGTAGGTTTCAGTCTCTCAAGTTAGTGCACTCACGAAAAGAAAACTACTGTGAAAATCAACAGGTCTTTGCTCGATAAGTTACGGGGTTTCCGAGACACCTTACCCTCAACTATCTAATCTGCTGAAGTTGTACCGTCTGCGAATGCGTAGGTGAAAGCAAGGTCTCAAGGTCTTATGAAGCTGGACGAGGTCGCTCAGCGTCAGGTGGCCGAGTGAGCGGTGTGGGTGGCGGATCATGTAGCTCACGCGCTAGGCGTCGATGATCGCCTGTGCGTGAGTGAGCGAAGCAAACTGGAAGATATTCAAGCATTCATCGCGTAATCACTCGTGAAATGATTCAATCAAGGTGTTCTCCGCTGGGTTTGCCGGAGCGGGTCGGACTGTTGGTTTCCGCAATCGCTCTCGGGTCATTCGGCACATCGAACATGAAGGCCCAATTGGATCTACTAGGCAGAGGCATCTTGCGGGATTGCGTTTTTGAGGAAAGCGGGTAGAGTCCCTCCAGCATGATCATAACTGTTCGCCGGCGTCGGCTATGCCCACATGCAGAGGAGGTATTGATAGCCGCCATGCACAAATAAGAAGACGTGTAGGCCTTCCGCCTAGCGTTGAACCTGTTCAAACCACTGACATGTTTGAGGAGGCGAAGATGAAAACTCTTGGCTATTCGCTGATGATGGTCGGAATGACGTTGGCGCTCGGGGGGGTCGTGGCCGTCTTCAACTTCGACCAGCCTTCGGAGGTGTTTTCATCGGCATGGTGGATGATCGTCGGTGGATGGAGCCTTGCATTCACAGGTATGGGGATAGACATCATGTATGTGTTCAGGATCGTCAAGCGCGAACCAGTCTACTTGTTCCAACGAGAGAGGAATACGACAAAAAGAATCGAGGGGAAAATCACTCGAAGGGAATGATCTGAGAGAGGGACCTCACGCAGGTTTCTCTACTGGGCCAAGATATCAGAAGAGCAAGATATCAGAAGAGATGGTTTGATTCATCAGTTGTCCGCGAAGGCCCGCCTGACCAGGCGGGCCTTTTAATTTGTCCATAAATATAACCTGCACAGGCTTCGACAGTGACATGCGGAGGGGCATGAAGGCATGCTCTTGTGAAAGGTGCTGAGCTGCGTTTATCATGACGCCCGCAAGGGATTGGGACCTCTTACACATGGAGCACAGTGCATGAAAAAAGATCAGAACAAGCCGTCGGCAGCGACTCGACTTGAGCGGGATACCATGGGAGAACTGGCTGTCCCCGTTGAAGCTTATTATGGAGTGCAGACTGCCCGCGCCATCGAAAACTTTCCCATCAGCTCGCTCCGCATGCCGCGAGCAGTCATCCGCGCCATGGGCATGATCAAGCGGGCTGCGGCCACTGTGAACCACTCCCTTGGATTGCTGGACAAAAAGCCGGCTGACGCCATCAAGCAGGCAGCGACTGAAGTGGTCGATGGCAGGCTGGATGCCGAGTTTCCTGTCGATATTTTTCAGACGGGATCCGGTACGTCGACCAACATGAACACGAACGAGGTCATCTCCAATCGCGCCACGGAGCTGCTCGGCGGTGCGCGTGGCAGCAAGCTGGTGCATCCGAACGACCACGTGAATCTTGGCCAGTCAAGCAACGACGTGATTCCGACCGCCATTCATATCGCCGCTTCAGAAATGATGCAGCAACAGCTGTTGCCGGCTCTGACTCGGTTGCACAAGACGTTGAAGGGGAAAGCGAAGGAGTTCGATCAGATCGTGAAGATCGGACGCACGCACCTTCAAGATGCAACGCCGGTTCGGTTGGGCCAAGAATTCGGGGGCTATGCCAGGCAAATCGAACTCGGCATCCAGCGGATCAAGCAGGCGCAGGAGGCCTTAAGCGAAGTCGCGTTGGGTGGAACGGCTGTCGGAACAGGCCTGAACTGTCATCCAAAATTTTCCGCCAAAGTCATGGCGATCATTTCCAAGGAAACCGGCTGTTCGTTCAAAGAAGCCAAGAATCATTTTGAGGCGCAGTCGGCGCAAGACTCTCTTGTTGAGGCAAGCGCACATCTGCGGACGTTGGCCGTCAGTCTCATGAAGATCGCCAACGATATTCGCTGGCTTGGGTCCGGGCCACGGTGCGGGCTCGGCGAAATCAATTTACCTGAGACGCAGCCTGGTTCGTCGATCATGCCGGGGAAGGTCAATCCGGTGATTGCCGAGTCCGTTACGATGGTCTGTGCGCAAGTCATCGGGAACGATGTGACGGTGACGATCGGCGGCCAGGCAGCGAATTTTGAGCTCATCGTCATGATGCCCGTTATGGCGTACAATCTATTGCAATCCATCGAACTTCTTGCAACGGCCTCCAACAATTTCTCGGCCAAGTGTATCGAAGGGATCAAGGCGAATGAAGAACGTTGTAAGAGCCTCATCGAAGAAAGCCTGGCCATGTGTACCGCTCTTGCCCCGGAGATCGGCTACGAAGCTGCTGCAAAGCTGGCCAAGGAAGCGTATAAATCCGGGGAAACGGTTCGGCAGGTCGCCAAAGAACAAAAAGTGCTACCCGACAGACGACTTGCTGAACTTCTCGATCCATGGCGTATGACGGAACCAGGCGGGCCGGTAGGAAGTGCGGGAGGATAGCTGAACGGTAAGCGGGTATTGTCTTACGGCAGTTGGTCTGTATACTAATGCATGATGAGTTCAGCCGGCCACAGTCACTCGCTCATTATCGGCCTTCTGGTCTTGCTGGTTTCGGGCCTGCTCTCCGGCTGTGCCGCGATCGGCCGTCAGCCGGTGCAAGATGAGAAGAGCGTGATTCCCACCATGGGCACGCGCGGGGCACATTGTTGCGCCATGGCCAAGGCAGTTCCACGACAGACGGCGCTGGCGACGACGGCTGTGCGATTTGTCGGACAGTCTCGCATTCAGGTTGATGGGCGGAACTACACTCCGGATTGCTCCGGCTTTGTTCGAGGGGTGTATGCCTCACAGCGTGTTGACTTGTATGGTGGGCTGGGGGAGCTGGACGGCGGCAACGGCGTCGGGCGCATCTTTACCCATGTGGTGGAACACGGCCGGATTCATTACGGCCCCACCGTCCATCCGGGAGACCTGGTCTTCTTTCACAATACCTGGGATTTCAACCGCGACGGATTGCCGAATGACCCGCTCACACACGTCGGCGTCGTCGAGAAGGTGGACCGCGATGGGACGGTGGTATTCGTGAGTTCGGTTTCCGCGGGGATTGAACGGTATCGAATGAATCTCAAGCATCCGGGTACACACAAGGCCTCGGATGGACGAATCTTGAACGACTTTTTGCGGCGCAAGCACATGGGAGACGCCCGGGGGACCTATTACCTTGCGGGGCGATTGTTCGCCGCTTTTGGAACGCTTGCTCATTAACTCGTGTACTGATTTCCTGTCATGTCTTCCTAAATCCGAACAATCCCTTCGATCACCATGACGTTCTCTTCTCTTAACTCTTGGAGAGCGCGGATTTCTGACGCGTTCGGAAATAGAGGCGATTGATACCAATGATCATAGAAACGACTCAGACTTCAACGGACGGGGGACAGATCAAGATCGTTCCGATCATTGCCAAGGAGCTCGGGGTCGGAGCGTCTCAGGTGAGTGCCGCTGTGACGCTGCTCGATGGAGGGGCCACGGTCCCATTCATCGCGCGTTATCGTAAAGAGGCCACCGGCAACTTAGACGATACGCAGCTACGTTCGCTGGAAGATCGGCTACGCTATTTGCGTGAATTGGAAGAGCGGCGTGTCGCCGTGTTGGCCTCGATTGAGGAGCAAGGCAAGCTCACGGATGCGCTGCGTACGAGCATCGAGGCAGCCGCGACCAAACAAGCCGTCGAAGATCTGTACCTGCCCTTCAAACCGAAGCGACGCACGCGTGCGCAGATCGCACGAGCCGCGGGGCTGGAGCCGTTGGCCGATAGCCTGTTGGCCGATCCCATGCTGCATCCCGAGCAAGAAGCGCTCACGTACATTCGTGTCGTGCCCGCCGCCGAAGGGGTGGAGGCGATCAATGTGCCCGATGCCAAAACCGCGCTGGAAGGAGCACGGGATATTCTCATGGAGCGGTTCGCTGAAACGGCTGACTTGCTGGCCGCGCTGCGGGCGCGGTTGTGGGACCAGGGTGTCTTGGCCTCGACGGTGATGAAGGACAAGGAAACGGACGAAGAGGAGAAGTTTCGTGATTATTATGCTTACGCGGAGTCGATCAAGACCATCCCATCGCATCGGGCCCTCGCGCTGTTCCGAGGTCGTACGCTCGGTGTGTTGAAGCTGGAGTTAGGGTTGGGAGAGACGCTTGAGGCGGTTGTCCTGCATCCCTGCGTCGCAATGATCGCGGCTCACGCGGGCATCGAAGATCGCGGCCGACCAGCGGACAAATGGCTGGCCGATGTATGCGAATGGACATGGCGTGTCAAGCTTCACATGACGCTCAGTACCGAACTATTCGTGCAGTTGCGTGACGCGGCCGAGGCCGAGGCGATCAAGATTTTTGTGCGGAATCTCCATGAATTGTTGTTGGCGGCGCCGGCTGGACCAAAAGTCATCCTCGGCTTGGACCCCGGTATTCGCACCGGTTGCAAAATGGCGGTAGTTGATGCGACGGGAAAATTACTGGAAACGGAGACGATCTACCCGCATCAGCCTCGCAACGACTGGCAGGGAGCCGTTGAGACGCTGGTGCGTCTGGCCATTCGCCATGGAGTGGAATTGGTAGCAATCGGAAACGGTACGGCGAGCCGGGAGACGGACAAGTTGACGGGTGAGGTGATCAAGCTGATCGCGACTCAGAAGCCTGACCACAAACTGACGAAAATAGTGGTGAGTGAAGCCGGAGCGTCGGTCTATTCCGCCTCTGCCTTTGCAGCGGGAGAGTTTCCCGAGTTGGATGTCAGCCTGCGAGGCGCGGTGTCCATTGCTCGTCGTGTTCAAGATCCGCTGGCCGAGCTGGTCAAGATTGAACCGAAAGCGATCGGAGTCGGGCAATATCAGCATGATGTCGATCAGCGGGCTTTAGCGCGGTCGCTTGATGCCACGGTCGAAGATTGCGTAAACGCCGTCGGCGTGAACGTCAATACGGCGTCGATGCCGTTGTTGGAGCGAGTCTCGGGTCTCAATAAAGCGCTGGCCAAAAATATTGTGGACTATCGAGATGCGAACGGACCATTTCCAAACCGGACTGCGATCCGTAAAGTTCCGCGTCTTGGTGAAAAAACTTTCGAGCAGGCGGCTGGTTTCCTGCGCATCCCCGACGGCGATAATCCCTTGGATCGTTCCGCCGTGCACCCAGAGGCCTATCCGGTGGTTGAACGCATTCTGACGCGATTGGGAACGGGAATTACCGAAGTGATGCGAAGGCCGGCGGCCTTGAAAGAGTTGTCACCAGCTGACTTTACTGATGAGCAGTTTGGTTTACCGACGGTGCGGGATATTTTCACCGAGCTGGAAAAACCGGGTCGCGATCCTCGTCCTGAATTCAGGACCGCGATCTTCCGCGAGGGGGTCGAGTCCCTGAGCGATTTGCAGCCAGGCATGGTATTGGAGGGGGTCGTCACGAATGTGGCGGCGTTCGGCGCCTTCGTTGATATTGGTGTGCATCAGGACGGGCTCGTACACGTGTCCGCACTGGCCAATAAATTTATTAAAGATCCACACGAGGTGGTCAAGCCGGGGCAGGTTGTCAGGGTGAAGGTGATCGATGTCGATCTGAAGCGCCAGCGTATTGCCTTGACCATGCGGCTGGAGGATACGGCGAACCGTCCATCTGGCTCGACACAGCCTGGGAACAACGCAATCCGTGATCCGCGTAAGAGTGGGGCAGCAGTAGGCCAGTCGGTGCGAGCACCCCAGCCGATCGGCGCGATGGCGATGGCGATGGCGAAGGCCAGGCAGAAGTCATAAGGGCTATCGTACGAAGGTGCTCATTTTGCGCTCATGGTATATGTCGAGAGAAAGGTCGATCTGAAGATCAGCAAGTTTCTCAAGGAGGGTATGCTCGAGAACATCTCCGGAGTTTGATTTAAAAAACCATCCAACAAAGAATTCTATAGATCCTCCATCAGCCCGAACGTTCCTAAAAAACTCCCGCTTTTTCGAAAAACGAGCTACAAGGATTGAAAGAGCTTTGTCAAGGCTGTTGCGCTGGGATAGCTTCAGTTCTCGATACCAATAAGTGAACTTGCGATTGCCTTTGAGGAGCCTACCAGTTGGGGTTCTTCGCTGCTCTCCCGCTATCCATCCACCATTTGACTTTGGCGAGAGTGCCCGACTGATCTTCTGGAGAGAGCAGGAAAGGTGAGTTATTCTAAGCGTAATTCTAATACGATAGGCTTGCATGGTCGGACACTACACCGGCCGCTGTTCTTCATTCCACGCCATTTCCCAGAATATCCACTCATGGCTTGAACAAATGACAGTGGCCATTTGGTTCTGGTGCGTGGAGTTAGTTGTAAGGGTTGCAAAAGGCCAGGTCAGCCACAATGCAGCTTTGGATATTGGGAGAACGCGTGATTAGGTGTCAGCCAGCCAGAAGGCTCAGTTCTTCAATGCGCGAGTGGGCCGGGGCGAGCTTTTTGATCGTCACGTAGAGTAGAGATTGATCTTGCGTCGCCTGTTCTTTGCCAACGCGCAGGCTCCACTTATTGAAGTCCTCATCCCCTTCGAGCAGCAGGATGACCTGAGCGTTCTCTGGTATCTTGTCAAGAAATTCAGGATGCTCTCTGAGGTATCGATCAAACTCCATCCCGAGGAGACTGTTTCGCTTTTCATATGTATTCATGGGAACCGGCCCTCCAAGAATCGTGTCTTATATGTTTCCCAATTCAGGTCAATATCTTCGTCTGCCAGAGTCATCGCATCATCATACGGGAGCTCAAGGTGATCTTTCTCTTGTTTCCCGTCCATATTGTAGCGGTCAATATGGGAAAAGTCATGAGCGCAATCATAGCGGATCACAGGCCGCCACGCGTCACGAACCATCACCTCAAGCTGGACTATGAAATCGATCACTATACCGCGTTCGGTCTTGTGGGAGTGTCGCTTCCGTGCATCTTCTCCTAAGGCTCTGGTGTAGGATTTTTCTGCCACTTGATTATCCCAGTCTGGGCTTTCGGAGCAGAATTGCCATCTTGCAATGAACTTCGCGTGCTAGGCGATCTAAGGATTTTCTTGCCTTCTCCGTGACGTCATGCCGTTTCTTCTACACCGGCCACTTTTCTTCGTTCCACGCCATGTCCCAGAACATCCACTCGTATCGCGAGCTGATGATGAAGGAGTCTTCCATCCGTCGCAGTTCGTCTTTACCGGCGGTCTTGGCCCACTGATCGACCTTTTTTCTCATCCACAGCTGCACTTCGGCAAATTCCGGCGAGGCATAGAGCATCAGCCAATCGTGGTAGGGATGATTCTTGGCCGGAGGCCCTTTCCGCAACAGGTGCTGTCCGACGACACAGTAGACCCAGGCGCAAGGGAGGGTGACGACCGTGATCTCCGCCGCAGTCCCTGAGGCTGCTACGGCCAGCATATGTCTGGTATACGCATAGTTCGTCGGAGCCATCGGCACGGATGTCATCTGTTTGGCCGTGAGCGCCCATTTCTTTCCGTAGCTCTCATGCAGGCTCCGTTCTACGACAATCGTTTCCTCGGCCAGCTTGTTGAACCGCAAAGCCGATTCTGAGTCAGGGGCTTTCAGCGCAGCTGCAGACAACACACGCGCAAGATCGCCGAGAAACCGTGCGTCCTGCAGGATGTAATATTTGAATTTATGTTCAGGCAATGTACCGTTGCCGAGAGCTACGACGAAGGGATGGCTTAATTGAGCATCCCAGATTGATTTGGCGAGTTTGCGTAGGTGGGTTGTGAGCGACATAACGCCCTTTCTAGAGGATCTTGGTCACTCGTTCAGGAGAGTGACGGTTTGAAGCACGTGATGTTTTGAGATGCCTCATGGATTCAAACGTATGGAATCCAGGGCCTCGGCATCCGATTCATGCCGTCCAGCGCTGCGACTTTATAACATTCCGCCAACGTCGGGTAGTTGAAGACCGTATCGATAAAATAATCGATCTTGCCATGAAAGGCCATGACGGCTTGACCGATGTGAATCAGTTCCGTGGCTCCCTCGCCGATGACATGAACACCGAGTAGATGCCTGGTGTGTCGATGAAACAGTATCTTTAACATGCCGGTTTCATCGCCGATGAGTTGTCCGCGGGCGATTTCTCTGTAGCGGGCGATGCCGACTCCATAAGGCACCTCTGCCTGGTTGAGCTCTTCCTCGTTCCGACCCACCAAGGAGATTTCTGGAATGGCAAAGATGCCGTAGGGAAGGAGCGACGTGTCGGTACGGTCAGGATAGCCAAAGGCGTGGCAGGCGGCGTGACGGCCCTGTTGCATCGACGTCGAGGCGAGGGCTGGAAAGCCGACGACGTCGCCGACCGCATAGACGTGGGGAATCGCCGTTTGAAAGTGTTCGTTGACGGTCAGACGACCGCGGCTATCGGGTTGTAAGTCGATTGTTTGGAGATTCAGCGATTGTGTCGCGCCGACGCGCCCGATCGCATACATGAGTGTCGAAGCTTGAACAGGACGGTTGTGGCGAAGAGACACATGGATGGACTTGTTCCATTCTTTCTTGATCGCGAGGACTTCTTCATCGTGATACAGCGTCACTCCCAGGTCCTTCATGCGTTGTTGGAGCGCTTCAATGACCTCAGCGTCGACGAACTCCAACAGCCGTGGTCGTTTATCAATAAGAGTGACGGGGATTCCCAATGCGGCGAGGATCGAAGCATATTCCGTTCCGATCACACCGCCTCCGACGATCACGATGGAGTCGGGAATGCGTTTCAGGGTCAGCAGCCCGTCCGTATCGATGATGGTTTTGTCGTCGAACGGAATATCCGCAGGCCTGGCAGGTTCTGTCCCGACGGCGATCACGATGAAGTCCGCCGTCAGTTCAAGCGCTCCATGATCCCCTTGAATGCGCAGACGATGTGGATCCAGAAAGTCGGCTGAACCGAAAAACATATCGACCTGATTCCGAGCCATCTGATTCTGCACGGTCTGGACCTCGTGCTTGATGATGTGGTTCGCGCGGAAGGCAAGGTCTTCGATCGCGATCTTCTTTTTTACGCGGTACTCGCCCCCGTAGATGTTGCGCTGGCGAAACCCGGAGAGATAGAGCACCGCTTCGCGGAGAGATTTGCTTGGAATGGTCCCGGTATTGATGCAGACCCCACCGACGACCGTCTTTCGCTCGATGATCCCGACCTTCTTGTTGAGCTTGGCTGCTTGGATCGCAGCCTTTTGGCCGGCGGGTCCCGTGCCGATGACCAGTAAATCGTAATGAGCCATGGATTTCAAGAAAGGTCGAGGATGAGGTCAAGGATGTTTTGATGGTCGCTGTCCTCAACCTCAATCTGTCTTCATCTCAGCTCTCCGTGACCAATCGACGAGCAAATTGCAAGGCTTCTTCCATATCCGGGAGTTGAGCGAGATCCGGGGTGATTTGAAGATAGCGAATGGTGTTCGTCTTATCGACGACCATGACCGCTCTCGTCAAAATGTGTGGACCATCCAAGAGGAGACCATGGGTTTTTCCGAACTCGGCTTCCCGATAGTCGGACAGGAAGGTGACATTGGCGATTTTGGCTTCTCGGGCGAACCGTTTCTGGGCGAAAGGCGTATCGACGCTTACAGTGATGAGTTCCACCATTTTATCGAGGCCTTTATTGCGCTCGCTCAGAAGATGCGTTTGTTGTTCGCAGACCGGGGTATCCAGCGAGGGGACCACACTGATGACACGGACTTTTCCCGCACCTTTGGTCTCCGCGATGTTTACGAGAGATAAGTCGTTCTGCGCCACCTTCACGTCGCGCAACATATCGCCGACTTTCACTCCGTTGCCTGCTAGCGTCAGTGGGTTGCCTTTGAACAGGACCTTGTTGCCTTCGCCTGCAACTGCGCTCCCATCTGCCACCGGCATATTCTTATAAGAAAATCCGGCGCCGGTTGAGCCTCCCATCATCTGACATCCAACGAGGCCAAGCGAAAGGCACAGGGTACTGATGAAACCAGCATAGTGTGTCTGCATCATACGCTCCTTTCAGAAGTTCATGAGTGGGGAATTCCTCTCGATCTATCCATTCAGGGTGACGGTTGAATATACGCGATCAATGGTCGGTTGACCAGGTCCGGGCGTTCCCATTGCGGCATATGGCCCGCATCGGGAATTCTGACGAACGTTGATCCGCGAATTCTATGATGAAGTTCTTCACCCACTGCCAAGGGGAACACCCGGTCGTAGTTACCCCAGATGATCATGGTGGGGTGAGTGATAGCGCTGAGGTGTGGAGCAAAATCGGCTTCCCAGGACGGGAGGGCGTTTCTCACGGCCATGATGGGTTTGATGATGCCGGGGCGTCGGCGATTACGGTTGGACCGTTCGATGACGTCCGGCGTGAGGAGGTTGTGGTCGTGGACGATTTCCTTCAGGACTGACTCGGTGACCAGCCAGCCGAACAGCCAGTTGCCGAAAGAGATCAGCCAGGTAGGGGCTCGAGATTCCAAGGCTTGCCTGAACGACCGGCTGGTGAGCTTGGCCAGGACATGAGACGGTAACCCGCTGATAAGCACGAGTTTGTCGACGCGTGTCGGGTGGGTCAGTGTCATACCAATGGCTAAGCCTGCGCCCATGGAATTGCCGACCAGCGTGGCTTGAGGAATCTGCAGGGCGTCCATGAATCCGATACAGAAATCCAACATCTGATCCGGCAGGTAATCAATATCCGGTTTGTCGGACAATCCGGAGCCGGGTAGGTCGAGCGTCAAGGTACGGAAGTGTTGAGACAAGGCATGTTGCTGATGTTCCCATTGCCACATGGATCCGCCAAAGCCATGGATCAAGATGACCGGCGGACCGGTACCGATATCGAGGTACGCGATCCGTTGATCATGGATGAGAACGGTTTTAATCGGGATACGTTCTATCGGGGTACGTCCTAACGTTTCAAAATAGGGCGGGATCTGTGAAGGCGGGGCACAGGCGGTCATGAGATAAGATACGAGGCATAACATGAGCGGCACAAGCCGCCGGGTTCTGCAGGGGCAGGGGATTGAGCCGATGATAGGACTATTCCAGTTGAATGACTGTTTCATCCGTCTTCACATTATCACCCTCTGCAGTCAGGATCACGGCGACCCTCCCATCGATCGGCGCCGGCACTTGGCTTTCCATTTTCATCGCTTCAATAATTAACAGCGGATCGCCGGCTTTGACGCGATCATCGACCGCCACCAGGATTTTCACCACTCGGCCCGGCATGGGCGGAGCCACATCACCTGGTTTAGAAGGTCTTGGACGTTTGGGTTTTCCTCCCGATTCAGTCTCTTGAGACTCCGGGACACCGGCGAGCACTTCCTGGATAGGTTCGAGCGACACTTCTTCAAGCTTATCGTTCACACGGATGTAGTAGGGCTTACGTCCGTCGATTTTTCGACCCGAGCCCGAGACCTTCACATGATAGGTCTCTCCATGCACGGTCACATTGAATTCTACAGGCGCCAGGTGCAGTTCGTGAGCAGTGGCGGGTCCTTTCGCTGACCCAAGGTCCAGCGGTTCCGGTATCAGCTCTCCTTTTTCACGGGCTTCAAAAAAGTCACGTGCGATGGTGGGGAAGAGCACGAACGACAGCTGGTCCTCGATGGTCTGAGCCGAATCGGGAAGTTCTTTTTTCGCGTCATCCAATTCCGGCTCAAGTCGATCAGCCGGCCTGGTTTTGATCGGCGTTTCATCGCCGGTCGCGCGAGCCATCACATTGAGGTCGACCTGTCCAGGGGCACGGCCATACAATCCCAAGAAATAGTTCTTGGTTTCAGTGGTGATGACTTTGTATCGCTCACCGGTCAGCACATTGAGTGTCGCCTGGGTTCCGACGATTTGGCTGGTCGGCGTGACGAGCGGGGGATAGCCCATTTCTTTCCGCACCAGCGGAACCTCGTCGAGGACCTCCTTCATCCGATCTAGGGCGTTCTGCTCCGTCAGCTGGGCGGCCAAGTTCGACAACATACCGCCGGGAATCTGCGACATGAGGATTTCTGCATCCACGCCGGTAAAGTCGCTCTCGAACTGGCGATATTTGCGGCGAACCGATCGGAAGTGCTCGGTGATCGGCTGGAAGGATGCGAGCTCCAGTCCCGTGTCGTAGGGCGTATTCTGGAGCGAAGCGACCAGCGTTTCCGTCGCTGGATGAGAGGTTCCCCCTGCCAGCGGAGAGATCGAGGTATCGAGCATGTCGAGGCCTCCAAGAATCGCCATCAACGAGGCCATGGAAGCCATGCCGGAGGTGTAATGCGAGTGAAGATGAAGCGGGACCTTGACGGCGGCCTTCAGTCGACGCACCAGATGGTATGCATCGAGCGGGGCCAAGAGTCCGGCCATGTCCTTGATACAAATCGTATCTGTTCCAAGATCTTCCAACTTCCTGGCTAAATCAACAAACCGGTCGATGCTATGGACCGGGCTGACGGTGTAACAGAGGGTGGCTTCAGCATGTTTCCCGCAGGCCTTTACTTCGCTCACGGCCCGATCGAGATTCCGCACATCGTTGAGGGCGTCGAAGATGCGGAAGACATCGATGCCGTTCGTGGCCGAACGTTCGATGAACCGCTCCACTACGTCGTCGGCGTAATGGCGATAGCCGACGAGGTTTTGCCCGCGCAACAGCATTTGGAGCTTAGTATTGGGCATGGCGGCCCGGAGCGCCCGGAGCCGTTCCCAGGGATCTTCTTTTAAGAAGCGCAAACAGGTGTCGAAGGTGGCGCCGCCCCATACTTCCAGCGACCAATAACCGACCGCATCGAGTTTTTGTGCGATGGGCAGCATGTCTTCCGTGCGCATGCGCGTCGCCAATAACGACTGATGGCCGTCTCGCAGCGCGACATCCGTGATCAAGACCGGTTTGCCGGCGGCCGGCGTGATCGTGAACTCGCTGGGACGGGATGCGACACTTTTCGAGGTTTTGATCGTCGGAGCAGACGATCTGGTCTTTTTCTTCGATTTCTTTGTCGGTGGTCGTCTTTTCGCCATGATGTTCAGCGCATCTCTTTGGGAAGCAGATGGTATGTTGGAGTTAGAGACCTTCGTAGGCGGCAATCGCTGCAGACAGCGCCAATACCAGATCCTCCGGCTGCTCAAACTCGTGGTACGAATACAACTCTGGGTGGGTGTCCAGATACGACGTGTCGAATCGTCCTGCAATAAAGTCCGGTTCCTGCATGATCGCTTCCATGAAGGGGATCGTGGTTTTCACTCCACGGAGCACGTACTCTTCGAGGGAGCGTCGCATGCGGCTGACGGCTTCTTCCCAGGTGCGGCCTCGGACCGTCAATTTGGCCAGCAGCGCATCATAGTACGGCGGGATCGTGTAATCCTTGTAGACGGCACCATCGATGCGCACGCCGATTCCACCAGGAGAGAGATAGGCCGTGACCGTGCCTGTGCAGGGCAGGAAATTGTTTTTCGGGTCCTCTGCATTGATCCGGCATTGGATGGCGTGACCTTGGAGGATGACGTCCTTTTGCTGGATGTTGAGCGGCAGGCCGGCCGCGATCTTAATTTGATTTCGCACGATATCGATGGCCGTGATCTGTTCCGTCACCGTGTGTTCGACTTGGAGGCGCGGATTCATCTCGATGAAGTAGAATTTGCCTTCTTGATCGAGCAGAAACTCCACGGTTCCCGCGTTGTCGTAGTTCACCGCGCGCGCGATGGCGATGGCGGCATTGCCCATCTCTTCCCGGAGCTCCTGTGTCAGAATCAACGACGGAGCGATCTCAATCAACTTCTGATGACGTCTCTGGATTGAACAATCGCGTTCATTTAAGTGGATGATATTCCCGTGGCGGTCTCCCAGTATTTGGAATTCAATATGGTGTGGCCGCTCGATATATTTTTCGATGAAGACGCTGCCGTCTCCGAAGGAGGCGTGAGCTTCGCGCCCAGCGACTTCCATGTTCTCTCGCAGCTCATCGTCTGATCGGACCACGCGAAGCCCGCGGCCGCCGCCGCCGCCGCTCGCCTTGATCATGACCGGGTAACCCGCTTTTTTTACGAAGGCCAGGGCATCTTTTATATTGGTAATGGCCCCATCCGTGCCGGGCACGATCGGAACACCCGCTGATTCGGCGATCTCGCGCGCCTTGACCTTGCTGCCCATCAGAGTAATGGCCTGGGTGGAAGGGCCGATGAACGTAATGCCGGAAGCCTGGCAGAGCTCAGCAAATTCCGCATTTTCAGAAAGAAACCCATACCCTGGATGGACGGCATCGGCGCCGATCCGCTTGGCCAAGTCGACGATCTGTTTGCTGTCCAAAAAACCCTTCACCGGCCCAGGTCCGACCATGTAGGATTCGTCCGCTTTTTTCACGTAGATCCCGGTCGAATCCGCTTCGGAATAGATGGCAGCGGTGGCGATATTCAATTCGCGGCAGGCGCGGATGATCCGCATGGCGATCTCACCGCGATTGGCGACTAAAATCTTCTTGAACATGTCTGAGTCCGTCAGCCCGTACGGAAAGAAATGAATCTGAAAAACGAACGCGTAAGCTAGCATAGGATCAAGAGGTCTGTCGAGGGAGAAGCACCGGCGAGAAGTGGGAATCGCTCATCAAAACGAAGAGTTACTCTTGTCTTTCATCAAACAATTGGGTCGTCACACGCACATGAGTTCTAAGAATGCCCAAGTTTCTCATGATGGTACGACAATTCACGGAACGCGACTTCGGGCCGACCTACGGTGCGACCTTGACCCTCGATGTCCTGCGAGTCTGGAACATCCTCCAATGCCTCCGCTCAAAACCCGCCACTGATTCGCCGGCCTCGGCGTAAGATTCCGCATTTGGCTTAATGGACTGGAAAAGAAATAATAATCCCTCCCATCACATCATGGAGCTTGTAGTCCCGCTTGGCACTCAGAGGATGACTGTTATGGCATATGACGCAAGCCATCGAGACGGCCCGATCCGCAAATATTGCCTTGAAATAACGGGTGGCACCTTCTGTAACGGTTCCCGTATAGGGCTTCCTGGGATTCTTGGCCACCGCTTCCAAGCCCGCTCGCTCAAACTGATCCACCGGCCCGTTCTTTGTGTAAATTGGGCCTAAGCTGCCCAGGCGAACATGGAGACCGAGGCCTAGTCCCTGAATCTCTTGCCCCGCCATCTGAAGGAATTGGGCTGGAAGAGGCAAGGCCCCCCGCTCTTTCCAATCTTCTGCCGCCACAGCGACCTTGCGATCCTGCAGTTGTTCGACGACATGAGTGGAATAAATGCTTCGATCGGCCTGAATGACTGCATAAATATATTCTGCTACCAGCTCCGGTGGAATTGCTCCCGTCTCTCCGGCATATGCAACATCTGCCTGGACAGCGGCGAGCATGATGGCGCAGAGGCCGCCAAGGATCCGTCCGGTTGTTTTCTCAATCATGGCAACCTCTCTTTTAGCTCTCAGGGCGGAACCTGCTCCCAAGAGCACGTCCTCAACATTTTCGAGGTCCAGTTACTTGGATGATTGTTTTGCATCCAGGATAAAGATCTCCCCTCGCATGACGTCGGTAAGCAATTTTCCATGGAGATTGCACCAGAAGTGAAACCGATCAAAGCTCGCTTCAGGGAGACTGAAGCGGAGCATGACTCGGTCTCTCGGTTCAACCCGAACCCCGAAAGCGGTGAGCGTATACACGATGGTCGCGCGACCTGAAATCTCAAGATCTTCCGCCTTCATGAGTAATGGCGAGACGAACTCATGCGCAACCTCATCCTCATTCCGGAGCAGGATGGCGAGGTCCATCCCGACTGGCAAAGAAAAAGCTGGATTCGTTACGGAATTCTCAAGTTGTCCGCCTTTGATCACCTGAAAGGCCTTGTCTTTCATCACAACGACGACATCAGGTTCATACAGCAGCTCTTCGGCCGAACCTATTCCGCTCATCCCTATCCCAAGTGCGAACAGGATGGCGAATGCGATCAATCGCGATCGTGACGGCACTTGTTGCCTCTTCCTTTTTGTCGACGGATGTATTCCCTGGAGAAGATCATGCCGTCGGTCTGTATAAGCAACTGATCGCGAAAAAGAAATCAGGTCGCCCGCGTCGATCGGATGACCCGGCGTCGGGCGACCTGAACCGTCATCGCTTCAGCCGCCGCCGATTCCTGTGGTCTCTATAATCGCCAATTCCCCACGCATTTGTTGCCCATGTTCCTTCCCATGGATATTGCACCAGAAGACATCATAAGTGCTTGCTCTGTCGCCATATCGATCCGGCTTGGCCACGGGGGCGTTAAACTCGATGGTGACGGTTTGCCCTGGATCGATGCGAAAGCCGGAGGCTTGTGCAGTCTTGACCGCTGTGGCATTACCAGAAATGCGGAATGGGACATCCCGGAACAGTGTAGACATGAACTCATGCGCGACGAGATCCCGGTTGAGAAGTTTAATGACCGCCGGCATCCCTGCCATGAGAGCAAATCCACGCGCAGTCCCCCCTTTTGTGATTTGAAAAGTTTTTTCGCTGATATCAATGACCACGTCAACTTCGCTTGGGACGAAAGGTTCGGGAGGTGCGGCCTTTGCCCAGTAGTCACGGACCTCCGAGACCGAAATAAGGTTTGCGGCCTGGTACGTAGGAGGGGCCATCTCCCCAAGCTGATGCTTGTTGATCAGCAACGCCACACGAGGTTTGTTGGGCTCCGACCATTCTTGTCTCATCGCGGTTCTGGGCACGGTCATCATCTGCCCGTCCCCTTCTAGCTCGATCAGTGCATACTCGGTTCCTAATAATGTGTCGGTCAGTGTTCCAGCGAGATGGCCGACAGCGTGGCCATCCTTGGTGTATACGGGATAGCGAGGCCCCGCTTTGAAGGAAAGCACCCCATCATTGGGCATGTAGCCTTCCCATCCCTGAGGCAGTCCAAGGTTGACAGTTTCAGAAGCTGGAGACACATCAAACCGGATGAGGCTTGCGCTGCCGAGGTCCGTGACCTCGACCTTCACAGTGTCCCCTCGGATAAATGGACAGTCCCCCATTCGAAAACCGGCGCCAGGCTTCGATTCCACTTTCGCCGCCTTGTTGCCGGTGCGAGTCGGGCAGATCAGGTGAGTGTCTTCCGTGACTGCGACGCGAACGACCTCGCCCGACGCCTTCCTGATCCAGTAAGCATTCCCTTCGATCTTGACGATATAGCCGTTCAACATGTATTCGGCACCACTAACCGTCACTTGCGCCTTATCCTCAAACGACCCGGCAGTCGCTGTCGCAGCGAAGGCGAGCGCGACAACGACTCCTCCTATGATGCTGATGTAACGCATAGCGCAATCCTCCTTGCTATAGAGTATTTTGCTGAATCTGCTGACACCATGTTCTCTGCTGTCGTTGCACGTCTAGACTCATTAAGGTGTGAAACTTTGTTGACTGATAGGAATAGAATGCCGAAGTCGAATCAAATAAATCGGCGATCAGATCACTGAGGTATCGGGCCGAGGCGGAGAGGAAAACTAGAGAACGCAAGAGGAGGGGAGGTGACATCGCATCCCCCTTGCGAAAGGGTCGATTACGTACAGCCTACTCTTCTGTTGACGATGATGCAAGCGACGCATCAGGCATCTCAGAAAATAGGGATATACCGTCCAGGTAATGTTGCGAGATCCTGTGAATTGTCATTCATGTGGCCCGCGAAATGGTTTCTGGCCGAACCTCCTCTTTCTTCCTAGCCAGGAACAACTGCCGGATGTGCCAGGTGTAGAGCAGCGATAGGAGTGCAAAGTTGGTAATAAGAATACCCAGCGTCATCCATTGCCAGCCGTCGAATTTCCAGTCAGAGAGGGGCCACAACATCGGAGTCGGAAAAAAAGCGTACGAATGCAACGGCACGTCGGCCAGGACATGGAGTCCCCAGGCTCCTAGTTCCCAGACCGGTCGTTTCAGGAAAAGCCATACCAGGAAAAAGACGGTGAGAAATATGACGAAGCTATGAGTGTAATTATAGAGATGATGGACATATTGCGGGATCGTCGATTCCGAGGGAATGCCATGACTGAAATCGGGCTTCGGCGAGAGGCCGAATGTGGCAGCCACGTACAGGACCCCGAATGAAAACAGATCAGGCGCCATCCCGATGGCAAATGCTAATCCGAAACTCGATCGGTTCTTACGCCCGAACGCGATTGAACCCCAGAGGCCATGTGATACGAAATCCATCAGATTCTCTCACGAGTGTGAACCGGTGATATTCTACTTGGTCCTGTTCGCTCCGGTCCATTGCGGTATTGTCCGAACGCGACCCAGCGTTCGATTTGCCCAGAAGGAGAGGACACAGACTGCAAACGCGCCGACTCAAAAAAGACTCCCGACACGTCGGGATGAGAGAACCTGCTCCACGCAGCTCTCCCTTTGTCTTCTGACCCATTTCTTTAATCGTTTGATGACATGAGGTTCTATCGGAGGGTCAGTATCGGTAACGTACCGGGAGGGAGCTCAATGAGATGCTCAACGGTGAGCATAGGCAAAGTAGATCGCCTCGGCGAACGTTCGATACTCACGGAAGTCTATCGGACCGGAGTCGGTGGGGAGAGGGACACGGTCGAAGAGGAAGAGATAGGTCAGCAAGCGGCGGTAGTGCGTATACCATCGACAGGCCGTCCTGTACGCTTCTTGCCCTGCTGGATAGGACTGCCAGGGCGTCAGATCCAACTGGTCATCCAATAAAATTTCGAGCCAGAGCACCCAACGGCCTCGTGCGGTTTGAACGGCTCCTTCAATCGACGTTGTGCCAAGATACGCCGGCAGCAGTTTGAACGACTGTTGTGAAGACAGGTCCGACATGGCGCTAGTGTAACACAGGTATATCCAGATCTGTATCGAACCCGTCCAACTGGTCTCGGTTCTCCCTCGAAGAGTCCGTAGCCTCGTTGACATTCAGAGATTCCACAAGAACCGGCTTTTGAATCTGCAGCGCTGGAAAATGCTCGTGTAGACGATCAAGCGATTCCCATTCATCCACTACAAGGAGCTGAGCCTATGAGTGAAACAAAGGATGCCACCATTGCCTTAAACGTCTGGTTGAAACTCAGTGAGTCCTCCGCCCACCCGCGAGCGGCGAACTACACAAACATTGGTGTCGCACAGGGCATCGCCTATCTGGATTTCGGGTTTATCGAACCGGCCTTCCTAGCCGCCATTGCGAAAACGGCGAAGGACGGCCAAGCGGCTCCAAAAAGCATGGACGGTCACTTCGTTACCCGTGTGGCAATGGATGTTGGCGCCTTGACACGGTTGGAGCAGCAGATTCAGCAGGTATTGGTGGGTCTACGTGAGGGGCGTAAAGCGAAGGCAAAGAAGTAAAGATACAGAGGTGGTGTACCGCTCCCGATTTCTTGGACACTGTTGGAGCCATATTGACTCTACCTGTGGGGTCGCGTCGCTCGACGATCGTCGCTCCTGGGCCAACGGTGTGCGTCGGGTTTGTGGCGATCGGCCCTCGGTGATCCTGATTGCCTGCTGACATGACACTTGTTCGTTGTATGTCACCAGCCAGGCCTGAAGGGCCACGCGGAGGTCTTCGACGGTGCGGAAGGTCTGGACCCACCGGAGCTG
>JAICWG010000292.1 GCA_025934915.1 Nitrospira sp.
GGGCAATCAACATTGTTATCCCTCCGGATCGGTGTTGCAACAACCGGCTCCTCAGGTTCCCGAGACGCGTCATGACGGTCTCCGTATCGTGCTCATCTGAAGTCATTCACCAAGTCCGCCCTTCCTCCCGACCATAATGAGTGTGGGGTAGGCAAAATGGATTTCCGTGCCGACCCAATGGGCGCCCATCCCAAGACCATCCTGCCCGATATCGTTGCGCATGAGCGCACGGATCGTCTCGTCGTCGCCGGGACGAGGGAACGATGCAGCCAATTGCCGTTCGAGTTCCATCTCGAGCCTGTACCAGTGGGTTGTGACTCGAGCGAGCTTCAACCGTTCGGCCATGCCGAGCAGTTCTTCCGGCGTGCAGGCGCTGGTGTGGGACGAATCCCGCAGTTTCTCAAGGTGATCGTAGGCGCCTCGCTTTTGTGGCGAGATCGCGACATCGACGACCATCAACACCCCGTCCTGTTTGCACACCCGGTGCATTTCCGCAAACACCTGGAACGGGTCGAGGAAATGATGAAAGGAATACCGCGTGATCACCATGGAAAAGGATTCGTCTCCATAAGGCAGCGGCAGAACATCGGCGTTGTTCCATTCCACATTCGTGAGTCTTTTTTCCTTTTGGACCTGCCTCGCCTTGTCGATCATGGCAGGCGTGATGTCGATTCCCGTGACCCGTGCGGCTCGCGCGGCGAAGGCGCAGGCCACCAGACCCGGGCCGCAGGCGACGTCGAGCACGGTATCGCGCGACGTGACGCCGGCCGATTCAAGCATGAGCTGGAAGGCCGACTCCTGCGAATGTTCGGGCATGTCCGCGAAGGGAACGGCTTGCCTGGTGAATTGCTCGATGATGGATGCCCGGTGTTGTGCTTGTGTCATCTTGTCTCCTCTCGGCTCAGCGTGGGACCTTGTCTGTCAAAAATGGAACGAACCTGTCGAGGTCGGCCGGTGTTTTTTCTTGATTGGAAAAGCTGATGACGGTTTTCCAAATTACCAACAGTGATCCAATTGTACCGGAAAGGCTCACCCAGATCCCATCCTAGCCGTCACGTCCCCAGCTGCACAATGTTCTGGTTGCACAGAGCCATCGCGATATGTAGGATCGAACACAGAAGCGCCGATTTTTTGGAATCGGAAGTTTGGTCTTTCTCGAGACGACCGAGGAAGTCGCAGAGTTGGATCTTGAGAGTTGTACGGAGGGCTTCATGAGGGCATTCACAATCGCATGTGGCTGGATGATGGTATTCTTCGCCGGGTGCGCGCCGGTGACCGATGGGTTTCGACACGATCTGCCGGCGAAGGACGTGCTCACGATTGTTTGGGGAGACGATGTGAGCGCCGTGGGCATGGCGACGACCTGGCTGCAGAAACGAGGGCTGTCTGTTCTCGAGCGAAGCCTCTTGTACGCGAATCTGGAGACAGACAACCTCGAACTGTCGCACACGCTCAAGGATGAAGCGGTCATCCTTCAGACCGCGAAGAAGATGGGAGTGCAGGAAGTGGTATTTATCGATCGCGGAGGCGATGCTCGAGCTCCGATGATCAGCGTCCGGGGCGTAGAGGTCCAGACCGGACGAGTCTCCTGGAGCGGCAGCGCCCGGTATGCAACGTTCGAGACCCGTCCCACGAAGGATGCCCTCGCTCTGCTGACCTGTGAGGCGCTCGCGACGGTCTGGGGGTTCCGTCCGGCAGGAACAAAGTGGTTCCTCTCTTCTGAAAAGATGTGCGCCGTTGAGGGAGCTCTCCCGACGGTTTCGCGATGAGTCGGCTCGGACGATTCATAAGAGGCAGGAGCGAGAGAGGCGGATCATCGATCAATCTTCCGATGAACCGGGTGAAAGGTCTTCGCATGAACACGACTGATCGAACAATGAGGCGCAATGTCGACGAGCGGCGGCTGCCGGCCGGACTGCGGAGCTGGGTCATACTCTGTTCAGTGAGCCTGATGCTGGGAGTCGGAGGGTGTGCTCTCTCCTACGACACGACCAACACGCCCAGAGCCGCCACCGAACAATTGGTCTTGGCCCAGGCGTTCCAAAGGAGTCTGATCGATGCGGTGGCTCCCATCATTCGTCCAGGACAATCCGTCGCAGTTGAAACGATCGGCTTTACGGCCGATCAGGCGTACGCGAACGCGTTAATTGAGAGGTGGCTGAGCCGGGAAGGGTTTTATGTGCCGAAAGACGGAAAAGAAATGCTGGTGGTCAGGGTGACGTTGGACGCGTTCGGCACGCTTTCCAATAAGACGTTCTTCGGTATGCCGGCGTTCAGCAGCGCGTTCATCCCAATTGCCTTGCCCCAATTGACTCTCTACCAGGCGACTAGGCAGCGAGGACTTGCCCGTTTATCGATGGATTTTCTGGATAAGACAACCGGGCAGCTGGTGGGCTCGACACCAACATACGAAGGCGATGCCTACTATAACGAGTACATATTTCTGCTCGTCTTCTCGACGGCATTGTCAGATCTGGTGCCGTCTGTCCCGTAGATGCGATCAATTATGCGGCTTTCATCGAATGGGATTGCGCTTCGATCATGACCCCCGACGCTTTATTCAAGCACAGCGCCGAGGAAAAAGGGGGAACAGGGAAACGGAATGTATTGGGCGCTCAAAGGGCGGGCTCACCAAAAAAATCCATGCACGGTGCGATGCGTTGGGCAATCCAACCGGGTTCCCCTGACGCCGGAGCAAGCCCACGATCTGGAAGGGGCTGATAAGCTGCTACCCAATCTCCTTGAAACCATTCCGGCGTTTCTGGCGGATACAGCGGTGGACATGTTTGATTCGATCAGGACTGGATGCGAGAGAAATGGCCAGTGAACTTTGGTTTTTTTCACCACGGTTCTCGTATGCACCGGATACGCGCTGTTACTGCATACCTATTCGCAATGGAAAATCTATTTTTCTATTGGGCTTGTTGTCTTCGTCATTTGCGGCGCCGTGCTTGTTTATTTTGATGCCAACGAAAGAGAGGAAGACCGAATCAAAATAAGACAAACGGAACACGCGCTTGAAGAGGCGAAGAAAGAGATACAGAAACAAGAATCACTGACGAGAGATGCGGCTGATAAGGCTCGTTTGCTGGCCGAACAGTTAAAGAAGAGGACCGATGAACTTGCCACTGTTCTGAAGGATAAACCTCAGATAGGCGGAGAAATTATTGAGATAAGGATATTTCCATGGCGGCACGGATCCGCATCACGAACGCGCACGGATGATAGTGGTGAAATCGCTACAGGAGTTCTCGTTTTTTCGCGTGTTGAAAATCGCGGTTCAAGCACGACGCTCGCGAACTGGGAACTGACTATTACACTCCCCGATAGCACGGTGGTGAAGCCGCAGAA
>JAICWG010000307.1 GCA_025934915.1 Nitrospira sp.
GGACTTCCTTCCGGCAATTCGAGAATACCAGGTTCAGAAGATAACGCCGTGGCCGCCTGAGGCGGCGGCTTCGGAGCATCCTCTTGCTTCGACTGACAGGACAGATGGGCTGTGGCGATCAAAAGAAACGGAACGATCCGGAGAGCACCCAACGAGGCGCGCATGACCGAGTGAATGTTCATGGCAACTCTCCCACCGCCCGCTCCAGCCTGACCAGCGCGATGGAATGATCGGCTTGCGCTTGAGCATATTCGAGCAAGATCTGGCGATAGACTCGTTGTGCGTCAATGACTTCGAGCAGGCTGGTCGCTCCATGGCGAAAACTAAACTGGGCGATGTCGAGGGCTTCTCTAGCCTGATGCAGGAGCCCTTGTTCAAACACCTTCATCTGCGCTTGCGCGGTCTGCATGTCCTGAAAATGCTGAGTGATGGTCTGTTCCAGTTCCTGCTGCATTCGATCTCGTTCCGCTTGCGCTTCTCGGTGGGCCCCCATCGCCGCCCCGATTTCTCCCTGTCGGCGATACCAAATGGGCAGTGCCACACTCAATCCTGCCGTCATAGATTCATCGCCGGCTTCCCGATGATACTGGCCGATCACCGAGACATTCGGGATGCGCGATGCGCGCTCATGTTCGATCGTGTATTCGGCTTGCTCGACCATTTTCTGCTGTCGGCGAAGCGCGGGCTGTCGCTCGGTTGCCTGATTCATCAGTCTGTGGAGTTCCAAGTCGGCCCTCACCATTTCAAACTCTCCTTGGACGACAAATGATTCTCCTAAGGCCTTGCCTGTCACCGTATTGAGTTTGGCGCGGGCCACGAGAAACGCATTGTCCGCCCTCGCCAGATCCTTTTGAGCTTTTTGGAGTTCGACGGTCGCCTTGATTAGCTCGAATTTCGGCGCCTCCTTGGTGCTGACGCGCGCGCTCACCAATTTTATGAGGTCTTCGACCGTCTTCAGATTCTCTCTCGCAAGTCGTGCGTCTTGTTGCGCGAAGAGCAATTGGAAGAACGCCCCTTTTGTGTCGGCCATGACCGACACTTTTGTTTGATCGATGCCGGCAAGAGCGCCCCCTACGCCCGCGTCAGCGACGCGTTGTCTGGCTGCGCGTTTGCCTAGCCACTCAAGCGGCTGCTGCACCGTAATCGTCCGTTCGGTGATGGAGACACCGTTTGCAGGATCACGAATCGTTCCTCGGCCGGCGGTCCCCATGATGGTGGGATTGAGGTAGGCGTCGGCCATGATCCGTTGACTCTGGCTCTGTTCCAAGACTGCTTCCGCGCCTTTCACCTTGGGGTTGTGTTGAAGCGCAAGTAGTATGACTTGACCCAGTGTGTACCCGCTTGGGCTCAGTTCTGCGGCATGGCCCGTTCGATAAGACCCGGATATCATCGCGCATCCGAACGCGACGAGGATTCTGCAAGCGAGTGCAGGTCTCATGCTGTCCTCCTCTGTCGGCGCCATATCGGCTCGCCTCCATAAAAGAGACGGGCATGAAGCGCCGATCAAATAAATCGAACCGTCAGTAGCGATATACAGCGAGGTCAAACGGAAGGAGGCGCGCGAGATGGAAGACTGGTCGTGAGAGAAAGATTCACTAGTTGAAAATCGGGTTGCGGCCGCCAGGCGGCAGGAGCTCTGATAGGTTGATTCGCGGAGAAGGAATGCGCGGCCACATCCAAGGCCGTGCCTTTGCCGACTTGCGGCTCGGTGGAAGACGCGAGAATCAGGTCGATTTCAAGATGCTCCGCTCCATGGAACGGTTGCGCAATCAGATGAAGCGGACAGCTGGATTCCTTGGCTGCAACTGATCCATGGTCGTAGATCGCGAACTCACAGCTCAGGTCCGGTGAAAACACCGTATGGACCGTGCCGCCATGGACATGACCGACTTCTCCATGGTGATGATCGGCCTCAGGATGGATATGCACCAATGGCGCGGCAAGCATCCATAAGATTGTCCACGTAAGGACTATGGCTCGGAACCACCCGATATTCTCTCGTATCAATCGCATAGCGACAGCCTAGCACAGTCCCGTAATCGCATCAATTAACGCTACTATTGCATGGCGTAACTGGTTCATCCGTCGATCCGTACCGGTTTTGACCCGCATTATTCATGAACATTTCTGCTGCAATCGCCGATCCGCTGTTCCGACAAACCTGGCTGAGGGCCTTGGTGGCGTATTTTGCCGCCCGCTTGTGCAAGGAGCCTGCGACCCAATGGGGTAGTGGGTCAGTTTGAATTTCTCTCCTCTTGCCTATGCTTATGAAGAGCGGCTCACCTGTGTCGTCGACGATGCCAGCGGCGTCGAGATATTCGCGGAGAGAAAAACGACTGAAGGAGTGAAAGCCTGATAGCATCGTA
>JAICWG010000137.1 GCA_025934915.1 Nitrospira sp.
AGTGAGGGACTCAAGAGCCAGATTCAGAAGATCAAGAGCATGGCCTGCGGTTTCCGCAACATCGAGCACTTCAAGACGGCCATCTACTTCCACTGCGGAGGGCTCGATCTGTACCCATGCTGAACCCGGAAGCGCCGAAAAGTTTTGAGACATGAAGATTCCGAGTGGCGTTGTGATGCTGCCCCCCCCTTGCACCCTAGAATAAAGATCGGCGACAGGGTGAACTGAACTATTGATCTCTTTATCTCATCCGATGCTCACGCCTCAGTCCATAAAAACTCGATTGGGCCCCAAATCCACGGATGACCTCATAGCAGAACGCATCCCCAGCAGTTGGCCGAGCGACACAGCTTACTCCACTCGAGCTCGCGAGGTGTCAGCTTACTGGCTCGTGTCGGACTGCCGTCAGGATTCCTCCGGCATCCCTTCCTGTGATCCAGATCCCTTAACGAACATTTTGCACTAGATCTACCTCCAATTCGCTAACTTAAAACGCTCGTTGTTTCCTGCCGGCGTGGCGGTACGGGGTTTGCTGATGTTCCCCTCTACAATAGGACAAGGCATGGTCAAGTTGGCGCACATTCTGAGGAGAAGAGATTACGGGAAAGGAAAGGCAAAGAGTTCCTCATTTCAAAGTTCCCGAATCCGATGTTCTGTCGAAAGAACCCGCATGCGGAGTTGGTAAAGGGCGATAAGTAGATCATGCCGACCATTCGAGTGGGAAGCAGCGGTGGCTTCAGGCGGCCGTCGCAGCCGTGAGGGGCATCAAGGGCCGGGTCGGCATCACCAAACTACGGACCGTCGAGTATCGCGTGCGTACATTGCAAGGTGTTGGAACTGAGGGCATGGTCGCTCACGGAGAATAACCGATGCAGCAAGGGGGACAACAAACGTGGTCTATCGCAAGGATGCCTATCGCTTCCTTCATTCCCACGGTGGGCGCCGTAACCGGCGCAGTACCTTCCTGCCCTGTGAACTCAGAACGGCAACAGCTTTGTTTTGTCTAAGCTGTGCCGGAATTACAATGCTACTCGGCTGCAAGCAAGAAGCTGTCTCGTCGGGCTCCCACCCTGTGTCGGAAGTCGGCGTAGTCACCGTAGAAACACAAGAAACACAGACAGTGCCTGACGAACCAGAGTTCATTGGACAGGCAGCGGCTTCTCGAATCGTTGAGATCAGACCGCAGGTGACTGGAATCATCACGGACCGCTACTTCGAAGAGGGAAGGGAGATTAAGAAGGGCGATAAGCTGTATCGGATCGATCCGGTGCCATTCCGCGCAGCTGTCGTCAGTGCTGAGGCCCGAGTGGCCCAGGCTGAAGCCCGTTTAGTCCAGGCGGATCAAGACTTGGATCGGGTGAAACCGCTCTTGGCCGAGGAAGCAGTGAGCAAAAAGGATGTCGATGATGCGGTCGCACAACAATTGGCTGCAAGGGCTGCGTTGCATGCGGCCAAGGGAGATTTGATCAAAGCCAAGTTTGATCTGGACAATACGGTCATCGTGGCGCCGATCAACGGCTTGGTTGAGCGAACCAGGGTGTATGAAGGGCGTTTGGTTTCAGTACAGACCGATTTGCTGACGGTCATTCACCAGATTGATCCGATGTATGTCATCGTCAATGCGCCAGAGGCTTTTCTGATCAAGCGGCGGGAGGATATTGCCGCCAAGAGGATACAGCATCCAGGCGTGTACAAGCTGACGGGCACGCTCATCTTTCTCAACGGCAGCACGTATCCAGAAGCAGGGACTCTGGATTTGATCGATGTGGGACTGCGCAGTGACACTGGAGAAAGGCCGGCACGGGTCACGTTCCCCAATCATGACGCCGCCCTTATCCCCGGCCAGTTCGTGTCCGTGCGCTTCCATGGGGCGTCGAGGAGCAACGTGATGCTGGTTCCGCAACGGGCTGTGCTGCAAGGATCGAACGGACCGATCGTGTACGTCGTCGATGCCGACAGCAAAGTGACGATGCGAGCCGTCAAGGTGACCGCCTGGCTAGGGACCCAATGGCTCGTCGAAGAGGGCTTGGCCTCTGGTGAACAGGTGGCCGTGGATAATCTGCAACGAATCATCCCCGGATCGGTCGTGAAGCCGATATCTGCTGAAGTCACATCCTCCGGGAATCACCCATCGGGTCCACACACCCAGGCACGCAAATGAGCCCAAGGTTTTTCATTGACCGACCGATCTTTGCCTCCGTCTTGTCGATCGTGATTGTGGTGGTCGGCCTAGTGGCGATGGCCACCCTGCCAATCGCGCAGTTTCCGCAGATTACTCCTCCTGTCGTGCAGATCGATGCCGACTATCCTGGAGCGAGCGCTGAGACCGTTGCAGAGTCTGTCGCCCGTGTCATCGAGCTCCAGATTCCCGGGATCGATAACCTCCTCTACTACGACTCCACGAGCACCAATGACGGTCACATGACCCTCCGCCTGACGTTCGAGATCGGCACCAACATCGACATTGGCCAGGTCCAGGCCCAGGCCCAGAACCGGGAGAAACTGGCAGAACCCCAACTCCCGCCGGAAGTCATTCGTCAGGGGGTCTCGGTGAAGAAACTCTCGACCGATCTGTTGGGCGTCGTGGTCTTGCAGTCGGCTGATCCCAAGTACGATGCGTTCTTTCTCGCGAACTACGCCACCGTTCGCGTGGTCGACGACATCAAGCGCCTCCCAGGCGTCGGCGATGCCTATATTTTCGGACAGCAGAACTACAGCATGCGGGTGCTGCTTGACTCGGTGCGAATGGCACAACTCAGTCTCACCCCCCGCGACATTGTCAACGTCGTCCGTGAACAGAACCGAGACTTTCCTGCTGGTTTGGTCGGGCGAGAGCCCACACCCCAAGAGAACGAACTCACGGTTCCTATTATTACTCGTGGCCGCCTGACGGAGGTGAAGGACTTTGAGGAGATGATCGTCCGGGCGCTGCCCAACGGTTCCATGATCCGCCTGAAAGATGTGGCCAGGATCGAATTGGGCGCCCAATCCTACGATCTGGAAGGACGCTACAGCGGAAAGCCCACGGCCCTGCTCCTGACGTTTCTGGCGCCTGGGTTTAACGCCCTTGATACCGTCAGGCTGGTCCGCGAACGGATGGATGAACTGTCCAAGACCTTCCCACCAGGCGTGTCGTACGACGTGCCGTATGACACGACCAAGTTCATCGAAGTGTCTGTTGAAGAGGTCATCAAGACCTTGCGCGATGCGATGATCCTGGTCATCCTCGTCGTGTTTCTCTTTCTGCAGAGTTGGCGTGCGACGCTGATTTCAGCTGTTGCGGTGCCTGTGTCGCTCATCGGGACGTTTGCCGGCATGGCCGCACTCGGGTTCTCCATCAACACCCTGACACTGTTCGGCATGATCCTGGCGATTGGGATCGTGGTAGATGACGCGATCGTCGTGGTGGAGAATGTAGAACGTCACATGGAAGAAGGGTTGTCGCCCAGGGAAGCTGCAAAAAAGGCTATGGAGGAAGTGACAGGTCCTGTCATTGCCATTGTGCTGGTCCTGTGCGCCGTGTTTGTGCCGGTGGGGTTCCTGGGCGGCATTACCGGCCAGCTCTACAAGCAATTCGCGATCACCATCGCCATCTCCGTCACCATCTCAGGGTTCGTGGCCTTGACGCTGAGCCCGGCGCTGTGCGCATTGATCCTCAAACCTCGTCATAGCTCGGGGAAAGGATTCTTCGCACTGTTCAATCGACTCTTCGGTTGGACGCAAACGCGCGATGCCGGTGCCGTCGGCACCGGCATCGCACGGTCAATATTCTCCCTCGGTTTGTTCGGCATCGTCGCGTTCTTCGCGCTGGCTCTCTTCCGGGTGACCTCCACCGGCTTCTTGCCGGATGAGGACCAAGGCTACATCATCGTAGTCACGCAGCTTCCCGATGGAGCATCAAAGAAACGGACCAATGCGGTGATGGATAAAGTCGAAGCGCACTTTCTTTCGAATCCAGCCGTGTACGGCACTGTCGCACTGACCGGACAAAATTTTGTCTTCAACCCCCGAGGAACCTATACCGCGACGACATTCGTGCCGCTCAAACCATGGGATGAACGAAACGAGCCGCACCAGCATCCGAAGGCGCTGATCGCGGACGCCTTCAAGGAGTTCGGAAAATTCCGAGATGCGATCGTGCTCGCCTTTAACCCTCCTTCCATTCGTGGACTCGGCTCTACCGGCGGGTTCTCACTCCAACTGCAGGATCCCAGCGGCGGGGACTTCAGGAAATTTTCGGCCGTGGCTAAGGAATTCATCGACAAGGCCAAGCAAGATCCGGCGATCGGCGCCATTAGTACCAGCTTTCGGGTCACCGCGCCTCGACTGTACGCCAATATCAACCGTGACCGGGCCAAAGCCCTCGGAATCCCCATCTCCGAAGTCTTTGACACGATGCAGGCCTACTTTGGGAATTTCTATATCAATGATTTCGTGAAATATGGCCGGGTCTATCGAGTTCAAACTGAAGCAGAAGCTCGGTATCGCTCGGCTCCGCAGGACATGTCCAAGATTTATGTGCGCGCGATGAACGGCCAAGGCCAGGAACAGGCGATGGTTCCGCTCGGCACCGTGGTGACAACCGAATCCACGAGCGGACCAGATCCAGTGACACACTTTAACGGGTTCAATACCGCCTTGGTGCTTGGGGCATCGGCTGCGGGGTACAGTTCCGGACAAACGCTGGATGCGCTCGAGCGGGCGGCAAAAGAAGTGTTGGTGCCACAAGGGTATGCGATCGACTGGAGCGGGATTTCCTACCAGGAACACAAGGCAGGCACGCAATCGGTTTTGGCGTTCGGGTTTGGTTTCCTCATGGTGTTTCTCGTGCTTGCTGCGCAGTATGAGAGCTGGACCATCCCTTTTGCCGTGATTATCGCGGTTCCCTTCAGCGTCTTTGGAGCCTTGTCGGCGGTGTGGTTGCGCAGCATGAATAATGACATTTACTTCCAGATCGGGTTGGTTACGCTGATCGGGCTTTCCGCAAAGAATGCCATCCTGATTGTGGAGTTTGCGAATCAGCAACACCAACAAGGCCGTTCCTTGGTTGAATCAGCGATCGAGGCCGCCAGGCTTCGCTTCCGCCCCATCATCATGACCTCCATGGCCTTCATTCTCGGCGTGCTGCCGCTGGTGATCGCCACTGGTGCTGGCGCCGCCAGCCGACGATCTATTGGCACGGGTGTGCTTGGCGGCATGCGGGCGGCCACGTTTCTCGCGATCTTTTTTGTTCCGTTGTTTTTCGTGCTGATCGGCAAACTCCGTCACCGGTTGACCGGTAGCATCATCCAGCCACCTCCCATGCCTCGACAGGTGCACTCAGAAGGGGCTCGCTCACCACACGAGCTGTCTGACAGTTCGCTGCCTACTCTCACTCCAGTTCAGTCTCACGATGGTAGGGGTCACTAATATGCACTGCATCGTTCTCCGAGCGTTCTTGTTAGGACTGCTGTTCTTGCTGGTGTCCTGCGCCATGGGGTCGGACTATTCTCGCCCTGACATCTTAACCTCCGACTCGTTTCGCATGGCCGAAGCGGAGAAGGACTTACCCTCTCTCGCCAATGTGCCGTGGTGGGAACTCTATCGGGACGAGACACTGCAAAAGCTGATCCGAGTTGCGATCGATGAAAACAAGGATCTCAAGCGGGCAGTCGCAACCGTTGACGAGTTCGCAGCGCGGCTGCTCGTCGCTAAAATGGATTTTGTCCCTCAGATGAACGCAACGGTCAACGCGCCGGCCTTCGGCAATACGAAGAATGTGGCCTTCCCCGGGTTTCCCAACCCGTTCAATTACTACATTCAAGGCAATCTCGCCTGGGAACTTGATATCTGGGGACGAATCCGGCGCTCCAATGAGGCGGCGCGCGGCGACTTATTGGCGCGGGAAGAGAACCGACGAGCTATCATCCTGCAAATCGTGGGTGGGGTGGCGCAAGCCTATTTCGATCTGCGGCAGTTCGACATGCAGATAGAGATCGCCACCCGCACGCTGCAGGCGTGGGACAATTCGGTGACAATCAGTCAGGCGCGACTTCGGCAGGGGCTCGTTAATCGGCTCAATGTCGATCAGTTCCAGGCTGAGCGGGAAAATGCCGCCGTGCGCATCGCGGAGCTCACGCGTCAAAAGGTGCAAAAAGAGAACGAGCTCAGTGTGCTGCTGGGGAGAAACCCCAATCAAATTGCTCGGGGGCGGTCGCTCACGGAACAGATAATGCCCCCAGTTGTGCCGGCCGGTCTCCCATCCGAATTGCTCCAACGCCGTCCGGACATCGTACAGGCTGAACAACAGTTGGCCGCTGCGACCGCTAAGATCGGGCAGGCCAAGGCAGACCGGTTTCCCAAGCTCAGCATCACCGGAATTTTGGGCGTCGCCAGTCCACATTTGTCCCGACTTATAACCAATGAGGGCTACTTCGGTGTGGCAGGCCCGAGCCTAGTCGGCCCCATATTCAATGCGTCTATTTTGGGCTTCCAACAGAAAGCGGCTGAGGCTCAAGCCAGGCAAGTCATTGCGCAATACGAACAGACGATCCTCGTCGCATTCAGAGAAGTGGAGGATGCATTGGTAGGGGGCACGACAGCCCGTGAGCAGACCGCCGCCCAGGAGAAACAGGTCACTGCACTGCAGTCGGCGTTACGTCTTGCCCATCTGCGGTACAAAGGGGGGCTCGCGAACTATCTGGACGTCCTCATTGCGCAGCGGAACCTCTTCGACGCGGAATTGTCGCTCGCCGCCACCCGTCGGCTCCATTTAGCCTTGGTGGTTCAGCTCTATAAGGCTTTGGGCGGAGGCTGGTCACCGGACGCCGCTTACGGGAATGTGCCTATTCCCCAGGTGCCAGACACAACTACCGGCCAACTTTCTGGACGAAGCATTGCAACGGATTATGACGTCTCCGTGGCCCAAAGTCGCGATTAAGTTGCATACCCTGCTGGATCTGCGCGGCGTCACTCCTACATGTCTGCACATCACCGATGGCAAGGACCACGATGTCAACGTGCTGGATCTCTTGCTCTCCGAGCCGGGGGCGAACGTCTGATTCATTCGTCGTTGTGCTGAGAAATCTGTTTCTGGATTGGTCAATAGAACCTAGGGAATTTGCTAGTACCCTAGGAAATCTACTTGCACCATACTTCCCGCCCATTACCAGTCAATCATCATGACTTAGCTCGAAAGTGTGCTAAGGACCAATGAAGATTAGGTCGGTCACATTGGAGAAACTACAGCCCGAAATCTTTGTGGAGGTGTGCGCCGGTGCTATACATGAACGCGGCCGACTTTTCCCCAAAACAGGCGGGAAGCGCGTCACACATGAGAAAGTCGACCTCTATACAGTCAAGAATGACACGGTCACGCGCGAAGAGTTCTTCTACAATGGGCCGTTCCTCTGAAGCCACGGATGGCAACATCAACATTGTGGCCAATTTGATCGAGGCTGGCGCCTCCGCAGACGTAGCGTGATTTTCGACTGAGGGAGCTTGGCATAGAGAGAGCTGAGTCGGAAATCATCTGGGAGACGCCATGCGTGAAGTGTGTACTATAACCGAGCAAAACCAGATTCTTGGCCATCCGTTGTGCCGCTTCAACGTATACGTCCGGGAGCTGGCCGCGCAATGGACCGGAGCTCTGCAAGGACAGTCTCATCCGGCCGACACGGCAACGACGGTAGGTCGAGAGGGAAAGGAGAGCAGACCATGACCACACTACGCGGCGCGCTTCGTGAAGCGGAGCAGCAGCAAGTTGCCGTCGGCCACTTTAATATCTCGGATCTTGTCACCCTCAAGGCCATTAGCGCAGCAGCCTTGGAGTTGAAAGTACCGGTCTTGGTTGGCGTCTCTGAGGGGGAGCGCGATTTTGTGGGTATACGTCAGGTTGCAGCACTGGTCTGGAGTCTTCGTGACGATGAACAGCCGATCTTTCTAAACGCTGATCATACCCATTCGTTAGACCGAGCGGAGGAAGCCGCCAAAGCCGGATTCGATGAGGTCTTATTTGACGGGTCAGCCTTACCCTTCGAAGAGAATGTTGTCCAAACGAGAAAGGCAGTTGAAGCGATCAAGTCGATCAATTCTTCAATCCTTGTCGAAGGAGAAATCGGATACATCGGAAGTTCATCGGAAATCATAGAGAAAGCGCCGGAGGGCGCACGAAATCTCACCACGCCTGAGGAAGCGCGACAGTTTGTTGAGGCCACCGGGATCGACGTACTCTCTCCGGCGGTCGGAAACATGCATGGGCTCCTTCCGAGTATGGTGCGGGGAGAATCGGAGAAGTGATTGGATGTCAAAAGAATCTCGGACATCAAGAAGGCCGCAGGCTGTTTCATGACACTCCATGGCGGATCGGGGACCAATAATGGAGACTTTAAGCGTGCTATCAAGGCCGGTATCACGATTGTTCACATCAATACAGAGATCCGGCTTGCCTGGCGACGAGGGCTGGAGGCGGCGCTTACAAAGAAACCGGACGCCGTGGCGCCATACAAGATTTTGCCCGGGGCCTTTGAGGCAGTAAAACAAGTCGTGCACTCCCGATTACGGTTGTTTAGCTCAGTGGGTTCATGAGAAGGGGAAAGAGGTATGGAAGACCTGCCCCAGCCGCCGACACCAAGTGTCAGTAAAAATTATCATGTGTTCCAATCCAAGGAGGCCGACATGCCGCAGATGACAGCTATTCAAATCAGCTCACCGGGTTCGCCATTCGAAGCGGTCAAGCGAGAGATCCCAGCGCCTGGGGCCAATCAGGTTCGCATCAGAGTGCAAGCCTGCGGGGTTTGTCACAGTGATGTGTTTGTGAAGGAGGGCTATTGGCCAGGCCTGCAATACCCACGTGTCACAGGCCATGAAGTGGCCGGAGTGGTCGATGAGGTTGGGACGGGCGTGACGGCATGGAAAAAGGGCCAGCGGGTGGGTGTGGGCTGGCATGGCGGACATTGTGGTCAATGCAAGCTTTGTCGGAGCGGTGACTTTATGGGTTGTCAGCACTTCCAAGTGACCGGGTTTCAGGAGGACGGTGGGTACGCCCAGTACATGATTGCCAAGAGCGAAGCAGTGGCAGCGATTCCTGATGCGCTTTCGCCGGTGGAAGCGGCACCCCTTTTGTGTGCGGGAGTCACGACGTTCAATAGTCTGAGGCATAGCGGGGCGGCCCCAGGAGATCTCGTGGGCGTGCAAGGCATGGGCGGACTCGGCCATCTCGGGGTCCAATTCGCGAGCAAAATGGGCTTTCGCACAGTCGCCATCGGTCGAGGTAAAGACAAGGAGTCCCTTGCACTGAAGCTCGGAGCCGTCCGATATCTCGACACAGATGCCGTCGATGTCGCAAAAGAACTCACGAGCCTTGGCGGCACGTCGGTCATTCTGGCGACGGCTCCGGACGGCAAAGCCATGTCGGCCCTCATTGAGGGCCTCGGCGTTGGAGGGCAACTGCTTGTGGTCGGGGCATCGACCGATCCTATTAGCGTAACGCCCGTTCAACTCATCTTGAGCCGCCGATCCGTGCGAGGGTGGCCATCAGGGACCGCCCGAGATTCTGAAGACACGCTGAATTTTTGTGCCCTCACAGGGATTCGCGCCATGGTTGAGACGCTCCCGCTTGAACAAGCTGCTGCCGGCTACGAACGCATGCTGAGCGGCAAAGCACGATTCCGCGTGGTGCTGACAATGAACTAAACCCCAAACTCCAGTCTTTAAAACAGGTTGGTGCTGAGCCGACGGACATTAGAACTGGATCAGTCTGAGAAGAGTTCACGAGATGCGGGAGTTCATACACATGTGCTGTCACATGTCCGTTCGGGGCAGTATACGGACTTTCCTTGCAGCAGGGCTTGGCCTGTTCATGCTGTCCGGCGTGTCGGCTCAAGATATCACGGTGACCGAGCAATCCTTCGGCTGTATCCTCGACTGGCCTAAGGTCAGAAATACGTACTTTAAACACTCGGATCCGAAGAAGTTGAAAGAGGCGATGCACATCTTCCGAGACAGCGTGCCGGACAAGGAGTTCCAGTCGGCACCATCCTCCAGCTGGTTCCGTTTGAAGCCATGGTGAAGCATCCACATGAGAAGTTTCCCAAATCGAATGGTTGGGAGTTTTTCGCTTTGGAAGTCTCCGAGGCCGGCACCAAGATCAGAGATCGGGGAGACAACGTCGTCAATCTCTTGCTAGAGACGCCCTGCCTAACCTGTCATCAACCGGCGACGAGGTTTGACTTCGTCTGTGAAAAAGGCCACGGGTGTGCTCCTCTTCCAATCGATGATCAGAAAATTGCAGAGTTTCAGAAGGCAGATCTTCGCTGTACGAAGAAGTAGGAATCTCGTGTGGACGAAGGCGACCACTTCGGTGAGGATATGAGCCGAGCCCGAACATCCTCCGGAATATCGATTGACTCGTGAAGCCGCGTTCGGTCAGACTCGTTTTATACTAACGCTGGTTTATAACTATCCCCGCAGAGTTGCGAGGAAGGTATGGGTAATCCAGCGTATCGCTCTCCTTCGTTCGTGTTTTCCGGCCTATCACCAAGACTGGCGGGTGGCCAGGGTAATGCCCGTTTCGGACCTCTCATCTTTCTCTTTGTAGCCCGGTTATGGAGGGGGTCGATGGATTCCACCAAGGATCAGGCCAAGCGTCGCAACCGAGTCTCGCGTGAGAGTGTTCTACTGAGCCCACATCGTGCAGAGAATCACGAGTCGAGATCGTGCAGTTAGCGAGGATGCCATAGAGACACAGCAGACAGCCGATGAGATCAAGGCCCTCAAGGCCTGCCTCAACGACCTGATCGCGGCGAACGAAGCGCTACAGAAAGAGATCGCCGAGCGCAAACGGGCGGAAGAGAAGCTGCGTCAAGACGAACGGGAGCTTCGACGCATCACCGATGCAATACCTCAAGCCATCGGTGTCTTGGCGCCGGACGGGACGGTTCTGCACGCAAATCAGGTCGCGCTGGACTACACAGGTCTCACCTTGGAAGACCTTAAGACCGATGACTTTCGCAAACGACTCTTTCATCCCGATGATCTCGACAAGCGTCAGCATGCGCTGGAACATGGAACTCCTTGTGAGCTGGAGTTACGCGCGCGCCGCAAAGACGGGCAGTACCGTTGGTTTTTATTCCGCTACAACCCCTTGCGGGATGATGAGGGACACATCATCCGCTGGTATGCGACGGGGATCGACATTGAGGATGTCAAGCAAGCTGAAGAGAGGATTCGAAACGAGAACATGGCGTTACGTGAAGAGATCGATAGCGCTTCAACTTGTGATTCCCCGTAGCTTGCTACGGGGACAATCCTTTCTGGTACCCTCTGGCGTATGGCGGACCAGAGGGACGAAGCAGTTAGAAAGGGCGCTCCCTGTGCGTGGCAAATCCATTACCACATTGTCTTTCCCGTGAAATATCGAAGATCTCTGCTCGATGAGATGGTGACGACGA
>JAICWG010000109.1 GCA_025934915.1 Nitrospira sp.
CAGCCAGAACAAGCATTCCGTATAGACGAGCGCGTCCATGTGATCAGCCTACTTCAACGCCACGGAACAGGGACGACGGCGGCTCTCGTCCGCCGTCGCGCGTCCGTGAAGAGGGATGGCGGTATCCGAGCCCTCTCCAGAGAGAATACGATTGAGCTTCCGTATGTCCTGCTGTTCCACGAAGCAATGGGTGGGCACCGTCACCAGACGTTCCACGATATCCTGCGCTCCAGGAACCAGGCGGACTGCGATTCGGTCCGCGAGCTGCGGGATCTCTTGAATCGTCGTCGGATAATTTGGGCTGATTCCGGCGCCGACTTCCCGACTCCTCTTGCAAATCGATTCTTTGGCAGAGTGGTCCCGCATCAACAATGGCAGCCTGAGATACACGCTCTCGGAAGAGGCCGACGTCCTGACCTCCCTTCCCCCCAATCCCAGGTCTTCCATCAGCCGATGCGCGCTTGCCCTTCTTCCTCGATTCGATTGATCCAGGCGATCGCTCCAGCCTTGCAGTAAGCAGGCCCGCATCTCGTCCATACGGAAGATTGGAAAATCAGTGTAAAACTTCGTTTCGCCTAGACCGAGGAAGGGCAATCCAGCCGGGAACCAGTACAAGCCGGGATGGATGAATACCTTCATGAGGACTGTTTCGACCCAGTTGCAAATGATCTCGCGAACCGGCGGCTCCGGTACTTGCCGGTATTCGGCTTCAATCAACTCCGTGAGCGCTGGCGAGAAACTAAGAATGATACCGCCTGTTCCCGAAGTGAGGTTCTTTCCCCGGCCAAGACTAAAGAACGCCACGTCGCCCATTGTGCCGGCCGGACCGACGCTCGACTGCGCGCCCATCGCCTGAGCCGCATCCTCGACGACCACGACCCTGTGTTCACGGCACAACTGCTTGGTGCGGGCCACATCCGCCGTGAACCCGAATAGATGGGTCGGCAGCACACAGAGGACATCGTCATTCACTACGGACTTCAACTCGTCGAACTTGAAATCCAACGTCTCCGGGTCAACGTCACACAGGACCACCTCGAGGTCGGCCTTGACGATGGCCGAAGGCACGGAGAAACAGGTGTAAGCTGGAATCACGACTCGCCGCCGCCTGCTGCCCACTGCCAACGCCTTGAGGATGAGCGTCAACGCCGCTTTTCCCGAGGAGAGGACAAACACGGCATGAGCCGAAAACCGCTCTTTTAGATCCTCCCTCAATTGGTTCCGATACTTCACGCCGCTGAGAAGCCCGAGCGGCGCACAGAGGAGATGCCGCAGGGGAATCGAGGCCGCCGTCGGGGAAAGGGTCCGCTGTATCTTCATGGCAGGTGCTTCACGATATGAGGACCGAGCATATTCGCCACTGGTAAGGGGAGTCGTCGCCAGAAGATGATCGCGGCCTTGTACTTGGGATTATGAGGGTTCAATTGAGGCATATCTCGGCCTTCGGCCAACCAATAATACCAGTACAATTGATGAGGTTTGGCGCCCCATTGCTCCTTGAAACGGTAGCTGCCATCGCCGATCGAAGACCGCCCGAAGTCAAATTCTTGATACCCTTCGTGACAGGCATATTCCAGCACGGCGCTATAGAGCAACATGTTCGGTGCCAACCGGCTGAACTTCCTGTCCGACGCCGCCCACGGAATCTCCAACCTGCTCCGAAATCCGTACAGGAGCCCGGAAGCCAGAGGACGTCCATGGAGGAACACGACACAAAGGCGGACCTCTTTTGGAAATGTCTCCACGATCGCCCGGAAAAACCCTTTCTCGTACACCGGCGTGCCCAAATCCCGCATGCATCGCGAGAACACACGATAGTAATCATCGAGCAACTCGTCGCCGCCGATACGAACCTCCATTCCTTCCTTCTGCGCCCGCTTGATCTGACTTCGCAATTTCGAAGGAAAGGCCTTGAACAGGACGCCGTACTCCGGCGGAAGAGCGAGCCGTAGCGACACTTTATGGGATCGCATCGGCCAATCGCTCTCCAACGGCTCGGATTGGCGCAACTCGATATGCGAAGCTCCCACAGTGCGAGCGATCTCGGCCGCCTCGGACAAAAGAGCGGCACTGACAGCCACGTCGTCCGCCAGTACGCCTCCATAATTGAGGAAGGCCATCGAAGTGAGAAATCGTCCGAACATGGGGCTGTCGGTCAGGATCAGCGGCAGGACTCCACGCACCGCATCGTCTTCATCCTTGGCCATCAATGCATAGATCCGGTGCCCGAACACCCGGCGAACAACCGACTGCCAGGCCAGGGCATGATAGCCGGAGGCGAGAGGATGACCGAGCACAAATTGCTCCCAGCTCGCGCGGTCCTGATCGTTTGAAACCTGTACGACCTTCCCTTGTCCTCGCAATCGAAGACCGCTCTCCTTCAATAGCTCAGTTTTCATATGCCGGTCGTCCATTCCAGGACAGCGCCACAGCTCGGATGGCCGATTCAAAGGCCTTCCCCATCGCCGCCCAGGAATACTGCCCCTGGACCCGCGCCAGTCCGTTTGCGCCAAGCCGCTGCGCCATCTCGTGATCCGTCAGGAGACGCAAGACCTTGTCGGCAAAGTCCTGCGGCTCGTCCGCCAGGAGCAGCTCCCGATCGTCCGCCAAATCCAGTCCATCGATGCTCATAGTGGTTGCGACGGTCGGCTTCTTCATCGCCATGGCGGCGAGGAGTTTATTTTTGACCCCCGATCCGATGCGCAGCGGCGACACGAATACGGCTGCGCTTCGGACATAGGGTCGCACATCGGGAACCTGTCCGGTCACGTGTACACCCGCGATTCGGGCCAGTGATCCGACTTTCTCGGACGGTTCGCTACCCACGATCCAAAACTCGGCGTTCGGCCGTTTTGCCTTGATCAAAGGGAAAATATCGTTCGCAAAATACAGCGCCGCGTCCTCGTTCGGCCCATACCCCATCACGCCCGTAAAGACGATCTTGTCGTCCTGCGCCGACGTCCCGTCTGGCGAAAAGTACTCCATGTCGACGCCGTTGGTGATCGTCATCGTATTCAATCGGTCCGACAGCTCGCGAATCACTTGTTGATCGACGACGGAATTAGTCAGAATCAGGTCGAATGTATCGCCCAGTGCCGCCTCGAGTCTTTCGATTCGAAGCAAGTGCGTATAGAAGGCAAGGCGCTTCCGCCAGTCCCTCTGCATCTTGAGCACTCTTCGCGCCATCAGCGTCGTGGAATCATGCAGATCGATGACGGCCGGGATATCCAGCTCTCGATCGACGAACTGTGCCATGGGGAGCAAATCCACATGAATCAGGTCAAACTTTTCTTGGCGGCAGAGCTCACGGATACGGCTCCTCATCGAGTGATAGTAGCCGGGAAGGCGATAGCAAGTTTCAAAGTGAGCTGCGAGATGCATGCGGTGCCACTGCTGCCCCCACCACCCGATCGCAGGCGGATCGGGCAAGAGCTCGAGACGGGAAAACACGCCCGAGGCCGCCGGGTCGCTTGCAAATGCCCGATGCCGCTCCGACGAGGACCGATAGGTCAAGAGTTGTAGTTCATGCTGCCGGGACAATTCTCGGCAGAGATTAAACAGTCGAGGAGATCCCGGCATACGAGACGTCGCCGGGATGTCGGGAGCCAGCACGAGAATTTTCATCGAGGTCCTGCGTCGCAACCGGCTGACGTTCCATTACCAACAAATGCCGTCATAAGCTGCCGTCAAACTGTCTCGTCCCTCGATCCGCGCGAGGTCGATGATCAACTGATCGGCGCTCATTGTTTTCAACGCGGGAAGGAAGTCCGGCGACGCATACCCGACGATCACGACTTGGGAGCTCTGAACAACCTCGTCGATTCGGTCTGTAAGAAGAGAAGACAGGTGGGGAATATGCTCTTCAATAAACCGCTTATTGGCGCCGATAAGCCGGCTGATCATCACGTTTTTATCGTAAATCTTGATCGAAAATCCCTTGCCGAGCAATGTTTCTATCACTTCGACCAGCGGGCTTTCCCGCAGATCGTCCGTATCGGGTTTGAAGGTCATCCCTAAAAATCCGACGCGCTTTTTCCCTAGCTCGAGGATCTTATTGATCACGCCTCTCACATGCGCATTGTTGCTTGCCATAATGGCGTTGAGCACCGGCGTCTCCACATCATGTCGCTTTGCCTGGTAAGACAACGCCCGGAGGTCCTTAGGAAGACAGGACCCACCGAATGCGAACCCCGGCTTCAAATAGACCTTCGACAAATTCAGCTTGGTATCTTTGCAGAAGATGTCCATCACCTCGTGACTGTCGATCTCCAGCTTCTTGCATAGAATGCCGATTTCATTGCCGAAGGCGACCTTCAACGCGTGAAAAGCGTTGTCTGAATACTTGACCATCTCGGCCGCTCGAATCGATGTCCGGACAAACGGAGCCTCAATACCGCCGTAGATCTGGGCCAGGACGTCTCCCTCTCCTTGCTTGCGCTCCCCGATGACGATCTTCGGGGGATGGTAGTAATCCTTGACCGCGGTGCCCTCGCGAAGGAACTCCGGGTTGTAACAGACGAAGAAGCCCTCGCCGACCTTCTTTCCCGAATGCTTTTCCAGAATCGGAACCGCGACGTCTTCGGTAGTCCCCGGCAGAGTCGTGCTACGAAACACCAGCGTATGAGGCGTCCTCTTCTGAGCTAACGCCGCGCCAATGTCCTCGCAGACCCGTTTTAAGTACGTCAGATCAAGACTGCCATTATTGTGACTCGGCGTGCCCACACAGAGGAAGGAGATGTCCGTCTGCGCAATGCCCTCGACGGATGACGTGGTAGCGTTGAGCAAACCGAGCTTATGAGACTTGGAGATCAGATCGCCGATTTCTGGTTCGACGATCGGTGCCGTTCCCGAATTCAGTGTCGCCACTTTGTCGGTGTTGACATCCACGCCGACGACACGGTGCCCCTCTGCCGCCAAGCATCCTACCGATACGGTTCCGACATAACCCAGTCCGAAAACGCTGATCTTCATGGTCAATATCCTCTAAGTGGTGGTTACAAACCGACCAAGCAGCCCCGCAATTATCAATACACCGTGGTGTAACGATGCCTGGCTATGGTTTCGCAATAAGATCTGCAAGGTCAAGGGGCGCCCATCTCTAGTAGCTCTATCAGAGGACTTCTTGAAAGTAGCTGATGGTGTTCTGTAAACCCTCATCTAACGTTACTTGAGGTCTCCACCCTAGGATCGCACTGGCCTTTCTAATATCCGGCCTCCTGACCTTCGGGTCATCGACAGGCATCGGGTGATGCTCTATCGTGGAGGGTGATTTCGTCAGCTTTAAGACCAGCTCCGCAATCTCTATGACCGTAAGCTCACGCGGATTTCCAATATTGACTGGATCGTGAAGGCTTTCCGGCAAAGACTTGGACTTCATTGAAAGAAAATCTGCTCGATTCGTCCTTTCCCCAATGGTGCGGTCAGACTCCACCATGAGCAAGGCGACAATTCCTCGGACCAGATCATCCACATAACAGAAGCTTCTCGTCTGTTTTCCCTCTCCATACACAGTCAAGGGTTTTCCTTGGAGCGCTTGCACGATGAAGTTAGACACCACCCGCCCATCATTGGGCCTCATCCTCGGTCCAAATGTATTAAAGATTCGTACAATTCTTGTATCGAGACCATGGTAGCGGTGATAGGCCATGGTCAGAGCTTCAGCAAACCGTTTGGCCTCATCATACACTCCTCGCGGGCTGATCGGATTCACGTTCCCCCAATAAGATTCCGGCTGAGGATTCACTAAGGGATCACCATAGACTTCCGAGGTGCTGGCCAGTAAGAAGCGCGCATCCTTGGCTTTCGCCAAGCCCAAGGCTTTGTGCGTTCCCATTGCTCCAACTTTCAGTGTCGCGATCGGCATATCCAGGTAATCCTGGGGACTCGCTGGAGAAGCGAAATGCATGACGGCATCGAGAGAACCTTCCACATGCAAATAGTCACACACGTCATATTTGATAAAACTGAATTGTTCGTGTCCCAGCAGATGAGCCACATTCTCCGGACGTCCCGTACTGAAGTTATCCATGCATACGACACTGTGCCCGGCTTTGATCAGTAGCTCGCAGAGGTGACTGCCTAAGAACCCCGCACCACCGGTAATTAAAACCCTCATAGCCTTCTGCTCCTTTTCTGAAGATGTTCGATCTTCCCGGTTTGAGAGGTAGAACTCTGTTTGAGAATGCGCAACAATGTAGTTGCGCTCGATGCGCTTCGAACAGTACCTATGCGCCTGAAGCTAGGCGCATAAGCTCATTGAATAGGGTCAACGTCACTTATCAATTTCAATGGCGCCAAACTGCTCACTATAAGGAGGTCCCAGTCGATCACACATCGAACGCGCGATATCGCGGACTAAGACTTCCCAATCAAACTGTCTTGCAATGTTACGGCGTTTTTCGATCTGATCCATCGACACACGGTCCGGGGCAAGAGACTCGGTCAATGCGCGAGACCATTCCTCTGGCGTGCTTGCGAGCGTCATGACATGCGTGAAATCCAATAAAGACCGAATCGGTGCTCCCACAATCGGCTTCCCTCCAGCCAAGTATTCATGGAGCTTGAGAGGATAGATGTATTTTGTATAATCATCCAAACGATACGGCATGATACAGACGTCAAAGTGCTGGGGATATACGGCCAATTCGTTTACAGACTTTCCGCCAAGAAAATAGACGTTGCGCTGTGCGGACATCCTTTGAATAAAATCGGCCATTTCTGGATGAGGAGCTTGATAGCCGACGAACACAAACGACCACTCTGGATGCTTGGTTGCCAGACTCAGGAGTAAGGGCCAGTCCAACTGCTTCTTGAGCACGCCAGTGTATCCGACGCGTGGGTGAGGAATGGTCCGCATGTCGGACGGTTCGGCTACCGGAGTGGCGTAGGCACTGTAATCGACTCCCTCCGGGGCAAAGGCTGTATGCTGGTTTATTTTTCCCTTCTTTTCTATCAGTCCAGGCGAAATCATGAAGACTTGATCCACCGACTTCAGGATCTGGATCTCCTTTTCATCGGGAGGCATTTCTACGTCCGAGAAGGAATACTCATCATCAATATGATAACAACTGACGCTGTACGGAATACTGGACAATGCACGGTCGAACTTAGGATGCCAGAGATGGAGAATAAACCGATCACAACCCTGCGAAGCCAGTATTCGTCGGGCTCGTCTAAGACGCTCATCGAACGTAAACTCTCTTAGCCACCCGGGCCGATGGAATGTGGGAAGCCAAAACTCAGGATGGTACACTTGAAACCTTGGTCGCGACGGTTCAGGAATGGACACTTTGGGAATCGCTTGCATATGAGAGAACGTCTCACGCCATTCAGGAGCATTGTGGACCCAGACCACCTGGAAGTATCGAGCGAGACGTACTAAGACATGGTGCGGAGTTTTCCAATATTCGTTCCATTCGTGATAGGGTAATGCAATCACCCCGACGTTAGGGAAATACGGTTGGATGATCGATTTCATTGCACCCTTGCCTCAATCGGCGAGAGCCTTCACAAACGGTCGAAGAACGTCTTTTGTCGCGATGGTTACATCCGCCGACAAGCGTCTGTGATTGACGAAAATCCACTTCATCATGGACGCGTAGCAATAAATCTTTTCGGTCAACGGAAGCGGGGCGCGGCCGATGACGTGGAGATATTCTTGGAACTGCCTAAAGTGTGGAAACACGAGTTTCCCCAGTTTGGTAGGATCATACAAGCGAGTCCTCTCTCGTCTGTCCGGGTGCTGTGCCGTCGACTGAAGGGCATGCGCCCTTCTGAAGAACAAGTATTCAGGAATTTGATGAAATGGACCATGGAGAGCAAGTTCTGCTAAGAACACGCGATCGGAATCAGCGTAATGCCCATGAAGACCTGTCTTCTTTAAGATGTTCGCTCTCACAAGTCCAAAATCGGCTTCACAGATGTGGTCCATTCGAATAACATCACGGAAACGGTCTCTTGGTCTTAGTGAATGAAGGTCCAAGGGAGGATCGGTCCTTGGCAAAGGCTGCCCCATTTCATCAATATCCCTGGTGTAGGTGTAACACAACACAATGGAAGGATTCTTTTCGAGGATCTCAATGCATCGCTCGATACATTGAGGGGCACGCACGTCGTCATGGTGCGCCCACATGAAATATTCTCCACATGATAGCTCTGCGACCAGATTCTGATTACGACCTAATCCTATGTTGACCTCGTTTCGACAGTAGCGTATCCGCCGATCCCTTGCGGCATAACTCCTGCAGATATCGGCTGTTCGATCAGTCGAGGCGTTGTCCGATATGATCAGCTCAAAATCGTCGAATGTTTGTGTCAATATGGAGTCTAATGCTTGCTCAATATACCGCATGCCGTTAAATACCGGCATGCCGATGCTCACTCGAGGGGATTGTCCGCCCATAACAACCTCTGATATTGATGACTGTATTGCGAACAAAACAATAAGATGAGTGGAAACAGCAAGAAGAGGAACGGTCCGCCATGCACACGAACGAGGAGTAACCCGCCGTGACGCTACTCTGCGTTCACTTCTTTAGGATCCAGTAAGTCTGGAGGCTGCAACAGATTGCACCGGACAGGCCTGTTGCCACTTGAACGGCATACACACGAGCCCAAATCGACTTTCAATCCCCTTCCCCGACTTGTAAAAGTCCGACGGCTCGATCTCCAAGGTTCCACAATGATCCAGCAAGTCCTGGAACAGAGGGCCAACAGCGCCAAGGAAAAGCGTCACGCTGTATCGACCGGGCATAAGATTAAGAAACTCCACTTCAAGATCGATATACCCAACCCCCGGATTGATGAAAGGAATTTCAGAGTCTGTCATCCAGTTGTTCATTTCCGTTACCAGGGTACCGAGCTCCGTGTAGATTCGAATTCCAAAAATAGGATGAGCGATTCGGGCATGGGCCAGATAACAAAACCGCATGACTACTCGATCGCCGCTACGAATAACTCTTATCGGAGTTCGATTTATGTCCATCAATTCAAGAGATGTCAGCCTGGCATCTCCCGCGCCTCTTCGATCTCGAACCTTAGTTAGATTAAACCCTGGCTCCTTACCCTCACCGAAAGAAGACATATACGCTTGAATGACGTCCTTGGTCTCTCCGTCCTGCCGTACTTCGCCATTATCGATCCAAATGACCCGTGAACATAGATTTTCCACTGCCGCCATGTTGTGAGACACAAAAAGCACGGTCCTGCCCGCTGTTCGTATGCCCTCCATGGCCCTCAAACATTTCTTCTGAAATCCCGCGTCTCCAACGGCTAGGACTTCGTCGATAATCAGAACATCGGGATCCAGATGTGCGGCAACGGCGAACCCTAACCGCAGCCGCATACCGGAAGAGTACCGCTTGATCGGAGTATCAATGAACTTTTCAACTCCGGCGAATGCCACGATGGCATCCATCTGCTTGATGACCTCGGCCTTCGACATGCCTAGAATCGAACCATTTAATATGACATTTTCCCTGCCCGTCAGTTCTTCGTGAAATCCCGTCCCAACTTCGAGCAAGGAAGCGACACGTCCGCTAATTTCGACAATCCCGTCCGTCGGAAACGTGATCTTCGATAAGATCTTCAAGAGAGTACTTTTCCCTGCACCATTGCGACCGATGATCCCAACGACTTCACCGGCTTTTATGGTGAGCGACACTTTCTGTAGTGCCCAGATGCTCTCGTACGTCATGCCCTCAGGATTCAGCAGATTCCTCAGCCAGTTCACGATTGTTTCCCGAAGCATGGTCACATGCTTGGCATGTCCAATTTGATATCGCTTGGAAACGTTTTTCAACACGACCGCGTTTGACACAGAACCCTCACTTTATCGGCTAGACCAGATCAGCAAAAGACCGCTCAGCTTTTCTAAAAAAAATCGTTCCGACAACCAAAATCGTCGCCGTGAACACAATAGAAACTCCGAGGAGTTCCCAATCGATTGTTCGAAGTGGAGACAGGGAAGCTCGAAAGGCCTCAATGATACCGGTCAGTGGATTCAGCACGAGCAATTTTCGATATTGCTCTGGGATGCTCGTTAATGAATAAATGATCGGCGTGACGAACAACCCAATTTGAATAAGAAACGGCGTCGCATATTTAACATCCCGGTATTTAACAGTAAGTGCTGCCAATATCATCCCAAGTCCATACGTCAATATCACCAACAGAAACATGAGGAATGGCCACAAGAGAATATGCCAGTCAGGGAGTATTCGATAATAGGCCAGCAACCCAATGACAAGCACCGTTCCAATAATGAAATCCACAAGGCCGCTTAACGCCACCGAGGCCGGCAGTATGGTGCGTGGGAAGTACACCTTGGTTAAGAGATTGGCATTAGACACAAGACTATTGCCGCACATCCCCAATGTCGTACTAAAGTATATCCAGGGTACCAGGGCCGTGTAGTAAAACAGAGCGTGAGGTGTTCCATCGGTCGGCAAGCTCGCGATCTTGCCAAACAGAACAACAAAGATAAGCATTGTCACCAAAGGTTGGAGAATGACCCATGCCACCCCGAGGAGCGTCTGCTTGTACCGCACCTTCACATCTCGCCAAGCAAAGAAATAGAACAGCTCGCGATACCGCCACAATTCTCGAAACCAGCTGATATTGCCCTCCATGCTGCAATCGCTCCTTTCTCGCTATGGCTGTGCCAAATCTCTTCGCATTATGGAATAGGCCCCCACACCTAGCCTTTGCATATCCTGCTTAGGGATGTAACGGCGTTTCAATCTAAGACAAGCTTTCGCACATAAAACGCCTCGGCGTACTTCGATGATGCGTTCGACTGAACACCGCGCAGTCTAAGAATTGCTCGGAATGCATCCTCAGTGAACCATGGATGGGATTGTTGGCTGCGAAAATTCTCGATTAAATACCTTATTTTTTTGGAGCACAGTTCTTCATTGAGGTGGACGAACACGTTTGGATTCGCAAGATCACCGTCGTATTTGATGATTTCATACTCGAAAATCAAATGATCTCGAAACGTGTTCCACGTCAGCTCAGAAATCAGTCGATGATCTTGATGTAGGTCATCTCTAAAGTGGGTAAAGACAAGATCGGGGTTTATCGCTCGCTTCAGTTCTTCGAAATACGCCTTGATCTCCGAAGCGACGTAAGGGAAAAAGCTTTCCTTAAAGTCTCTGACAACAATTTGTTTCTTGGTCGCTTCACTCAGGAATAGTGCCGCGCTCTTTTCAGCTTCAGTCCGCCGCTCCGGATTTGCCGAAAACACTACCCACCAGACCTCCGCTTCGTGTCCCTGCTTTAAGAGGTGCAATAGGGTTCCGCCACAACCAATCTCAATATCATCGCTATGCGCTCCCAAAAATAGCGCCTTGATCGATTCCCCTTTGTTCTTAGCGAACGACAACCCTTGCATGGGATCGAGTCCCTTCTCCTGACCGTTGGAGATCGTTGAATACCGCGAAGTGTTTTACAATCTGCAGCGACGCCGCTCGACAATCAGTCCCTCGCCGAATTTGAAGCAAGGGCTGCTGTCGCGTAGTCAGGTGTCCACGACATCGGGGAAGGATCTGTTTTCCACAGCTGCCAAGGCGCCTTATCTTTTGAAAATAAATCGTCCAGATACTGCTTGTCCTTGAAGGTATCCATGGCAACCCAAAAGCCCTTATGCCGTATAGTCATCAGTTGGTTCTTCTCGATGAGCCGTCTGAATGGTTCGTTGACCAACTCTTCGCCGTCTTTTATATAAGAGAAGATTTCTTTTCTCAAAATGAAATACCCACCGTTAATCCATGTGTCAGACTCTCCGATGTGCTGAATACCTGCTACTTCATCGCCATTCCTCAAGACCACAACATGGAAGCTTTGGGTCGGCTTGACTGACAGAAATGAAGCGACCTTATCCTTCTTCACGAACTCATCGATATAACGTGGCAAGTTGAGATCGGTCAGTCCATCTGCGTAATTAGCAAGAAACATCTCGTCATCTCCCACATACTTCTCGACCGCTCGAAGTCTCTGCCCTATGTTTGAATTGAGTCCGGTATCGGCAAAGGTAATTTTCCAGTCGCTAATATCGGAATTAAGCAACTGCACACTTTGTCCGCCATTCGCCAAAACAAAATCATTGGATATGCACTCATCGTAATGAAGAAAATATTTCTTCACGACATCGGCTTTGTACCCGAGGCATAGGATGAATTCTTTATGCCCATGGTATGCGTAGTACTTCATCAGATGCCAGAGGATTGGCCGATACCCGATTTCAACCATGGGCTTGGGGATGGATTCAGAATATTCTCTCAATCTCGTCCCGAAGCCGCCACAAAACAATACAACTTTCATAGCGGATGCTCCTCAAGCTTAAGATAAATCAGAAGGAGTATCTTCCGGCAGCATAATCACCCTCTAACCAGAAGGATTCCACGCGGCAATCGAGTTTCATCGAGACCAAAATTGTGGCGATTCTGAAGGAAGCCCAGCCGGCCACTGAGTCAATCAAATCTTCGACAGAACGCTCACTGGCCAGCGGAGAGGCTGGAGATCTCGATCTACTGAATCTTCACCATCGAGGCCACAGAAGGGACCCCATCTGAACTGATGATGAACAACATATAGTAACCCGGCGGCGCAAGGTTCGACGAACTTGGAGATTGAACCGTGAGTCCGCCGGTGGCCTGCTGAAATGTCAGGGGAACATATCGTTGATTTTGATCAAAGGCATGGGTCACTGCTCCAAGACGAATCAAAGCGATGGAGGAAATCCCTGCGGCATCAGGTGTCACCACTGAGAAATCCGTCGCATAGTTTATCGTCGAGGGCGCCGATCCGATAGTCGGCCGTGACCCTTTAAACAAGTACGGAGGTGAATAGATCTCCGCGTTCAGCTGATCGGTTGGTTCATTGACGCCGTTGAAGCGACCGCCTCCCGCAACAAGAACCCTGGCATCCGGCAACAACAGGGCAGTTGAGTGATACAGCCGTGGTGAGACCATGCTTGCCAATTTAGTAAAGACTTTGGTCGTCGGCGACCACATTTCCGCTTGAAGGACTGACGATCCTAGTCCTACCGCATCGGTTGTTTGCCCTCCGTTAGTAACCAACACATTACCATCGGGCAGCATGACCATCGTATGATAAGTCCTGGGGAACTGCATGGATGGAACCTGCACCCATGCGGGAGATGATTGCGTCATATCCAACACATATGCGGTTGAAGCAGACGGCCTGGCCGCCAGATCAGGGTTAACCGAAGTGCCTGTCTTCAAAATCTTTCCGGGGCGATACATGACCGCGCTTCCGCCATCTGGAGTACTCGGATCCACAGTCGTCACAGTTTGGGTTTGCACGTTGAGTACTCGGGCTGGAACTGGAGCTTCTCCCGTACTACTGTTCAATACACGCCCATCAGGCAGCACAAACATATGGGGATAATATGGAACATTCAGAGACGCAGCGGTCAATTCCGACCAACTATTTGTAGTTGGATTATAGACCTCAGGAATACTGGCAATACAACCACTACAATCTGTTTCCCCTGACGTGACAAGCATGCGTCCATCGGGCAACGCAGTCGCTGTAGGATACCACCGTGCGAATGACATAAGCGGGCCGTACGACCACGTCTGGGAGAATGGATCAAATATGTTGCTGTTCCGCACTCCCATATGGTCATCAAAATGCCCCCCGACAACTAGGATCCTCCCATCCGGGAGCCCAGCAGCGCCATTGCAAAAGATGTTGATAGGAGCAGGCACAGGAAAAAAACTGCCGGAAGCCGGATCCCAGACCCGGGCATCGCTGCCATCCGATTGACCATCGGATGCGAGCACCTTTCCCGTCGGAAGCAATGCCATATGCACTGCGACGATCGGCCAAGCAAACGGGCCTGACCATTCTCCCCCTTGATCAGGCGGGGGTGGCGGCTCAGTCGCACCAGCTCGGAATGCGACCATTTGCATCACCCAAGGGCCTGGGCTGGTCAGTGGGGCGGTCGCGCTGTAGCTACCCACTGCAGCAACAATTCGGTCCTCGGCGATGTCGCCATCGGGGCTGGTTATCACACGGCTTATAAATCCAGCACCTGCGCCGGCCGTGACAGTGCTCACCATATTGGCGCCGACAATGAGATCGTTAGGGTTTGTCGTTGTCGCTGGCCCACTGGTGGCGCTCGAATTCGTTCCAATCGACGCGGCAGTGATATCCACCGGGTTGACTCTGTCCACTCCCTTATATTCCAAAATTCGGATATCCGGGTATTGCGCAGCCACGTTGAAGCGCACGGTCACGGTATTGGCTTCCGCCGCGGCTCCAACGATATTTTTTGCATAATAGATCGACTGCGTGAGAGCAGACTGGTTTTTCGTCGGACCCACTGCCAATGCATACACATTCCCAACGGAATCGGTGACGGAGGTCACCTCAGCTGTGGTGTCGTTCCACCCAACGATCACCACGTTGAAATTGCCCGCTGTTTGCGAACCGGAAAAGGTTACCGGCACTGCCAATTGCGCGGCCTGTGGCATGGCAAATGCAAGCTGGCCAAAGAATATTGAGCTGAAGGTCGATTGGTTCGTGGTCGCTGTAGACACGTTTGAGTATCCGCTCAAATTCCCGGCTGCATCTGTCGCTCTCACTCGATAACCATAACTAGTCCCCGATAAAAGGCCGGTATCAGAATATGTTGTGCTGGTCGAGGTACCGGTCTGAGCAAAACTCGTGCAGCCGGTTCCTTGGCATCGCTCGACAAGATAATTGGTCACTCCCACATTATCGGTAGAGGCTGTCCAGGCAAGATTGATACTATTGGCTCCATTTGCCGTGGCAA
>JAICWG010000298.1 GCA_025934915.1 Nitrospira sp.
AACTGGCAGACCGTCGAACGGTATGTGCAGCGGCAAGGGCAGCCTCACGACGATCTCCGGCAGCTCCGAATGTTTTAGTTCTGTGATACCCCGCAGCTTGCTGCGGGGAGCTTCATTGCTTCCCTTTGTCCTTGTGTTCCTTGCCTTTATCTTCCACATCGATAATGACGCCAGAATCCGCATCGATGTGCACTTCCTTGATCATCTTGTCATCTGTCACGATTTCGACCTCCCATACCGTCTTGTCATGTTTCTTTTCCAACTCAGCCTCGATGACCTTGCCGGGCACCTTCTCGGACGCCGTCTTGACGGCCTGATCGATCGTGACCTTCGCCGTCTCCGCCATTTCAATCTTGGACTTGTGCTTCTCCCCTTTCTTATCGGCAATCGCGGTCCCACCCAATGCCAAGATGATTCCCGCCGCCAACGCTGCCATGACGATCTGTCTCATAATGTCCCCCTTGTGTGTGAAGTATCCGACCTCGTCCAGTATGAATGCTGCGATCATTGTGCCATTGCCCATCGCCCTCTGGTCGGCGCGAAAGCTCACGTCAAGTGGTTGATTCTGTGACTCGAACCTACGCTGACCGGATACCGTTGCGGCCAAAGTCCCCAACGAGGTCGTGCGCTTCGGGGCGAGATGCTACAGATGCCTGTTTGAGGATGGGACCAAGGGGCAACCGGTACTTCATCGAGTTGAGGCTCAGACCGACACAGACTCCAAGAGTAGCGACAATAGTTTGAGTCGGTCGGCCGATAGTGAGGCACAAAGAGGTGTGGCACCTTAAATCAGGCCCGTGTTCTTCCAGTGTGCACAAGCGCTCCGGCGCAGACTGCGGACCACGAATGTCATTGAACCTTGTTTCGTGGACGTGCAGAATAGAAAGTAGCCGGGTTTCAGAAAGCGTTCCCGTTTCCGTTCGAGCCGTTCAAGATCAAGGTCCTTGAGCCCATCCAGCGGGCGCTGCGCGAGCAGCATCCGCGTATACCCAGAGCGCAGCATGAGCGTTGAGCCGCCATCTTCGCAAGCCGACCGCCAGTTGACCTACGGCGATTACCTTCGGATTCGCGAACTATTGCGTCTGCAATCTCCTCTCTCCTCGCCGATGGCCCATGACGAATTGCTTTTTATCATCATTCATCAGACCTACGAGCTCTGGTTCAAATTGTTGTTGCACGAACTGGATGCGGTCGTGGTGAATCTACGGGCCACGACACGACGGCCTGATTCGCGAGACGAGGTGTATGAGGCGGCCCGCTTGTTAAGGCGGTGTACCGAGATCGCCAGACTCCTGGTCGAACAATTCACCGTCTTGGAAACGATGCTGCCGACGCACTTCTTGGCCTTTCGCGATCGGCTGCGACCTGCGAGCGGGTTTCAGTCCGAACAGTTTCGCGAGCTGGAGTTCCTCTGCGGTCTCAAGGATGAGCGGATGTTGGACCTACACGAGCCCGCCCCGGAACTGTTCGCCGCGCTTCAGCGGCGGCTGCAGGAACCGTCCCTCCGCGATGTGCTGTTCGAAGCGCTGGCGGCGATGGAAACGGCCCCTCCGATGTCCCAGGACGCTGCGGAGAGCGAGCGTTTTCGGGTCCGGGCTCAGATGATCGTCGCGGTGTATCGCAAAGAGGGGGGGCACCGCGATTGGATTGACGTTTGTGAACGATTGACGGAGTTCGATGAACTGCTCGTTGCCTGGCGCCTGCGGCACATTCAAATGGTGGAGCGGACCATCGGGATGAGCCGGGGGACCGGCGGCAGCAGCGGCGCCTCCTATCTCAGAGCGACCTTGGATAAGAAGTTTTTCCCTGAACTGTGGGAAGCCCGGTCCCTCATGTGTGAAGACCCGCATGGATCGTGACGACGATGGATGAGCTGCTGTCGTACCGGAAGGATTTCCCCATCCTTGACCGGACCATCTACATGATCAGTCACTCGTTGGGTGCGATGCCGGTTCGCGTCTACGACCGCCTGCGCGAGTTCGCCGATCTCTGGGCTACGCGCGGCATCCGGGCATGGGATGAGGGCTGGTGGGAAATGCCGGTGAGCACCGGCGACAAGGTCGCCCGCATCATTGGCGCCGATCCAGGGACCGTGGTGATGCACCAGAACGTGTCCGTCTGTCAGTCGCTCATTGCATCCTGCTTTGATCTGACTCAGAAGCGCAACAAAGTGGTCTACGAAGCCTTGAATTTCCCTTCCGTAATGTATGTCTATGAGGCGCATGTCCGCGCTTCCGGAGCACGCCTTGTTATGGTTCCCAGCGATGACGGTGTGACCATCGATACGGAGCGCCTGCTGGACGCCATTGATGAGGAGACGCTCCTGGTGCCGATCTCACACGTGCTGTTCAAGAGTGGGTACATTCAAGATGTCCAGGCCATCGTTCACAAAGCCCATTCGGTGGGCGCGAAGGTCGTATTGGATGTCTACCAGTCGGCAGGGACTGTGCCTTTTGACGTCAAGGCTCTCGACGTTGATTTTGTGGTGGGCGGGTCCGTGAAATGGCTCTGCGGTGGTCCCGGCGCCGGATTCCTCTATGTGCATCCGGCGTTGCACCACAAACTGGAGCCGAAGCTGACCGGGTGGATGGCGCACCGAGAACCCTTTGCCTTTGAGCCAGGCCCCATCACCTATGCTCCCGACATCCACCGCTTTCTCCATGGATCGCCCGGCATCCCGGCATTGTATGCGGCGGAAAGCGGCTACGAAATCATTCTTGCGGCGGGCGTCGGGAAGATCCGGGCAAAATCGATCCGGCAGACTTCCCGGTTGGTTGAGCTGGCAGATCAGTATAGATGGCAGGTGAAGTCGCCGAGGGACACAGCAAGGCGGGGCGGCATGGTCGCCGTCGATGTTCCCCATGCGGCCGCCGTCGTGCATGAGTTGGCCCGCCGCGACATCCTTGTGGACTTTCGGCCCGGCGTCGGTATTCGAATCGCGCCGCACTTCTATACTGCCGATGACGAGATTGATGCCACGATGCAGGCCATCCACTCCATCCTC
>JAICWG010000202.1 GCA_025934915.1 Nitrospira sp.
AGAGTTTCCGCGATTTGAACCGTCAACCGTTCCTGTACTTGTAGTCGCCTCGAAAATGTATCGACAATCCGCGGAATCTTGCTGAGGCCGACCACTTTCTTATTCGGCAAATAACCGACATGAACTCTGCCGAAAAACGGGAGCAGGTGGTGCTCACACATACTGAAGAAATCGATGTCTTTGACGATGACCATTTCGTCGTATTCGATCGGAAACAGCGCGCCGTTCAACAGATGATCGATATCACGTTGATAGCCCTGCGTCATAAAAGCCAGTGCTTTGGCCACGCGCTCGGGCGTTTTCAGCAAACCGTTGCGACCCGGTCTTTCCCCCAGGGCGACCAGAATTTTGGTAACCAGCGACTGGAGCACCGGTAGATCAACCGGCTTCCCACTCCCGCTGCTATTCTCAACCAGCTCTCGTTTTTTCTCTCTCTTCTGTGGCTTCCTCACTCCATTCCCTCGTCGTTTCACGCGACGCCCGCATATTCGAAATAGTTATCTCGCGTCTCGATGACACCCACCTTGTGCAGATGCCCTGCCGGCAATTGGGGCTTCAAAATGTCCCAGATCAATTTGACGATGTTTTCCCCGGTGGTCGTGAGTTCTGACAGCGCCGGGTCGCTATTGAGGTCACGATGATCGAACCGATCGATAATCCTCTCATTGACCAAGCGGTCGAGATGGTTGAGGTCACAAGGCTCTTGTGTTGCTCCGCTCGTGATCGTGACCAAGACGACGTAGTTATGCCCGTGACCATTCGGATTATTACATTTTCCGAACGCCGCCCAGTTCTCTTCGGGCGACAGCTGGTCCGTGTGCAGCCGGTGTGCGGCGCAAAACCGATAGCGCCTTGTCACATAGACCTGTGACATTCGATCGTGTGTCTCTGGAGTGGAGTCAAAATCCAGGACCGCTCAGGTACGAGCGGTCCTGGCGTGGAGGTCCTTTATCAGCTTTCGTACGGCGATTCCGTATCGGCGCTTATGCGCTGAACGAACTGCCGCAACCGCACGTGGTCTTGGCCTGTGGATTCTTGATCGAAAAGCCGGAGCCCTGCACGCTGTCGACGTAGTCGACTTCCGCCCCTTGAAGCAACGGCGCACTCTGAGAATCCATGATGAGCTTCACCTCACCCTTTTCTATCACGGTATCGTCTTCGGCCATTTTGGATTCAAATGCCATCCCATACTGGTAGCCATGACACCCGCCGCCTCGGACATACACCCGCAACCCGACGATGTCTTTTTCCTCGGCCATCAACTCCTTGATTTTCTGCTCCGCCACCGACGTGATTATAACCATTGTCTTCCTCCTCTAATAGATCAGTCCAACCCGTACCCACGGGCTAGAACGTTAGTCTAACACCTCTCTCTCGAATATCAACCCCATGCTTCTGTTGTCGTCGTCGTTGTTTGGATTTCCCCATTTGGCTTCCGGCACACGGACCACGACATCCCCCAGGACACGTGCCTGGCATGCAAGACGATGCCATGACTCCGTCAATGCTTCTCGATCCAGCAAGTCTTGCTCGTCGAAATCTATCTCTGAGAGGTGCTCATGCCCCATCTGGACCTCCACTCTGCAGGTCGTGCAGGAGGCATTTCCTCCACAGTCATGGTTCAACCGGAACCCCACTTCTTTTGCAGCATTGAGGAGGGAAATGTTCTCTTCCACTTCCCCGCTTCGCCCCTCCGAATGAAGAAACGTCACCCGCGGCATGGCTCCTCCTAGGAATGAGCAACAATCCCGACCGGTGTTTCCTGATAGGGACACCTTTGCAGCCGAATATGATCTTCGTATTCGTGGCGGAACAGCTTCACACTACTTTGCACCAATACTGAGGCTCCGGTTACGAGGGTGCAGTACCCGGTCCCTTTGACGAATCCACATAGTTGGAGCAGACTGTCCAGGTCTTTTTGAGTACCCTGCCCCGATTCAATCTTGATCATCAGCGCGGCTAAATTGATGGTTCCCATTCGGCACGGGGGGCATTGCCCACAACTTTCGTTCTTGAAAAAACTGGAAAAGTGCAACGTCTTGGCCACCATGCAGGTCGCATCATCGACAACGATGACACCGGCCGATCCTAGCCCCGTCCCGGCTTTCTTCAACGAATCGAAGTCCATAGGAAGGTCGAGCTGATCCGCCGTTACCATTGAAAACGCTGGACCACCCGGAAAAACCGCCTTGATCTTGCGATCGTTGGGCACTCCACCGCCGCATTGCTCAATCAGATCACGAATCGTCACGCCCATCGGCATCTCGTACACACCGGGATGATTGATGGCGCCGCTCAATGAAAACATCATTGTTCCTGGACACTTCTCCGTTCCAACCTGCGTGAACCACGCGGCGCCTTTGTGAAGAATCCGAGGAATGTTGCACAACGTCTCAACGTTATTGACTAAGGTCGGTTTGCCATAGAGACCGAAATCGGTCGGATAAAATGGCGGTTTTTGCCGCGGCATCGCCGGACGGCCCTGCATCGACTCAAGCATGGCCGTCTCTTCCCCGGCTACGTAGCTTCCATGGCCTTCAAAAACTTCCAGTTCTATATCGAAGCCGCTTCCCAGCACATTCTTACCGAGCAATCCCCGTTCTTTTGCTTGAGCCAAAGCTTTCTTAAGATTTTGCCGCTCTTCATGGTACTCATGATTCACATAGATGAAGGAGGCTTTTGCCTGCACCGTGTGAGATGCGATGAGACAGCCTTCGATCAACTGGTGGGGCAACGTTTTCAACAGATGACGATCTTTAAACGTTCCCGGTTCGTGTTCGCCGGCGTTGCAGACGAAATAGCGCTCTTTCACCCGGTGGTTGAGGACCTTGTCCCATTTGATTCCTGTCGGAAACCCTGCTCCACCTCGCCCTCGTAGACCTGATTTCTTCAGTTCATCAATCACTTGGGTCGCCTTCAGCTCTTTCACGCAACGTTTCCAGGCTTCATAACCACCGATTTTGAGATACCCCTCGATCTCCCAAGGGGCACCCTCAGTCTGTTGGACAAGGCGTGGTTCTGCAGTCGTAGGCATACCTGTGTCGATCTACATCCTCAATATGGAAGTGGTACTATACGGCTCCTCCTCTTGATCCGTCAAGGCAACGAAACCAGAATAGGCCTGAATCTCAAGCAGTTAAGGCTAGGAGACCTAGTCCGCGGCTGGGTATAGAAGGCAGGACATAATAAGGTAGAAATACAAAATCCGGCCGGTAGGGTTTACCCCCACCGGCCAAGAGATGTATAGGTTCTATCTGAAATGGCTACCGGCTCCCATGAAAAGCAACATGGGGATCGAGAGCATGAAATTCACACGAGAAGCCAGCAATGCGCTTCGTCCCCACTGAGCCATCTCAGGTGGGGCTGGGGTCCCCTGAGCAGCCGCGGTCACTGCGGCAATAATCTTTTTCTGGTTCGGCCAGATAATCCCATGGACGTTACCCATCATGATGATCCCGAGCAGCCCACCGATTGCCAAAGCCACCGCTCCTGTTCCGCCCTTGTGGTACATGTGGCCATACAACAAGACCCCCGCCAGCACGGTCACGGTGGCCCCATGCCGGAACCAATTGAGCGCCATCGGCATGAGTTTTGGGATCACGATATTCTTGGTCGGCCCATCCAGGCTTTTCAAGAAGGCGGCATTGATCAGGTTGAAGAAATACAAGAGCCCGATCCACGTAATCCCAGCCAGGAAGTGCACCCAACGAAGGATCAGAGAGGCCCACTCGGCTTCTCCCGCGCCAATTCCAGTTAAACCTAAATATATGACTATCAAGACGATGGACAGCGCAAATCCCGCCCACATCGTCTGCATCGGATCTTCAAGAAATTTCATTGCTCCCTCTCCTCTGAACGGTTGATTGTCTAGTCCGATGTCTGTACTGTAGCTTTTCTCCGATTGTCAAGCGTACGCCTTCGTCATCCGACAACCATCATTCGTCACAGGTGTGGATCTGTATCAGCGATCTGCGGTGACGAGCGACCGGATGGTGATTGACGTTTTACTTAAGTCATGAGTCGATCAACGGCGCAACAGAGTTCCCGCACCGCGCTGGCCGACGTTTCCAGTGCCGCGCGTTCATCGCTGGTCAGTTCATACTCCAGAATCTGTTCTGCCCCTCCGCGTCCGATCTTCACCGGAACCCCGACGACGACGTTTTTGAGTCCGTACTCCCCTTCACACAACACCGCGCAAGGCATCACCTGCTTCTCGTCCTTATGGATCGATTCAACCATCGCCACTGCTGAAGCGGACGGAGCATAAAAGGCACTGCCCGTTTTCAAAAGGCCCACGATTTCGGCTCCACCCTCCCGCGTTCGTTTGACGATGGCGTCGAGTTTCTCCTTCGACATCAGTTCCGACACCGGCCTCCCCCTCACGGTCGTGTAGCGCGGCAGCGGCACCATCGTATCGCCGTGTCCGCCCAATACCATTGCTTGAACCTCCGTAGCCGGCACTTTCAATTCAGCGGCGATGAACGCCCGCATTCTTGCTGAGTCCAATACTCCGGCCATCCCGATGATTCTCGATTTAGGGAGACCGCTGACGGAACGCGCCACATGGACCATGGCATCCAATGGATTGGTCACGAGGATCAGGATAATGTCCGGAGAGCGTGAGATGAGCTCCATGACGACGGATTTCACGATTTTCGCATTCGTCGACAACAACTCATCTCGACTCATACCCGGTTTTCTCGGAATGCCGGACGTGATCACGGCGATCGACGACCCGGCAGTTTCCCCGTAACTGTTGGTGCCGACCACCCGCGTGCTGTACCCACAGACCGGCCCTGCTTGTGAAATATCGAGCGCCTTACCCTGCGGAATCCCTTGGGCAATATCGACCAGTACCACGTCGTAGAGATTCTTCTCGGCCAACCGCTGCGCCGTCGTCCCTCCGACGTTTCCCGCACCGACTACCGTGACTTTCGGTCGTTCCATCATTGTCACCTCGTGAAGCGTGACACATACCGTGTGAAGCCTGACATCCCCATACACTTCACTCCGTAGCCGTCACGCATGTCCGTGCTCTGTCCAGCCCGCAACTTTGAAGTTGATCGTGCAGACGAAATTATCTCCGTCATAGAAATTGACCTTAATCTTCTTCTTGCCGAATGTTTTTGCCAGAAACTCCTCCGGATTGTCGACGAGTTCCTGAAAGCCGCCCGGAGGATACTCTCCGAGGTCGTGAAAGACCACGATCATCCCTTCTTTGACTTCCTGCAATACTTTTACTCGGCAACGAGGATAGACTTCCCAGAACTTTATTTCGATCATGTCCTTCGTCGGCTCCGGACGGTCTTCACCGGGTTTCACCGTCTGCCCGAACTTGGCTAATCGACGGACATAGGGATATTGATGTCCTGTGAAGAGCTTATACAACCATGGAGGAATCGTCGGCTTTCCGATCGAGTCCGTCATCTTCTTGAATTCATATTTCTGAGTTCTTACGCCGTCAATTGCCTGTAAATCCTAGGCAACTTCGCCGGAAGCGCCTCGACGCGGTCTATGACGCAGTACTGTGCATCGGCGTACATGCGGCATAGATAATTTTCAGCTTCCCGATCGATCGTGATACAAAAGGTCCCGACTCCTCGTTGTCTTGCCTCGTGGAGTGCCGCCTTCGTATCTTCTAACGAATAGTCGTCCTTGTACTGGTCGTCCAATGGTCTTCCGTCGCTCAACAGGACGAGGAGGCGATTCTTAGCTTCCCGCGCCAGCAGCTTTGCCGTGGCGTGGCGGATGGCCGCACCGTCGCGATTCTGATGACGAGGAGCCAGGCCACCCAACCGATGAGCTATCGTCGCCCCAAGTCGATCATCGAAGTCCTTGATCGTGAGAAACTCGATCTTCGCTCGTCCTTGGCCCGAATAGGCATAGAGTCCATACTGATCGCCGACGGCATCCAGTGCTTCACAAAGTAACACCAGACCTTCCTTCTCAATGTCGATCACCCGCCGACCGGCTCCAAGGTCTCGGCTTGTTGATCCGCTGATATCGATGAGGAAGGCCACTGCCACGTCGCGCTCTCGTTTTTCTCGCCGGATATACAGCCGATCGTCGCCTTCCATGCCCGCCCGCTGTTCCGCTGTTCGGCGGACAAGGGCATCGAGATCCACCTCTTCCCCGTCGGGTTGCCCAGCGACGCGGCGGAAGGCTGGTGGACGCAAGCCTTCAAAACAACGACGGAGTGACTTGACGGTACTCTGGTGGGAGCGCAATGTCTCTGTGACAAAGTCGTCGGATCCGAAGTCTGCTGGGCGTTCTACCACGCAACACCAGTTTATCCGATAATCCTCGATCCGATAGTCCCACTCAGCGTAGAGTGTGGCTTGCCCGTCATGAGCGCTGATATCCCGAATCGGTCGTGTTTCCATCTCACGTGTGAGGCACTCTTCCACAATGGCCGGCAATGAACGCCCCTCCCCCAACCTATCTCTGCTTCCGGAATCTTGCTCGCCACTCCGGACATTCTCCCTCGTTCGACCGTCCGATTGTGCCCGAGGCTCGCGCTGCTGGTCGAATTGTTCCTGACTCCACGTGATGAACTCCGGATTCATCGAGCCACGATCGGCCGAATCGGTCACTGCGCGGTACTGGTCGCCCGGTTGCTCCGGTTTCGCCTGTCCCGTTTCTGCATCCTTCGGTTCCTCGCGCCGCTCGGCACGTATCATTTCGCCGTGAGCCACCAGCAGTTCTTCCAACCGAACATGGACCTGATCGACCACACGAACAGTTTCTTCTGCCGTGGTCGTAGTCTTGAGAATGGAACGGCACATGCTCCAGAGGATAGAAACTTCTTCCCTGACGGCCTTGGGCACCGCTGAATCCTCCGTGTCACCGGTGGAGAGCCTCAGGAGGGCATCGACGATCAGTTCCTTAGGCGTTACTCCTTCAGTCGGGTCGCGTGGAGCGATGGATTCAGCAGCGAATCGCGCAAGGTCGCACCGGAGCCCTGGATACTCGGTTTGGAGCAAGAATTCGATACGCGCATCTTCCAGCACGATCCAGAGGTCCCGCACCAGTGCTGGGTTCGGGTACATTTGAAAGAGGGCGGCTAGTGTGTCCGGTCCGGCTTCATGAGATCGACCATACCGACGGCGTACGGTTTTAATCAAATCGGTCAGCGACTCAAGCCGGAGGCGATAGGTACCGAACTCCAAATGTCCAGCTTCGTGCGCCGCCATCACGAGATAGAGACGCTCGTTTTCCACGGCTGTCGGATACCGACGGAGCAGCGCCGGCAACGAAATAGTTTTCCCATCGCCGCTGACCGTCGCGCGAGATGGGGACGTCACAGAGTCCGGAAGCGTCGTCACGGCGACGTCGGTTCCACAGAGTCCCTGGACGAACAGTTTCACTCGTCGCGCGACCTGTCGAAACGGCACCCCGCTCAAGGCTTGTTCGACCGAAGCCAGTGCCTTCCGCGACTCCACTGAAAAGTAAGCACGCGCTCCGTCCTGGGTGTAGGCCGCGACTTCCATCCCGGCCTTAAACCAATTTTCAAATCGCGCGAGGGCTTCGGGTCCGTTTCCGATGAGTCCGAGGAGTTCGGGGGCCCGGCGCAGGAAGTCGAGTGTCACGTCAGCGTGCTTCTCAGCAAGCA
>JAICWG010000273.1 GCA_025934915.1 Nitrospira sp.
CCTCGGCCCGTTTCAATCTCGATGGTCCGCAGATGCCCGATGATCTCCTCTGCCGCATACCGTTTTCGTGCCATGCCCCCTCCTTCCGTCGGCCGGAATCCTAACTCCAGCTCCGGCCTGGTTTATAGGGGGCAGGTCAGTCTATCCTGTCTATCAGTAATTGTGGGTTTAGCTATAGACTTCCGGGAGGTCGTCTATACCGGCGCGCCTTTCACGGTGATCGGCTCGATAAAGCTGGAGTACTTTTAGTCAGCTCTTCATCTTCTTCTCAAGAGAAGAGAGACACAGTGGAAAGCCACAATATAGTCAAGATTAGATGGATAGAGCAGGATGGCCCGTTCGCGCTGATCTTCCAGCGACTGAATCCAAGCCACAACGGCATCTGCTTGGCAATCCCAATTCACCATACCTTACGTTGCAGGCCTCTGAATCCTCGTCTGTCAGGAATATGTAGGCCGATTCCACAGCCGAGCCGCTAGGCCGGCGCCTATGGACGCAGGCTCCCTGCTGCCTCTACACACCGTCTGCTGTATACGGAATAAATCGGCAGGTGAGGTTTCTGTCCGGTTTATTCGTCTTCTATATGACTGGGACTGGTGTGCCCGTCCGACTACCATGGGACAAGATCCTACGGCCAGAATTGACTGACGAATATGAAGTCGAAAAGTTCCACCGTCGCCATCGGGGTCGCTCTGCTGGTCGTCCTCATCATTGCAATCAGGCTGAGCGGCCGGTCAACCAGCGAGTCATCGACTGCCGCCCCAGCGTCCGAGCAGCATACTTTGGTGGAAGTCTCGCCCGTCATCGTCGGTTCAATGACAGAATCGATCCAGGCCGTGGGCACGCTGGAGGCGATCGCGTCGATCATGGTGAGACCCGAGATCGCCGGCGTCATTCACCGGATCCATTTTCAAGACGGACAGGTTGTCGAACGTGCGGAGCCACTGCTGGAATTGGATCCCGAGGAACTCCAGTCGCAAGTCAATCAAGCGACGGCGGAGGAGAAAATGGCGCTGGTGACCTATGAGCGGCTGAAGCGGATTGCCGACCAGCAGACCGCCATTGTGCCGGCTCAACAGATGGACGAAGCCAGGATGGCTTGGCACGTGGCTGCGGCGAACAGTCGCTTATACGCGGCTCGTCTGAAGAAAACCACCATCCGTGCCCCGTTCAGCGGAACACTGGGGCTTCGGCACATCTCGGTCGGCGATTACCTTCAGCCGGGTCAGGACATCGTCAATCTCAAGGATCTACGCAACCTCCATGTGGATTTCAAGGTTGCGGAAGTGTGGTTGAGCCGACTGCATGTCGATCAGCTGCTGATCGTGACGACGGATGCCTTTCCGAATGCGACGTTTGAGGGACAGGTCACGGTGATCGATCCGAGAGTCGATGCCGTCAATCGGACCGTGGCGGTGCGCGCGGTGGTCCCGAATCCAGCTGGTACTCTCCGGCCTGGTCTCTTCGTCACCGTCCGGTTGACCGTGGGGGAAGATTCCCGTGCGTTGCTCATCCCGGAAGAGGCCGGGTTTCTTCGGCAGGATAAGGCCATGGTATTTCAGGTCGATGAACGGATCGCCCGACTGAAAGAAGTCACGTTAGGCATGCGAGAACGAGGGATGGTCCACGTCCGTGCAGGATTGAAAGAAGGGGATGTTGTGATCAGGACCGGAACCCACAAGCTGCACGACGGCGCACTTGTCTCGATCAAATCATCCGAGTAACGGGCAAGCTGCCTTGCCCGATAGAAGTGTGTCCTTTCCAGTCCCATTCGGAGCAGGCATGAGCCTTTTCGAAACCTGTATTCATCGGCCGGTGTTTGCGATCGTCATGACGCTGCTCCTGGTGTTGTTCGGCCTCTTGAGTTTCCTGCGACTGCCCGTTCGCGAGTACCCCGACATCAAACCGCCGATCGTCTCGGTCCGAACGGTGTATCAGGGGGCCAGCGCATCCGTCGTCGAGTTGGACGTAACCACACCGCTTGAAGATGCACTCAGCGGCATTCAGGGACTCCGGACGATCACCTCTGCCAGCCGCGAAGAAGTGTCGTTGATCACCATGGAATTTGAATTGAAACGGGACCTGGATGATGCAACCAACGATGTCCGCGCTCGGGTTTCTCAGATCCGTCCGGTGTTGCCGTTGGGAATTCTTGAACCCCATGTCGAAAAAGCCGCTGCGGAGAATACGGAAGTTCTGTGGCTTACCGTGTCCAGTGATCGCCATTCTGAATTGGAAATGTCGGACATCGCTGATCGATTCATCAAGACGCGGCTGGCCATGATCCCCGGAGTATCGGCGACGTATCTTGACGGTGAACGGCGCTATGCCATGCGGATTTGGTTGGATCCCGATCGACTCGCTGCGCGTCGCCTGACCGTTGAGGACGTGGAAGAGGCGATCCGCAACCAGAATGCCTCCATTCCGGCCGGACGGATCGAGGGCAATCAGATGGAATTCGGCATCTCGCTGAAGGGCACGCTGCAGTCACCAAGACAATTCGAATCGCTCATCGTGGCTTACCGCGAAGGCTATCCGGTTCGACTGGAAGATGTGGCGAGTGTGGAACTGGGCGCGGAGGATACCCGCAAGCTGGTACGATTCAACGGCAAGTCTTCACTGGGGATTTCCGTGTCTCGCCAGTCTAAGGCGAATACCTTGGCCGTGGCGCGTGCCGTCAAAGAGCAACTGCCGTCCATCTCGGCGGGACTGCCGGACGGTATGAACCTGACCATGGCGTGGGACAGCGCGACCCCGATCGAACGGTCTCTGGATGAAGTGTATGTGGCCTTGGGCCTGTCGTTGCTCCTTGTTGTGATGGTGATCTTTCTCTTCCTAGGTAGTACACGAGCGACGCTCATACCGGCTGTTGCAATTCCAGTCTCGATTATCGGGACCTGCACGATCATGGCGGTCACAGGGTGTTCGCTGAACGTCCTGACCTTGCTGAGGCTTGTGCTCGCCGTAGGCCTCGTGGTGGACGATGCCATCATCGTCCTCGAGAATATTCATCGTCGGATCGTCGCCGACATGCCGCCGGAGCGGGCGGCCATCGAAGGTACCAATGAAATCGCTTTTGTCGTCGTGGCGACCACCATCTCGCTCGTCACCGTATTCGTCCCCATCGCGTTTCTGACCGGCATTGTCGGCCAACTGTTTGCGGAATTGGCCATTGCAGTCGCATCGGCTGTGCTCTTGTCCGGCTTCGTGGCGCTAACTTTAACCCCGATGATGTGTGGGCGGTTGCTTCGCCATGACATTGGGTTGACCAGGTTTCGATTTGCCGCACGATTGACGGACGATGTGGGTCAACGGTATCGCCGTGGATTAGCATGGGCCATGAACGCCCGGATAGTCATTGTGATCGTGGCAGTCGGGGCGAGCCTTGCGAGCCTGTCCATCTTGAACTTGACATTCCCCGTAGCTCGCTACGGGGTTGGCCTCTCCTTCCGAGAAGTCTTCGGAATTGAGTTCTGTGATACCCCGCAGCTTGCTGCGGGGAGCTTCATTCGACTCCCCTCCGAATTAGCGCCTCTCGAAGACGCGGGATGGTTTTCCGGCTTCCTCACCGCGCCGCAAGGCGCCACCCTTCGGTATACCGATACCTATGCCAGAGAATTGGAAGCGTTGCTCAAGACGGTCCCTGAGATTGCCCATACGTATACGATGGTGGCCCTCGGCGACCGTCCAACGAGAGTCAATCGCGCCGAGAGTTGGGTCACGTTGAAGGATTGGAATGAGCGCACCAAGAGTCAACAGGAGATCGTCGCCAGCCTGAATCAAGAACTCGGCAAGCTGTCCGGTGTGAAGGCGTATCTGTTGAACTTGTGATTCCCCGTAGCTTGCTACGGGGACAATCTTTTCTGGTACCCTCTGGCGTATGGCGGACCAGAGGGACGAAGCAGTTAGAAAGGGCGCTCACTGTGCGTGGCAAATCCATTACCACATTGTCTTTCCCG
>JAICWG010000059.1 GCA_025934915.1 Nitrospira sp.
CCGCTCCCATTGATCGTCCCGCAGCCCATAGCGTCGCACCATTCAGAAGCCCCTCCATCGGCTTGTGAACAGTGAAGCACAATACGCTTCCTGTGTGAATCCGGAAAACGCTCAGGCCGCTAATTGACGACACGCCCTAGGACATCTTGATTCAGCGATTGCGATATGAGGAGAGAGCCATCGTCCCCAAAGGATATCCATCCACCATCGAACAAATGATCAATGTGGGGAGCGAGCAAGAGACCGTTATGCCCGCTTATTCGTTCCTCATCCGTCGATTCATGCCATGGTTTGATGTGGCTTGCAATAAGGTGCTCTGGAATTGATATGCCCGTTACTCTGCACGCAGTCTCGTAATGGCTCACGTTGGCTCTAAAAATACCTTGCTTGCGTCGAGCTTGGATGAGTTGCTGCTTTTCTGTTGGCCCGATATCCGCTCGTTTTATGATTTCGGCATCCTCGCGCTCTAGGCCGGAAAGATCTGATGATTCATCGAGTTTGGACGGGGTTAAGGGGAATTGTTCATTGATAAACTGAATCAGACTAGGAGAGTGTGATCTTGCGTAACTTGTTCTTCGTCCCTCAGCAAGAGCCTGGTTTATAAAGGTCGTATGAGGTCCTCTTAAGTCTTCTGCGATCACCAAGAACTCTTGGTGAGGCATATTAACGGAGATTGCGCCGGGGATCGCTCTATACCACCCTCGATCAAAATTCCCGATCTTTTCCCGCAATCCTTGGTTCACCTTGGAATCAGATATGAGCACCCTCACCTTGTCCTTATCAATTTTAAAGGCCTCAATACGACCAATATTCAGCCGAACATAATTTGCTCTCAGAGTCAGCGCCCACCGAATCCCCTCTTTCTCTACGGGTAGGGTGCTGATGGATTTCGCCAATTCTTCTAGGATCAATCGCTGAAGATGCTGATTTGGCAATAACTTATTTAGGACCGAGGATGCTGCGTCTGGCGACGTTCTGGCGATGTTTGCAAGTCTGGGCATTGTGACAGGTGGGCCATTTTCAATCAGCTTTTTGAGAAATGCGGGCGTGAGACAAATCGCATATGGTCTTCTAAAGTTTTCGTCGATACGTTTTCCGGTCGATTTGAGCGTTAACCGAGTTATGGGGAAGCTGCCATCTATCGGAGTCAGTCTGGCAAAGGAATAGGTAGTCGTGTTGTGGCGTAGTGCGATGTTTGTGATCTCAGCGTAATAAAGGAGGTTTTTGATATGCTCTGCGGCAGCAAAGATGATGGGTACCCAGTGATTCTCTGATTGCGCTTGTGCCAGGAGTTGCTTCGCGGTAGACCACGGTTTCCTCTGTGATAATTCGGCTGTTCCGCCGTTCTTGCTAATCTTGCGTAACTCTCCTAATCCCAGAATGGTATAGACGCAGAAGCATGACAAGTTGTTGTGTGTTCGCATATGCATGCAGGCTCTATCTATAGATATGTGGTACGTACGAGAGCTTCTGAAGCTGCCACCGATTAATCCTCAGAACCTGCCTCCAAACGCACGCGCTGTGGCTCAATGCGAGTTCGGTCAGTTGCTGGGCGCCGCCGCCGTTTTCTGTTCCAGCGTCACGTAGACCTTATCCTCGAAGGTGTAATAGCCGCCGTTGTCTTTGTCGGTGGAAATACACGCAGAGGAGAAGATGACGGCGCAGCCGAAGACATCGCCGAGCACCCACTAGGACCAGGTTCTGGTCAGAGTCATGGTCTTGGATTCATAACCGTCTTTGGTGATGACTGCCTGGTGGTTCTCTTTTCGATTGAGAGAGACGGTCCCCGGCGCCAGCAAATGGACGCGGTCGTCGACCACGACCTGCGCATCGAGAGGTGTCGTGAAGATCGTGACGGACTGATGGTCTCCGTGCCACCAGGTCCCGCAGCCGGAGAGCGAGACAAGTCCCAAGAGCAGAGCGATGCTCCCAAGTCCTAATTGGCCGGCCCAGTGCGTCATAGCGACCTCTCCTCGCTGATAGGTATCCTGCGAGGCATTTTTTCACTGACTTGGTTGTTCTTCTAGCGGATTCGCAAATCTTGCAGGAAGGATTCAGTGAGAGAGAGGCGGGCTAGATCTTCATGGCTTCGTTCACTTCTCGAAGAGTCGCGCTGGCGACCGCAGCTGCTCGTTTGCTGCCGGCCTCCACGATTTCTTCAACGCGGGATGGATGTTGAGTCAGCTTCGAACGTGCATCCCAGATCGGTGCCAACTGTTCCACCATGCGGTCCGCCACGAGTTTCTTGCAGTCGATACAGCCGATCGCGGCAGTTCGGCAGTCCTTATTGACCTGGTCCTGAATCGCCTGTGGAGAATAGATCTTATGGAATTCGTAGAGGGGACAGAGATCCGGGTTGCCTGGATCGGTTCGTCTGACGCGTGCCGGATCGGTGACCATGGTCTTGAGCTTTTTCCGGACCACCGGCTCGGTGTCCGACAGGTTGATCGTATTATTGTAACTCTTGCTCATTTTCCGGCCGTCGGTACCGACCACCTTGGGAAACTTGGTCAGATGTTCCTTCGGCTCGGGGAATACGGCTGTTTTGTAGATGTCATTGAATCGCCGAGCTAGTTCCCTCGTCAGTTCTAGATGGGGAAGCTGATCCTTTCCTACAGGTACGAAATCCGGCTTGTACAAGAGGATGTCGGCGGCCTGCAGGACCGGGTAGCCGAGAAAACCGTAGGTAGTGAGATCCTTCTCTTTAATCTCTTCTTGTTTTTCCTTGTAGGTCGGATTGCGCTCGAGCCACGAGATGGGCGTCATCATCGAGAGCAGGAGGTTCAGGATGGCGTGTTCTGGAATCCGGGACTGGATGAAGATCGTGGATCGTTCCGGATCGATACCGCCAGCAAGCCAATCGATCAGCATCTCACGCACGAATGTACGAATGCGGCTGGTGTCGGCATAATTCGTCGACAACGCGTGCCAGTCGGCGACGAAGAAGTAGCAGTCATACTGTTCTTGCAATGCCTTCCAGTTTTCTAAGGCACCGAGATAATTGCCGAGATGCATGAGGCCGCTTGGTTGCATGCCGCTGAGGACTCGTCTGCGTGCCATGGTCATTCTGCGACTCCTGGACGGAGACTGAGCGCGGTTGACAAGATCGTCCCGGATAGACCCTTGGCGAAAGTGCCGGTGATCGTATGGATAATGCCCAGTTCTTTGTCGAACACGATGAGTCCCACCAGGATGAGCATGCCATAAGGCTCCAACCGCGCCAAGGCCATAGCCGGTTTCGGCGGCAGCAACGACGTCAGGATCCGGCCGCCGTCGAGCGGTGGGATCGGAAGCAGGTTGAACAGTGCGAGAAACACATTGATCATCACAGAATACAGCGCCATGACGGCGATCGGACGGAGAAACATGGTCCCAAAGAGGCTTGACGAAGCATCAGCTTCAGCCGAACTTTTGAATGATAAGGTCGGTTCGAATGTCAAGAGTAGTGCTAAGAGCAAGGCACTCGCGACGGCAAGCAGTAAATTCATCCCCGGTCCGGCAGCCGCCACCAATGCCATGTCACGTCGAGGCTGGTGCATATTCCGAGGGTCAATCGGAACCGGCTTGGCCCAGCCGAACAGAAAGCTTCCGGGCAACATCAAACAGATCAGCGGCAAGATGACGGTGCCGAACGGATCGATATGAGCCAATGGATTGATGGTAAGACGTCCTTCACGTTTCGCGGTCGAATCGCCGCATTTCTCCGCCATCCATCCATGCGCATATTCATGGAGCACCATCGCGAACAACAGGGGAAGTCCCATATACGAGATCGTGTGCAGAATCTGTGAGAGAGAATTCATGAGTGATCAATCCAACTGCACAAACTTACCCTGTTTGACTTGCAGAAGAAAGAGCGGTCGGTGAAGGGTGCCGTCTGGTCCGAAACCAGCAGGTCCGGCGAGTGTCGGCAAGTTGCGCTGCGTCATGAGGAAATCGTGGAGCGCTTCGCCGGAGGTCGCCCCCTGACGGATTCCTTCGATGACCACTCTGGCAGCATCATAGCCTTGCATGGTGAAGAGTGACGGGGTTGATTGAAAGCGCTTGTGGTACCGCTGCACGAATTCCTGCACGGCGGGATTCGGGCTGTCGACGAAAAAACCATCCACGAATGTTGCGCCGTCGACTGTCCGATCGGCGGTACGGGCAAAGTCCTGAGAGTTCCAACCGTTGGTGCCCAGCAGCGGGACTTTGATGTCATGAAACGCCAACTGCGCGGCGAGGAGGCCGATCTCGTGCGAACGACTGGGGATGAAGATCGCGTCAAATCCCGGAGTATAGAGGACGCGCTTTTCGTTTCGGCTGAGGGGTTTGCCGGGCTGTCGTGGCACGTCAACCGGAACGGCTAGCCCATATTTTTTCAGGTCTTCGGCCTTGAGCCGTTGGATCTGCGGACCAAAATCCGTTTCCCCTTCCTTGAACGTTTCGATGGAAATGATTTCACCGTCCAGCCGGCGCACTTCCTGTGCGAAGAGACGGGCGAGTTCTCGTCCATAGACGGTGTCGGGGTGGAGAATACAGAACCGTCGATAACCCTGTTCTTTCGCCGCATAGGTTGCGATGCGCTCGGCCTGCATGGCATACGTCAACGATGTGCTGAAGAGATAGTTGCCCAACCGGCGGACATTGGGGAGTGTCGCCGCCGGTGTAATCAACGGGACTCTGGTCTTTTGCGCCATTTCGGCCATGACCGGAAGATTTTTTGACAGCATCGGCCCGATGACGACGAGCGGCCGATCGTCATTGAGCAGCGTCGAGAGATCGTCTAAAAAGCCCTGCCGGTCGGCATCATGATCCTTCACGATCAACCCAATGGATGGGGTTCCCGGTTGTTCTCGAGCCCGTTCTACCGCCAACTGAATTCCTTCCAGGACGTCATTGGCGAAGGCGGACAACTGTCCTGACAACGGAAGAACCGCCGCGATAAAATATTGATTGGCCTTCAACCTCGATTTGATGAGTTCCAGCGATTCGCTTGCCTTCGGGACAGAGGGATGAGCAGGAAACGCAGTGAGAAAATGCCGGGCCTCCCGTTCTGCCAAGTGGTCTTCGCCCCGTCCGATGTAGTAATCGATCAGTCGTAGAGACGCGAGGTCGCCAGGGTATGAACGAGGATAGGCATCCCGCACGCGGGTCAACCCTTTTTTGTCCAGTTTTTCCGTGATGAATTGACGAATCTGCTCCCGTGTCTCCGCCATCTGCGCGTCGGAGCTGCCGGCCATTCCCTCCATCAAGGTATGGATGGCCCGGACATAGTCCTTTTTTTGAGCCAATGCCTCGGCAGTCAACTGCTGCGCCTCACGTTTGGCTGCGTCGTCGGGTGCCGTTGTCCGTACTTGCGCCAGCAACGGCAGCGCCAGATCGATATTCCCCATGGCGACATGGATGCGGGCCGACATGAGCTTGCCTCGGTCCACGAGGTCAGATTCAGGAAACTCCGACTGAAGTTGGTTCAGGTAACGGAGCGCTTCTCCATAGTCCTTCATCCCGTAGAGCGCGGCGCCCAGCAGTAGGTAGGCATCATCCAAGTGTTCGGGTGGCGGAGTGGTCGTCAAGAATCGACGCAGGACTGTGGCGGCTGATTCCGGATCGCCTTTCTCGATCAACTGTTTGGCCTGGTTCAAGACCGGCGGATTCGGAGGAATGATCTTTACGGGATCCGCCGCCTCTGCCTGGCCCGATTGGGCCGGAATGAGGCCGATGCCGAGCACCAGTGCAAGGGCGATGGCGACCATCAGCGGCGGCCATATAGAGATGGAAAAAGAATTATGAGCGTGGGCGAGCATTCTGTTCGACCGATGGTAGGCCGTAGGCAGACTAGTATCGGAAAGGTTGCGACCTGTCAAGGAGAACTATGCCGGCATCATTGTGCGGATGAAGGGAGTTCGCTATAGTTCATCATCCGACGTCCATGACTGAATCAACGGTACCATTGCTGGATCCTCTTCTTGAACGGTATCTCAGCGAGCTGCGGATTGAAGGTGGGCTGGCGACCAACACGCTTGAGTCCTATCGGCGCGATCTCTTGCGGTTGCAGCGATACTTGAGGCGGCATCAGCTCAGCATAGGAGACTCCGTTTCACCACATAGGATACGATCCTTTCTCTCATCGCTCAAACAAGAGACCCTCTCGGCTGCATCGATTGCCCGCCTACTCTCGGCGATGCGAGGGTGGTATCGCTTTCTGGTTCGGGAAAACCTCGTCGAGATCAATCCTCTCCGTGATATGACGACGGTGCGTCGGCCGGTCCGATTGCCGAGGACCCTGACGCATCAAGAAGTGACGGCGTTGCTGGAGTTGCCGGTTCGCGATCGCGCCGAGAATCAACGCGACTGCGTGATGCTGGAATTGCTGTATGCGGCGGGTCTTCGTGTGTCGGAGCTTATCGGACTCACCCTGTCGCAGATCGACGTGAATCTGGGCTGTGTACGAGTCGTCGGAAAAGGTGCCAAGGAGCGAGTCGTCCCGATCGGACAGACTGCGGGCAAGATGTTGACTGATTACTTGGAACATGTGAGACCGGGTCTACTCAAAGGGCGAACGTCCCGCGTTCTGTTCATCAGTCGGCGAGGACGAGGACTCACGAGGCAGGCATTTTGGAAGCTGCTTCTGCAGCGGGCGCGCCGCGCCGGTATTTCCAAGCCGATCTCCCCGCACATGCTGCGGCATTCTTTTGCCACGCATCTGCTGGAAGGTGGGGCCGATCTGCGAGCCGTTCAATCCATGTTGGGGCATGCAGATATCGCGACGACTCAAATCTATACGCACGTGGAAAGCAGCCGGTTGAGACACATCCATCGTCGATATTTCCCCCGCCAGCTCGGTCGACGGCGGATACGCATAGAAAATTCGGTGAAACGGCCATGATTAGGAATCGGGATATTACAGAACTGGACAAACAGTACGCGAACCCGTTGACAAGGAAGTATGGACTTGATACGCTCCGCTCAGGTTGCTAAGAAAATCGGGCGGATAGCTCAGTTGGAAGAGCGCTGCCCTTACAAGGCAGAGGTCACAGGTTCAATCCCTGTTCCGCCTACCATTCGGAGCGATTGGTACGCAGGGACAGGAGGTGTGCTTACCGCGCGGGGGGTCTGTTCCTACACGCAGGAATTGATCGGCGACCAACGATTTCGTCTTATCGTGCCGCTGTTCTGCCAGAGATAGATTTTGCGGGGCCGTCGTTCAGCCTGGTTAGGACGCCAGATTGTCAATCTGGAGGTCGCGGGTTCAAATCCCGTCGGCCCCGCCATTTTCTTCAGAGTTTGGTACAATTCCATTTTGCCAAGAAATCATGGGTGCTGAGGGAGAGTAGAGACTCGTATGTTTCAAACCGGCCCACTGGGCGTCGTTTTATCGCTCGGGATCGTATCCAAGGTGGTCCTCTTACTCCTGGTCTGCTTTTCGATCACGTCATGGGCCATCATCTTCTACAAATTGGCCGTATTTCGCACCGCTGATGCAAAAGATCGTCATTTTATGACTCTGTTACTTCGGGCCAGAGATGTGGAAGAAGTCACTCGGCATGCCCAACAAACGATTGGGAGTCCCTGCGCGAAGATTTTTCATGCCGTTATTCAACGGATCGGCTATATTCCCACCGAGGTGAATGAAAACGGTTCCGTCGCGTATGATCGACATGTGATGGAGCGGACGGCGGCCCATCTGGCTCAAGGTCAAATCGCCAAGTTGGAATCGTTTCTCCCGTTTCTTGCGACGACCGGAAATATCTGTCCGTTCGTGGGCCTCTTGGGAACGGTGATGGGCATTATCGACTCATTCCGGGAAATCGGCACACAAGGCACCGCCAGCATTGCGGCCGTGGCTCCCGGCGTCTCCGAAGCGTTGATTGCGACAGCAGCCGGATTGTTTGCCGCGATTCCCGCCGTCGTCGCCTATAATTATTTTCTCGTACGTATCAGACGTTCGGCCATGCACATGGATTCGGTTGTGGTGGAGCTCCTGGCCTTGATTCCAGCTCAAACGAGACCTGTCGTTCCGATTTCCGTAGGAGCGAAGGGATGATCTTTGAGGCGAGGCAACGTCGATTTTTAGCGGAGATCAACGTGATTCCGCTCGTGGACGTTGTGCTGGTGCTCCTGGTGATCTTTATGGTCACGGCACCGATGCTCTATCGAGGCATGGATATCAAGTTGCCGACTTCAGCATCGAACACGATCAAACCGGAGATCCGAATGGTGCTGACGATCGAAAAGGATCAACGCCTGTATCTCGACAAAGATCAGGTGAGCGTGGCTCAACTGGAGCGGAAGCTGCGTGTGATGAAAGAAGAACATGCCGATGTCTCATTGTATTTACGCGCCGACCGCGACGTGCCATATGGAATTGTGGTTCAGGTGATGGATGGAGTCAAAAAGGCCGGTATCGAAAAGCTCGGCATGGTGACTGATCCCACCGGACTCGAACGTGTCAGTGAGGGTATGCCATCCCAACACAACCAGTAGGATAAGGTCCACAGTGCAGGCTTGGGCATCGGCCGGCATGGTCTCGGATGATGAACGGCAGGCGACCCTGACTCGTCGCCTAGGCGTTGCTGTCGTCGTCTCTCTGGTACTCCATATCGGCATACTGGCGATGGTGGCTTGGGTTCGACTGCCGCGACATGACGAACGTCCCCTGACATCCATTGAGATCTCCCTCGCAAGTCTGCCGACTTTTCCTGAAAAGACCGTCGAACCTCAGAAAAGTCAGCCGATTAAAAAAGAGGTACAACCACCCAAGCCGGTACAGCAGACTAAGCCTATCGAACAATCCAAAGCCGTTGCCAAAGCCATCGAGCAGCCCAAGCCCATCGAGCAACCCAAACCCATCGAGCAACCCAAACCTGTTGAGTCACTCAAACCTATTGAACAGCCCAAATCTGTTTCTCCCGTGAAGGCAGCGCCTGTGCCTCTTCCCCCTGCACCGTCCGTCCCCGTCCCTCCGGTCGCGCCGGCAAAATCGTCGAATGATCTCATGCGCGATATCATGAAAGATATTGAGTTGCCTCCGGATGCCCCAAAGCGCGGCGACATCAGTCCGGAGGACAGGCCAAGAAAAACACCGGTGATCAAGCTGCCCGATGTGCCGGTTCTCACGGAAACCAAGGAAACAACGCAAAAAAAGCTGGTTGCTTCCGCGCAGTCGTCCTCTTTAACGGAAGATTTGGCGAAGGAATTGGATGAAGAACTGAAGAAGATCAAAAAACTTGAGGTGCCCAAAGGAGCGCCTCCGGTGGAAGTACCGTCAAGACCCGCCCCTCAAGTTGAAGCAAAGGTCCAGAACGTCAAAGCTGTTGACACCACATTGAAGGTTCCAGGGATGGCTCAGGGATCCAATGCGTATCTCGCGCTTGTACGGCAGCGAATCAGTAATTCTTGGAATGCTCCGCCCCTGGATCTGGCCAGCCAAGCCTATGTCGTTGTCGTACAGTTCAGACTCCATAAAAACGGAACGGTTACCGGTGTGACGATCGAGCAATCTTCGGGAAACGAGTACTATGATTTAGCCGGGAAACGAGCGGTTCTCAGTGCAAACCCATTGCCCGTGTTTCCGTCTGATATCACTGATCCGTATTTTGATGCCCACTTTACTTTTACCGTCGGAGAGCCACAAGGATAAACCATGACGTTTCGAGCCGTTGTCTTTGTCAGTCTGTGTGTATCGATCGGCGCCGCTTGGATTATTGAATCCGGTGCCGCCGACGTCTTTCTTGAGGCAACCAGACCGGATTTTCGAAAGATTCCACTTGGGATCGCCGGGATTGAAAACATGAGTGGATCGGAGTCACCCGAAGGACGCGTCAAGCTGGGCACGCGTATCGAGGATGTACTCAAGGCGGACGTGCGACGCTCGCTGGTCTTCGCTCTTGTCGATTTGCCGAGTCTTGGCATCAAGGTCAGTCATCTCGGGGTGGAACCTGATGCTTCTTTCAAGCAAGCCGCTGAGAACGGGGTGTCGGTTATTGTCTGGGGTAAGGCGGGAATCAAGAGTGGGAGCAAGGACGCCGATCTCAGCATGGATGGGTACGTGTATGATGTCGGCAGCAATGAAATCGTGGGCGGGAAACGATATATCGGCTCGACATCGGTGGCCCGTCTCATGGCCCATCGTTTTGCGGATGAGTTGGTTTTTCGCTATACGGGAGAACCGGGAATCGCACGGACGAAGATCGCCTATGTCTCAGAGCTGGGGACGGCCCGCGAGTTGTTCGTGATGGATTACGATGGGTACGATCCGCGTCAGTTGACGGCCGACGGGTTCTTGAACCTGATGCCTCGTTGGTCGCCGGATCGCCGATTTTTGGTCTTCACGACGTACCGCAATCGGAACACGCAGGATATCGACATGATCGAGCTTGCCACGGGAAAGCGTTGGACCCTTGTCGCGCAAGGAGGGTTGAACATCACCCCGGTGTTATCTCCCGATGGCAATTCACTAGCCTACGCATCAAGCCATGAAGGAAATGCTGAATTGTACCGTTTGGATACTCACACGAAAGCCGTGAAGCGACTGACCACACATGCGGCCGGGGACTTGTCTCCCTCGTGGTCTCCATCGGGTCGGGAGCTCGCATTTACATCCGATCGAAGCGGCGGACCGCAAATTTTTCTTATGAGTGCGGATGGATCCAACGTACGTCGCTTGACGTTTGATGGAGACTATAATGCGGCGCCGGCCTGGTCGCCTCGAGGAAATTGGATCGCCTATGTGTGCCGGACTCCCAAAAAAGAGTACAAACTGTGTGTGATCACCCCCGATGGTCAGAAACATCTGCAACTAACGACAGGACTGGGAGTGGATGATTCTCCGTCCTGGTCTCCGGATGGACGGCATCTGGTCTTCAGCTCGACGGTGGATGGTAAGAGTCAGATCTACATGATCAATGTGGACGGTAAAGATCTTGAGCGTATTACGTTTACCGGGACGCACAATAGCGCACCGTCCTGGTCCCCAGCATCGTAAATATCCAGGAAGGCATTGACGGCAATCGTCCTTCGCTGTAAGAAAAAGGGACGATCTTTCACAGGAGGAAAGGAATCCAATGAAAACGTTACCAGCCGGCTACTTGCCGTTGATTCTTGGTGTCATCATACTGGGAATTCCAGCGTGCTCGAAGAAGGCGGTCCGATCAGGAGGCGATAGTCAGGCTTTACAAGAAGAGATGGCCAGAGGAGAGATGGCCAAGGGAGGAGCGACTAAAGAAGGGACAAATTCAAGTTTTCCCGATACGTCGTTCTCCGGACGTGAAGATTCGAACAGCCTACGGGGATTGGATCGCAATCCTTCGGAAGAACGGCTGGGCGGAAATGCCGCTAATGCCGGTACTCCCGGTGGCGGCCACACCAACGCGCTGATCGCAAAAGCAGATTCCGGCGCGGCCGCTCGCCAGTTGGCTGAAATTCGTGCGGAGCAAGTGGCTTCGGTGGCAGCCGGACTTCGGGATGTCTTTTTCACGTACGACAGTTTTTCGATTACCGATGAAGGACGCCATGCCCTTTCCGGCAATGCGGAATGGGCCAGATCGAACTCGTATGCACAGCTAAAAATCGAAGGACATTGTGACGAGCGCGGCACATCAGCCTATAATTTGGTGTTGGGTGAAAAGCGTGCGAAGGCCGTTCGGAATTATCTCGTCGAGCTGGGAATGGCCCCCACTCATTTGTCGGTCGTCTCCTACGGCAAAGAACGGCCGTTCTGCACGGAACATACGGAGTCTTGTTACTCGCAGAATCGTCGTGGACATCTCGTTGTCAAAACAGGGAAGTAGTGTGCTGGTAGTGCTCGTTCGCCTGAACGAGCCTTGATCGTCGGCGGTCGTTTGGAACTCAAGACATGACATCTCAGCTACGAACCACGCATGGTATGCTCCTCGGTATCGCCGTGGGAGGTCTCCTTCTGCCGGGGTGTGTCGCTCAGCAGTCCGACCTGAAAAAAGCCGAAAAAGATCTTCAACAACAGCTGTCCCAGACCAGAGCCAGGCAGAGCCAGGAAATTTCGACCTTACGCGAACATGAACTGCCGCAGCTGCGAGGAGAGCTGGAAAAGGCTCTGCATCAGGCACGAGAGCTCCAGAACAAGCAGGAAGATTTTAAGCATCGGTCGGTCCAGTTGGAGCAGCAGACAAAAAAACTGGAACAATTGGCGGCCAAGCTGGAAACCGACAGCAGCACACGTTATCTGTGGATGCAGAAGAGCTTCGAGACGCAGGACGCGAAGGTATCCACCCGGCTCGACGAGTTATCGAAAGCCATGGAAGCTTTGAAAAAAGAAGTTATTGATGTCGTCCAACGCACGAACGAAGGGTTGGCAAAACGTGTCGATGTCAAGCTGGACGGGCATCAAAAGGAGTTGACGGATCACCAGAATAAGATCGAGCAGATCTCTCAAAAGTTCACTCAATTCAATCAGGCGCTGACAGGATTTCGGGAGGCGCTGACCGGTCTGAATGATCGCGTGGGTGAGCACGAGCAAACCGTGAAGCATCTCACCTCGAGAATCGATGTCGATTCAAAAACGACGGCGACTCATGCGGAGGATGTCAACCGAAGCGTGATTTCCATCACGAAGGCGCTTGAAGCGGTCGGGAAAAAAGTCACGGCTCGCCTTGACGATCAAGACAACCGAATCGATGCCTTGGCGAAAACTCTTGAACAAGTATCAAATAGGCCTGCTCCTCTGCAACAGACGCACAAAGCGGCGCAACACTCCGCGCTGGGGCCGAATGAGCTCACCGTGGAAGGAGGGGAAACGGCAAAGTTGTCCCCTGGGCCGGAAGCGGCGGGCGGTGCGACCACGATCGTTCCTCCTCAAGAATCACCGAAATTCGAACCGGCTCAGGCCAGCGCCGATCCCCCTGATCGGACTCGCTATGAGCGGGTGTTGGGCCTCTTTCGGGATGGGGATTTGGAAGGCGCTCGGCAAGGATTTACCGGATTTCTTGAGGACTATCCCAACTCAAACTTCGCGCCGAATGCCCGCTTTTGGCTGGGGGAGTCGTACTTCGGCAAGAAAGAGTTTCAGCGAGCGATCGATGCCTACGATAAAGTGGAGATCGATTATCCCGGCAGCGAAAAGATACCTGCTGCAATCTTAAAGAAAGGGTATGCGTATTTGGCTTTGAAGGATAAGAAGCGAGCGTCGTCCGCCTTTAAGCAGGTGGTTACGCTCTACCCGAAAACCACCGAGGCGGGAAAAGCGTCGGACAAACTGGGTCAACTCAAGGAGGTGCGGTAGCAATATGCGTGTCCGTACACTCGTGTCCGGTTCTGCGGCAGGGGGATTGTTGGCGTTGGCGGTCGTGCTCGTCGGCTGTGCCAAGCATGCCGATTTTCTGGAAATGCGCAATCAGCTCTCGACCATCTCTAGAACGCAGGACCAGGATCATCAACGGGTGGATGCCGTGATGCGCCGATTGGAGGCAGTAGAGAGGAGTAAGGATACGGATTCTGGGAAACCGCGATTCGATGATGTGGGGGCACGTTTTCAAAAGCTTGAAAGTCGGTTGGCAAAGCTGGAAGAGGCTGTCAGCCAGGCAGCCGCCAAGGTGGATTCCTCGACGGACCCGCGTGCGTCTCGGTCTGTTAAGCAGACGCAATCCGCAGAACCGACGGCGACGGTGTCAGGAATCACACCGACGTCCGCCTTCAATCTGGCCTATAATGATTATCTCAACGGAAAATACGAGCTTGCGGTCGCAGGGTTCCAACGGTTCATCAAAGATTTTCCCGGTACGTCGCTGACCCCCAATGCCCAATATTGGTTGGGAGAATCGTATTACAACTTGAAAGACTATGGGCGGGCCATCCAAACGTTCGACTATCTCGTGGCGGAATATCCGGGGAACGAAAAAGTTCCCGCGGCGCTGTATAAGCTTGGTTTGGCGACGGCCGAGATCGGCGATCTCGGCAGGTCGAGAAAGACGCTGAAGCGTGTGCTTGAAGAGTTCCCCTCATCGGACGAATCGAAGTTGGCAAAGAATAAGTTGGCCGAAATCCGATGATCGTCGCCGTGGCGCGACGCCCCGTCCCATTACCGTCTTATCCCTTGTGAGGAGCATCGTGCCGTGCTGAGAACCGACGGCGGTGGCAAGATCTGTATTCTTCCGGAAGAGGTCATCGGTCGCATTGCAGCGGGAGAGGTGGTCGAACGCCCGGCGGCGGTCGTCAAAGAGCTCCTCGAGAACAGTCTCGATGCGGGGAGTCGGTCCATCACGATCGACGTGAAGGCCGGAGGGCTCGCCTTGATTCGGGTGAGCGACGACGGGGAAGGCATGAGTCAGGAAGATGCCCCGCGCGCGTTTCAGCGGCATGCCACGAGCAAGCTCCAGTCCGATCTGGATCTCTGGTCTATCCGAACGATGGGTTTTCGGGGCGAAGCACTGCCGAGCATCGCCGCGGTTGCCCATGTTCGGCTGATGACTGCGATTCGTTCCGCCGACATAGGGACCGAGTTGGAAGTTGTGGGAGGAGCGATCGGGAGAATCGCCGAAGCTCCTCCGATCACCGGAACACGTATCGAAGTTGCAGAGCTGTTCCACAACCAGCCCGCCCGGAAGAAGTTCCTGAAGTCGACCCTCACGGAGTTCTTGCATATCAGCCGAGTCGTACAGCAGGCATCGCTCGCCTGGCCGTCCATCCATTTTCGTTTGACGCATAACGCCGAGGAGATCATCAATTACCCGTCCGCGCTGTCGGATGATGATCGGATCGCCCAGGTCTATCGACACTCCTTTCTCGACCAGTGTCTTCGGATCAAGGCCTCGCTTCCGGGGGCCTGTGTCAGCGGGTATATCGTGGATGCTGTTCATGCAAAGTCAGCTCGCATACCGCAAGAATTGTTCGTGAACCGTCGTCCTGTACGCAACGCTGCAGTCTCTCATGCCGTCGGGGAAGGGTATGGTTCATTCCTCGCCAAAGGCAGCCAACCGCGATTCGTGCTGTTTCTGGACATTGACCCGGACCGCCTCGATGTCAATGTCCATCCGACCAAGCGGGAAGTGAGATTTTCGGACAATGAGTTGATCCACCAACTCGTACGGCGAGCGGTCCGCCAAGTCTTGAGTGGCGGAAAGACGGATGAGCTTGGAAAGACTCCGTTCGTAGAGTCTTCCGTGCAACGGACCTCGGGTTCCGTCGTGACAACTCTCCCCACGTCCGAATCCGTTGAAGCGGAATCGGCGATCCTGCAGCCCGGCCCCGAAACTCAATTGCCGTTGGTGAGCGAAGCGGCGGAGCCCTACGTTCAAGTGCCTTCAGTTGAGGTGACCGCGCTGGGGCAGATCAATAGGACATTCCTCATCGCTCAAGTCGGGGGTGATTTGACGGTGATTGATCAACACACGGCTCACGAGCGGGTCCTGTTTGAGCGACTGTATCGCGTTTGGACCACTCGTGGCATTCAGGCCCAGCCATTGCTGATCCCCGATCCGGTGGAACTGTCGCCACCTCAGACTGCATTGCTTCAACGTTACCAACATGACCTGGAACAATTGGGAATGGAGATTGAACCATTTGGTTCCTCAACCGTCTTGATCAGGGCGATCCCGGTCGGTTTGGGCAAGATCGATCCGACCTCGTTTCTGCAGGACCTCATTGAGGATCTCACGCAATGGGATAGTGCCTCTAGTGTGGAAGTAAGAGTGCGGTCGGTCCTGGCATCGTTGGCGTGCCACGGAGCGGTTTGGGCCGGTCGCTCGATGAAACTGGAAGAAATCAAAGCTCTGGTTGAGGACTGGCGTACCGAAGGGGAGATCACAACCTGTCCACATGGACGGAGAACATCATTCCGACTCAGCATCCCAGACCTGGAGAAAATGTTCGGACGAGCCGGCTGGTAGCCGATGATATGGGCAGAGGCTACGGTTAGTCGGTGGAGGGTTTTTATCCCGGCGGGTAGGTGTATCATCGGCTCTGCAGCGTTCACGTGACATGCGATCAGACCAGTTGCTCCACTACCGTCCACTCGTCGTGCTGCTCGGTCCGACAGCCGTCGGTAAGAGTCGAATTGCAACACAAGTGGCCAAATACTTTGAGACGGACGTGCTGGCGGCGGATTCCCGTCAAGTGTATCGCGGGATGGACATTGGAACGGATAAGCCGACGGCTGAGGAGCGTCAGGCGGTGCCGCACCGACTGATTGATTTGGTCGCCCCCAGCGAAACGTTCAACGCTGGTTGGTATCGGCGAGTCGCGATGGTAGAAATCGAACGCTTATACAGTGTGGGGCGGTTGCCCTTCGTGGTGGGTGGAACGGGGTTGTATATCCGAACCTTAGTGAAGGGGTTATGTCCGGCGCCTCAAGCCGACCCGGATGTGAGGGCAGACCTTAGGAAATTGAGAGATGACGGGGGGCGAGACGGTCTCTATGCAGAGTTGATGCGTGTCGACCCTGAAACGGCAACACGGTTGCACCCTAATGATGAATCCAAAGTCATGCGCGCATTGGAAGTCTATCGGCTATCAGGGCGCCCACTGTCGACCATGCAAGCCGAACACGGATTTCACGAGACTCCGTTTTCGGCTCTTCTGATAGGCCTTGAGCGAAGGAAAGAGACCCTCTATCGAAGAATTGAAGAACGAATCGATTGGCAGCTGACTCATGGAATGGTAGAAGAGACTCGATTATTGCTCGATCAGGGATATGGGCGCGAGCTCGGTTCGATGAAAGGTCTCGGCTATCGCCAGGTCGGAGCCTATTTGGCGAATGAGTGCGATTACGCTGAAATGGTGCGTCGATTCAAGCGCGACACGAGACGTTTTGCGAAACGGCAGATGACCTGGTTTCGAAGCGAAGCGGGAGTAGCATGGTTGCCGATCGAGGACAACGAGCCGTATGAGCGGACGGCGGAACGAGTGATCGCACGCATCGAGCAATTTATGAAAGCCCTTGTGCAACCTAAATAACCTGCTGCATTGCAGCAGGCCTTTTAAGAAAAGGATCTCTATGAAGAGAAAAAGGCAGGATGAGCGGGTGACCGTCGGAGTAATCGGAGGAAGCGGGCTGTATGACATCGAAGGGCTCACCTCGACTCGGTCCATCCGAGTCCGTACGCCCTTTGGGGCACCTTCTGATGCGATTACCGTGGGCTCGCTGGAAGGAATTCGAGTCGCATTTCTTTCGCGACATGGGCGGGGGCATTTATTGAATCCGAGCGGGATCAACTATCGCGCGAACATTTTCGCGCTCAAGTCCCTGGGGGTGTCTCATGTGATTTCGATCAGCGCGGTAGGCAGCATGAAGGAATCAATTCACCCGGGCGACGTTGTTGTGCCGGACCAGTTCATCGACCTCACGAAGCGGCGTGTCTCGACATTTTTTGACGACGGAGTGGTGGCGCATGTCGCCTTCGGCGAGCCGATTTGCGCCGAACTGGGACAGACTCTCCTGGCGGCTGGAGAAAAGATCGGCGCCAAGTTGCATCGCAGTGGGACCTATCTCTGCATGGAGGGGCCTCAGTTTTCGACGAAAGCGGAATCACGGCTCTATCGGCAATGGGGCGTCGATGTGATCGGGATGACCAATATGCCGGAAGCGAAACTGGCCCGTGAGGCGGAGCTCTGTTACGCGACCTTGGCGCTGGTGACCGATTATGACTGTTGGCATGAGACGGAAGAAGCGGTCACGGTGGAAGCGGTGTTGGGCACGCTTCATCGCAATGTCGCCTTGGCTAAACAAATACTCCGCTCGGCCATGCCGTTCTTCGCCGATCCAATAGACTGCCCCTGTCATCGGGCTTTGGACGATGCCATTCTGACTGCGCCGAAACGAATCCCTATTGCTGTTCGGAAGAAACTCGCCGTGCTCATTGACCGTGCTCTGATACCAAAGAAAGGAGTCCGTTAGCCATGGGGAAACTGTTAGTCGTGGGATCGGTCGCGCTTGATACGGTCAAGACCCCTTTCGGCGAAGGAACCGAGATTCTTGGAGGGTCGGCTACCTATTTTTCAACAGCTGCCAGCTTCTTTACCTCGGTGGCGCTCATTGCCGTGGTTGGAGAGGATTTTCCTCAGCAGCACATCGCGTTTCTCAAAAGCCGAGGGATCGATCTCATCGGCTTGGAACGGCGTCCAGGAGCGACGTTTCGTTGGAAGGGTGAATACACGCACCAGCTGAACGAAGCCCATACCTTGGATACCCAGCTCAACGTGTTCGAGACGTTTCGTCCTCAGATTCCTGAAGCCTATCGCGCGCCGGACGTGCTGTTCTTGGGGAACATTCATCCGGAGCTTCAGCTCGATGTTCTGCATAAAGTGAAACGTCCCGCGCTGGTGGCCTGCGACACGATGAATTTCTGGATCAACGGCCAGCGCGAGGCGCTCTGGAAGGTGTTGGAGAAGGTGGATATTCTGATCATCAACGACGGCGAGGCACGTGCGCTGGGCCAAGATTCCAATCTAGTGAAAGTGGCGAAGCTCGTGCTTTCACGAGGGCCTAAGCATCTCATCGTGAAGCGGGGCGAGTATGGTGTGCTCATGTTCACCGAAAAACACATTTTCGGCGCGCCGGCGTTTCCGCTGGAAGACGTACGCGATCCGACCGGCGCCGGAGATACCTTCGCCGGTGGTTTTCTGGGCTACTTGGCGGCGACGGGAAACCGGTCTCCAGAGGCTATGAGACAAGCCATCATCTTTGGCAGCGTGATGGCGTCATTTACCGTAGAATCCTTTAGTCTTGACCGATTGCGCATCCTGGATTACAAAGAGATTCAGGCTCGGTTCGCCGAGTTTAAGCGGCTCACGCATTTTGAGGATGTTCAATGAGCAGATGCGATCGGCGGTTCTATCGGCAGCGAGCGTATTGCCTGCTGGCCTGTGTAGGACTCATAAGTATCTGTGGAGGATGTGTAAACGACAAAGAAGTGCTGCAAAAATCGCAAGGGCATTATCAAGAGGGCGTCGCCAGTCTTCCGGGAGATCGTCAAAAAGCTTTTGTCTCGTTCCAGAAGTCCGTCCAGTTGAATCCGGCCAATAAGGAGGCGCGGTACGCACTGGGACATGTGTACGCGTTGCAGGGCAAGTTGTCCTACGCAGAAGAGCAATTCCGCGCGGCGATCAAGATCGATGAAACCTACTCCGAAGCGCATACGTATCTGGGACAAGTTCTGGCCAACCAGGATCGGTGGGATGAGGCGATCCAATCCTATCGTCAGGCCCTAGCGAATCCCCTCTATCCGACGCCGGACTTAGCTCGATTTCATCTCGGTCGAGCACTGGCACACCAGGGCGATCTTCAGGGTTCGATGGAGGCGTTGGAAGATGCGGTATCGGCGAGTCCTCCAAGTGTCCCGCCCGCAATGACTCATCTTGAGCTTGGTCGGGTGTATTATAAATTAGGCTATACGATCAGAGCCCGAGAAATTTTGAAGAAAGTGGAGACCTGGGATAAGGGTGGAGAGCTGGCGGCTGCGGCATCGGAACTCTTGACACGATTGAAGTAGGAGACTTATGGAGTCGGTCGGCGAATTCTTCAGGCAAGTCCGAGAAACGAAAGGGTTGACCGTTGATGAGGTGGCGTCGAAAACCCGCATTCGCACGGATTTCGTCAAGGCGCTCGAGGACGGGAATTTCGCCAAGTTGCCCGACCAAGTCTTCGCCAAGGGGTTTGTGCGTTCCTATGCCCGATCGCTGGGCTTGGACGAAGAAGATGCGATTCACCGCTTTATTCAATCGGCCGGCTCTTTTTACGAGAAACAGGACGAGCGTGAACGGCTCAAGGTACGACAGATTGAAGAAGACCGGAAGCGTCAGTCCAATCGAAAAGCGGTGACGATTGCGATCAGTATCGCCGTGCTGACGCTCATCTTTCTTCTCAGTCGAGAGCAATCGTCGGTTTTTCGGCGCGGAGCTCCTGAGCAAGGCCCGGCGACGAAACGCACGACTCAAGCGGCGAAAGAGGTTCCGTCCTCAACGGCCCGTGAGCCTGAGCGTATGGCGGAGGTTCCGAAACCGACTGATACGCCTGCCGGAGCGCCGAAGACAACGACCGAAGCCCCGCCGCGACAGGAACCTGTCACGCCTACCGGGACAGGTTCTCGATCAGAGCCAGAAATGGTTTCGACAAGGTCGACGGCCTCTCCAGGCAGCGATGGCCCGTTAGCCGGAATCGCTCTGAACGCAACGGAAAGTTCTGGGGATGGTCAGCTGGTATTGGACTTGGAGGCGACGGAATTGAGCTGGGTCGTCGTGCAGATCGATAACGGGAGTCCTCAGGAGTCGTTGCTACGACCAGGTGAAAAGGCCCATTGGAAGGGGCAGGACCAATTCATCTTGACCCTTGGGAATGCCGGAGGAGTGAAGGCCGAGTTAAACGGCAAACCTCAAAAGCCATTCGGACCAAGCGGGAAAGTTGCCCGAGATATTGTGTTGAAACGATAGTACCGTGCTTCTCCGATCGCATTCAGTCAATCTGTCCGTCCTTGCCTTCCGGCCATAATCTCCTAACAATCCGATCAAGCGCTCCTTGTCGGCCGCTGGTTTTTTAGAGGGATTTTCATAGCCATATTTCAAGATGCCGCAGTTATAGCTAAGTCCACAATCGTTGATAGGTCTTGACGATAGCGTCGAGGGTGGCCTGCTCCTGATACTCCCGGCGCTTCTTCAGAGCGGCGAAGTCCTGCTCGATGGGGTTGAGGTCGGGGGAATAGGGCGCGAGGAAC
>JAICWG010000174.1 GCA_025934915.1 Nitrospira sp.
GCGTGAATACCACTCGTGCCGGTCGGGATGTACAATTCGTGGGTTGCCTGTTTCTCGCCGTCGGCCTAGTCGATCTGCTCATCATCGAGCTGTTCCCCTCCTATGGCCTGAAACTGTTTGGTGTCATCATCCTCGCCTCGTTCGCCTATCCGGTCAAGATGCACTCACCGGCAGTCCATTTCTTGATCGGCTATGGGTTTCTATTCCTCCGACCCTGAGCCTGGGATTGGCCGTAACCTATGGAGGCTTTGGTCTCATGAGCGAAGTCATAAATCACTGACCTTCGGCTTTCATTACCTGCGAAGCGGCTTCATGCTCGCGACTATCTTCTTCCTTGGGTATCTGCTGTGGCGACGTCATGTGTTCGCTGAACCGGCTTCTCAGGACCCTTTCATCGGGCGTCCTTCGGAGGAAGTACGATAATGCGAGGGTTAGTATGGTTTCGGCGCGATCTTCGAGTTCATGACAATCCCGCGCTCTCGGCTGCTGTCGAGGAGTGCGATGAGGTGATCGGATTGTTCGTGTTCGATGAACCGCTTCTGCGATCGGGCATCTTTGGCTCGGCCTGCGTGAACTTCATGCTTGGTTGCCTTGGGGAGCTGGCCCTGTCATTGGCACGTGGCGGCATCAGGCTTCAGTGGCGACGCGGGGAACCGGTCGAAGAAGCGGTTCGTGCCGCGCATGAGTGGAAGGCGGACATCGTTTATTGGAATCGTGACTACGAGCCGGGTGCGATCGAACGGGATTGCCTGGTTCATCAGCAATTGGGAAAGCTAGGAGTGCCCGTGCGGACATTCAAAGATCATGTTGTGTTTGAAGGGGATGAAGTGCGTAGCGCGACCGGTGAGCCGTTGCAGAGGTACAGCGCGTATCGCACCCGCTGGTGGGCCAAGTGGCAGGCCTCTAAGCCGATCGCATTACCAGTTAAACCCACGCGACCGGTTTCATCGCCATCCATCTCCACGCTCCCTCTAGCAAATGACTTGGGCTATGACGTGTAGACGCCATGGATCGAACCGGGGGAACATCACGCTCTCAAACGATTGCAGAGTTTTCTCAATGGTCCCATTCAGCGATATAGCGATGGGCGCAATCTTCCCGCAGTCGACGGCAGTTCAAAACTTTCACCACACTTCAGATTCGGAACCCTGTCGCCGCACATGGCAATTCATGCCGCCTTACGCACATTAGCCGAAGGGGGTCGAGTGTCTCGTGTTGATGTCCTGACCTGGATCGATGAACTGATCTGGCACGAATTCTTTCAGCAGGTCCTAACGGCTTTTCCGCACGTCGTTGACGGGCCGTTTCGAAACGCAGCGGTGCCGCCATCACGACAACCTGGACCGGAGCGGGATCGTCTGCTTCAAGCCTGGTGCAGCGGGCACACAGGGTATCCGATCGTGGACGCAGGGATGAGGCAACTCAATCAAACGGGATGGATGCACAACCGTGTCCGCATGGTCGTGGCCTCATTCCTGATCAAGGATCTTCGGATCGACTGGCAGAGCGGCGAGCGATACTTCATGCGTCAGCTGCTCGATGCGGATGTAGCTGCCAACAATGGGAATTGGCAGTGGTGTGCGGCGACCGGTACCGATGCCATGCGGGGTTATCGGATTTTCAATCCTGCTCTCCAGGGCAAGAAGTTTGATCCGGATGGGACCTATCTCCGCCTCTATGTCCCCGAGCTCGCCAGTGTTCCCGCGCATAGGATTCATGAGCCGCATCTGATGACTGGAGATGAACAGGAACGCGCTCGATGCTTAATCGGGACTGATTATCCTTCACCAGCTGTAGATCATCAACTCGCCCGTCAGAAATATCTCAACCTGGGAAAGCAAAAGACAGCGAGATGACGACCTCCCCGCTTCGCCTTGGAATCAGTCGGTGTCTTCTCGGCGATGAGGTCCGCTTCGACGGGGGACACAAGCACGACCATTTCTTGACCGATGTATTGGGCCGTTATGTCGAATGGGTGCCAGTATGCCCAGAGATGGAGGCGGGATTGGACACTCCGCGTGAAGCTATGCGCTTGGTGGGCAATCCGCATCGTCCCAGGCTGATGACAATCACGAGCAAGCACGATCACACTCAGGCGCTGGAGACGATGATTGAGGAGCGTCTCGACTCTCTCCACAAACTGGGCCTCTCAGGGTTTGTTTTCAAGAGAGGCTCGCCCAGTTGCGGGGTCGAACGGGTGCGTGTGTACACCGTACAGGGCATGCCGAACCACAGCCGCGCTGGAATCTTCGCGAAAGCCTTTATAGAGCAGTTTCCGTTGATTCCCGTCGAGGAGGAAGGGCGGCTCTGTGATCCTTCGCTTCGGGAGAACTTCATCGAGCGGGTGTTCTGTTACCGCCGGTTCCAAGACCTGTTGCGGAACGGAGTCACAAGACAGGCTTTGATCCGATTTCACACGGTTCACAAGTATCTGCTCTTAGCCCATAGCCAGCAGCATTATGAAACGATGGGCAGGCTGGTCGCGCAAGTGGATCGCTATCGACCCAAGGAGTTGACCGTAAGCTACGGGGACCTTTTCATGAAGGCCCTAACCATGAAGGCGACGGTCCGTAAGCACGTGAATGTGCTGCACCACATTGTGGGGTACTTCAAGAGTCGATTGAAGACTCATGAAATGGCTGAGCTGTTAAGTGTGATCGACGACTATCATCGAGGGCTCACTCCCTTAATCGTTCCGCTGACGCTGATTAAGCACTACGTTCGACGGTTCGACGTGAGCTATATCCGCGATCAAGTCTATCTCAACCCGCATCCGAAAGAACTGATGCTTCGAAACCACGTGTAGGAGGATTCATGGCGACACAGAAGCAAGGAGTCATTCTCGTGGGACATGGCGGCATTCCCAAAGGGTGCCCCCAGGAATTGGTCACAAAACTGAAACGGTTGGAAGCACAGCGGCGTACCGCGCAGCTTCCGCCTTCGTCGGAAGAACTTGAGCTGGATGCCAAGATCCGTCAGTGGCCGAGGACCGCGGAGACAGACCCCTACCAAGCAGGCCTCGAAGCAGTAGCAACACGCCTTCGATCTCAACTCAAGGACGCGCTCTTTGCCGTGGCCTACAATGAGTTTTGTGCACCGACGTTGGAGGAATCGGTCGAGGCGTTGATCAAGCAGGGGGCGAGGCACATTACCGTGACGACGACGATGTTCACGCCAGGCGGTTCACATTCGGAAGTCGAGATTCCAGAAATTCTCGATCATTTGCGACCACAGTATCCCAGTGTGGTACTCCGTTATGCCTGGCCCTTTGATCTTGAGTTGGTCGCAAATACTTTAGCCGAGCAGATCCGCCGCTTCGCCACGGTAGCTTCTCACTCCGATCAGTGAAAACATCTGTCGGCAGTCGGCCAGGAAGTGTAGAATGCCCGCACATAGCGGACACTGAACGAGGGGGGGATCTCTTAGTGACGGGTCGAGAGCAACTGGCAAAAGCGTTCCATGATACTCAGTCATTTAAATGGGATCGCGACAAGGGATTCAAGCTTGCCTCGGGCGAGATCAGCCCTTTCTATGTCGACTGTCGCGCCCTCATGGCGCATCCGGAAGCGCGTCGTCTGGTCGCCCAACTGGCCTATGAGGCGCTCACTGACATTGAGTTCGATTGTCTGGGCGGCCTCGAAATCGGAGCCATCCCGATCGCCATAACCATTTCCGATTTTGCCTGCGCTGCTTCACGTCGGCGTCTCTGGCGAACATTCGTCGTTCGCAAACAGCCCAAAGGCCATGGACTGGGAAAGTTAATCGAGGGCAGCATTCGTCCCGGCGATCGAGCGCTGATCGTGGACGACGTCCTCACGAGCGGTGGGTCGTTGCTGAAAGCGATGGGAGTCGCGCGGGAGGCCGGGCTTCGAGTAGATCATGCATTAGTCATTGTGGACCGCCAAGAGCAGGATGGGAGAGCGCGTGTTCAACAAGAAAAGATTCAGCTCATCAGTCTCTTAACCATTCAGGATCTCCTGAACACCGTAACAAAAGACTAGTGCAATCTGCATAGCTCGTGCGTTCCGTTCCATTCATTTGCACTCGAACTGAATTCCCCACCGCCGCTCCTCTATCAGTTCGTCCGCCCCCTCAAGTGGACTCACAACTCGCGCGCGGCCTTTGGTTTCTCCCTCGCGAACGATACTGTAGGATCGTCCTCCACATTTTTCTTTCATGATGTCAAGGGCATCCTTTCGGAAGGAAGAGAGCATAGGCCCTTGTCCTTCTTTAAACGGATAAACCACGACTCCACCCGAGTCATGCTGCTCAACGACCTTTGCGCCATCGGCACAGCCTCCAACCGCTAGGCACGCCGCCGTCACGACAATTTTCAACAGAGATTTGACCATTATCTGGGACTGGCCCCAATCACTGTGGGCAACGGAATATGAGAACCGGTGCTTCCACCGAACAGACCCTTCCAGGAAGCGTGTTCTTGTATCTGTAAATCCTTTTCCCACAGCGACTCCAAAATACGGATATCCGAAGAAGACCCACCGTCCATTGCCATCGCTTGACGTACAGCGGGAAGCGCATCCTTGAAACACCGACCGATGTCGTATAAACGAACGGCTCCGAGACTCTTAAGAAGAAGAATGTGTCCGGTCTCCGTTTCAGCGATAATCGTCTGATAGGCATGTTTTCCACTCTCGCGGACACGGATCTTGCCGGTCAGATCCAAAAGCATCAACGCCTGTGCCGCTTCACGGTAGCGCGGCTGTTGTTCGTCGAAACCCTCTGCCGCCAGATCAAGGATCCGCGCCTTCTGCAACCCAGAACCGGACGGTTCGGCGACAAACAACCCCTGCCACGCCGCGTGACGTCGGCTTCCCAACGGACGACCGTCCTTATAGAGAAGACCGAGATACGCGAAGTTTTCACGGAACAACCCCGCATTGAATAACACATGATGGCCTGTTCGTTTCTGCCATTCGTCGATTCGGGGAGGTTCTGACAATCCTTCCTGGGCGTAATGATGAACGGAGAATTTTGTCCGTTCCGGATCCATATCGACAACCAGCATGCTCGGGACGGTAGGACAAGCGTCGCCCGGGTTCCACACCGAAACCGTTAACCCATCGGAAAGGCGTTCCCACGAGATATCCTGAGCAGCACTCAACCCGGGCAGTAGAACGACGCCCAGGAGAAGGATGCGCCCGGCATGCTTGGTTCTTTCGAACCACCGGCTTCTATTCATGACGGCTCTGCAGATCCGGTCGTACCGAACGACAACTCATGGTTCAGGATCGCTTGGCGCTCCCTGACTGCTCAATTGACTCCGGTTGTTGACTCACTCTCATCCGATTTGTCGGCTTCACATCCAAAAGCTCACGCACGGAACCTGCCAAAGCTTCAGGTGTAAAGGGCTTTTGCAGATAAGCACTGGCAGGATCACCGGCTCCGATACCAACATCATCCGTATATCCTGAAATGAACAGAAGCTTCAATTCCGGCTTGATCACGCGAAGATGGCTCGCCAGTTCAGTTCCGCTCATCCCCGGCATCACGATATCCGTGAGTAACAATTTGAGCTTCCCAATATGGGGAGTGGCCACCAGACAAGCCTCGACACCATTTCTTGCCTCGACGATGCGATATCCGAGCTTACGAAGTTCATCTCGGATCAGGATGCGAACGTCCTCTTCGTCCTCTACCAGAAGAATGGTTTCATGACCCTCCACTGATTGCAACGGTACGTGCGCGTCTGTCGACGCCTCGACCTCGCTTACGACGCGTGGGAGGTATACATCGAAACGTGTCCCCGCTCCCCTCGCGCTGATCACATCCAATCCTCCACCGCTTTCGGTGACGATGTCGAACACGGTCGACAGTCCAAGTCCCGTTCCTTTTCCTTCTTCCTTGGTCGTAAAGAAGGGCTTGAACATATGCTCCTGTACCTCTGAGGACATTCCACAGCCGGTATCGGATATCGAAAGTCTCACGTACTCTCCCGACGGTATCGGATTGACGTGGTATCTTGGCGTATGGTCGAGTTCGGCCACAGCGGTTTCGATCGTGAGTTTGCCGACGGTCGGCATCGCATCCCGGGCGTTCACGACCAGATTCATCACGATCTGTTCTACTAAAGCAGGATCAGCTTTGATGCGGAGATCGTCCACATTCAACCTCAACGTCAGTTGAATATCCGCTCCGATCAACCTCCGAAGCATGGTCTCAATATTGCTCAGGGTGGCGTTCAGGCTCTGAACCTTCGCTCCGGAAGGCTGTTTTCTGCTGAACGTGAGCAACTGGCGAATGAGAATCCTTGCGCGATCACCCGCCTTCTGCATTTCTTCTACCCTACTTCTCAGCGGATGATCCGGCCCCATTTCACTGAGCAGAACCTGACTATGGCCCATGATGACCGTGAGCAAGTTATTGAAATCGTGTGCTAGTCCTCCCGCCAGACGGCCGACGGCCTCAAGTTTTTGTAGCTGCCGAAGTTGCATTTTGCTGTGAAGAAGCGCCTCCTCCGCCCACCTTCGTGCCACTTGTGCTTGTTGCTCACGCAGTATTCGGCGCACCGATGGGACAAGTCGATCCAATCCTTCCTTGGGAATGCAATCCGTCGCACCACGATGCATTTGTTCGATGCACAGGGCCTCAGTAAGTGTCGACGAGACAAAGATAAACGGTACGTCAGGAGCCGTCTGTTGGGCCAACTCTAAGGCAGCCCCCTCATCAAACTCAGGCATGGAGAATTCGGCCAGGATGAGATCCACCTGGCCATTGTTCAGAGCTGAGGTAAAGGCGCGGCGACTTTCTACGCGTCGTATCGCACAAGAAAGCCCCCCGTCAGTCAACAGCGTCTCGATGCGATCGGTATCGTGTGGGTCAGTCTCTAGATGCAGCACGCGCAACAGAGTCGTCATGGCAGAGTCATTGGGCAGAACGACAGCTTTCGGGAGGAGGTTCGTTGATGATGCCCCAGAACGTCCCCAGCTCCTTGACCGCGGACAAAAATTTGTGAAACTCCACGGGCTTGACGACGTACGCGTTGGCTCCCAAGGCATAACTGTCGGCCAAGTCACGCTCTTCTCGCGATGATGTCAGCATCACGACGGGAATCGGACGAAGATTGACGTCCGCCTTGATGGTACGCAAGACCTCAAGGCCGTTCACTTTGGGCATTTTCAGATCGAGAAACACCACGGCAGGGTTTCCTCTCAGCCGTGACTTGAATTGTCCGCGACAATACAAGTAATCCAACACTTCGGCGCCGTCACGACACAGAACGACTTTGTCGGAAATATGCTCAGCCTCCATCGCAGCCAATGCCAGCTCGGCGTCTCGGGGGTTATCCTCGGCGAGGAGGATCGGTTTGGCCACGGTCATCAGTCACGCCTCCTTGCTGGGAGCAGTACGTAGAACGTCGCTCCCTTATCCGGCATACCTTCGGCCCAGGTCCGTCCCCCGTGGCGATGAACGATCCGACGAACGTTGGCGAGACCGATACCGGTTCCTTCAAACTCGTCGGCTCGGTGCAGTCTCTGGAACACCCCAAACAGTTTGGGAGCATACTGCATGTCGAATCCCACACCATTGTCGCGGACGAAAAGGACGATTTCCGTAGAGCTGGGATGCTTCACACCGATCTCTATTGTGGCGATCGACCTTGTGCTCGTAAACTTCACGGCATTTGCGATCAAGTTCATAAATACCTGTCGGAGCATGGCCGGATCGCCCTGCACTTCAGGCAGTGCAGCGATTGTCCATGATATCGCTCGTCCTTGCAAGTCCAGGCGAAGATCGGAAAGGATGCTCTTGATCAATTGATCTAGGTTGACGGCCGTGCGAAGCATTTCTTGTCGACCCATACGGGAGAACACCAGCAAGTCGTCGATCAGCTGTCCCATTTGTTTGGCGGAGTCCGAAATCGTCTGCAAATACCGAGCAGCCTTGTCATTCAGCGAATGCTCGACCGATTTACGCAAGAGCGAAGCATAGCCGTCGATATGACGCAACGGCGCGCGTAGGTCGTGAGAGACCGAATAGCTGAATGATTCCAGCTCCTTGTTTGCGGCCTCCAAGAGTTCTCCTCGGCGTTGTAGCTCCCCGGCGACACGTCGCCGTTCCGTGATGTCATGCCGGATGAGGTAGTACACCGATGCCAGCAGTACCAGTTGCAGTAATGCCCCGATACCGAGAAGTACGATGGTATTCCTTGTCTCGGCGGCGGATTCCACGACACGTCGTCCGACTGCTTGCCGCTCATGCACATCCATCTCCGTAATGACTTGGTGAATGACGCCGAGCTCACGCTTTCCGGCACCTTCGAAAGCCATTTTCTTGACGGCACGGAAACCACCCTCTTGAAATTGGGTGGTGGCTTTTGATTCGGCGCTCAGTTGCCGATCCATCATCCGATCGAGAAGTCCCACTCGTTGCTGTTGCTCCGGTGATTCACGGATCAAGTCACTGAGATACGTAGTGAAGGTCGGCTTCTGCTTTACGACCTTCTTGTAGATCTCCAGATACGACGCTTCTCCCGTCACCAGATAACGTCGGTGGGCATCCTCTGCCTCACTCATCGCGGCATCGATATTATTCAGGAGTTGGATGAGATCATGGCTGCGACCATCCAACTCACGATTGGTCAGCAGGATGCTCGTATTGTGATAGGAGATCGCGCTGACGATCAGAATCCCAACGAACACCAGACTGAAACCGGCTAAGACCCGCTGCTCAATGGTCAGCCTATGAAACCACGCAACTGAACCGAGAGAGAAAACGGATGAACCTACACCGGAGGCCGACGATTTAGGTCTCTCGGCCGCTAAGCGGGGAGTCTGCGAAGGATGGTTGGAGGCTGATTCCATCGATCAGGACGACTTGCATCAAGACACTTCGGTGATCGTACGGAAGCCATACAGTAAGATCGTGGCTCTATGGTCGTAATTGTAGCAGAACTCTTGTGAGGCGGAAGCAGAAAACTAACCACCCAGCGGAGGACCTGGAGGAAGCACGGTAGCCGAAGGACCGATAAAATTCGCGAACATGAGCGTCGCACCGACCACCCAGTCTGTGAACGGTTGCGGGTAAATACCGATCACCAATGTTCCGGCTAAACCGATATAGATCACCGCCTTCATCGGACTCGAAATCCCGATAGGAGAGGGATCCACCGGCTCATTGATGTACATCTGCTTCACGACGATGAGGTAATAGTACATCGAGACCACGATGTTGATCAGCCCGACCGCAATCAGTGTATACAGGCCTTCTTTGATGGCCGCCACGAAAATGTAGAGTTTGCCGACAAACCCCGCCAGCGGTGGCACACCGGCCAGAGACAGCAGGAACAGCAACATTGCGAACGCTAGAAACGGCGA
>JAICWG010000062.1 GCA_025934915.1 Nitrospira sp.
GGAAAGAGAGGCGGCGAGCGGGCTCAAGAGATCGGAGCTGGGTCCGTCCGGAAATCCCTGGCTGAAACTCCTGGCCGCATGACGCCTCCACGTCGTGTCGGGAATCGTTTACCTTGCTCATGCTCTTTGCACCATTTTCCCCCAAATAGTCACCGCCGCCTGCATCCGCAGTCATGTTTCCGATCCGATCAGGGATTTCGCCATTAAACCACCTCATGATGCGATTTTTTTCAAGTGCTGAGACTGAGCCAGCGCCTTGTCGACTGTCTCGACAAGTATGTGCGGGACCACCGGCTTTTGGAGAAAAGCCACTGCCCCCAAAGCCAGAGCTCTTGATCGAGCCACCCCTGGCTCTTCGGCGCTGACGATTACAACGGGAATGGACGCCAGTGCCGCGACGGACTTTAGTCGTTCCAGAACCAGAAAGCCGCTGCTTCCCGGAAGCCCCAAGTCCAGGAGAATCGCGTTCGGCGCATACCGATGGGCCATCATGATGGCCTCAAGGGCATCAGCCGCATACGCTGTCTCATAGCCGCGAGCCTTGAGCCGGAGGCTCAAGAGGAGTCGCGTATCCGCACTGTCATCGACTATCAGTATTTTTTCATGTGCCATGGAGGAACTCCTTTCCAACGATGCGCGCAGAGACCTGGTGTTAACCCCGGCCCTGCGAGGCCGAGTCCCCGGCAAGGTGCACGGACAACCGAAGCTGTCCGGTGAAGGACTCAGCCCAACACCAACGACCTGTCATTCCGCAACCTCACCGACCGCACACCTTACCGCAGCAATCAAGGCTTTCTCCTGCACGGGCTTGTAGAGAAAGGCCACTGCGCCAGCTGCAAGACCTTTCTGTTCGCTATCAGGCGAGTCATCCGCTGTCAGGATAATAATCGGAATATCGGCAAGCCCGGTGATGGCTTTCAACCGTTGCAGCACCAGGAAGCCGTTTCCTCCAGGCAATCCCAGATCGAGAATGATGGCATCCGGTCGAATCTTCCGCGTGAGGCCAAGCGCCTGCACCACATCGCTCGCGAACGCCGTCTCGTACTGATGTTTCTTCATGCATGCCGACACCACGAGCTGTGTATCGGCATGGTCTTCGATAATAAGGATGGTTTTCTTAGACTTGGCCATGAAACTAATTAACTCCTTGTGCTTATGTTGGTGACGCGGATGCCTTTATAGACGGGGCACGTGCGCCCCCAGCAAGATCGTCCGCACGGCAGCAAACTCCGCCCCAAGCGTCGCAAGCCGCTCGCCGACTTGGTCTAACTCCGCAGCGCGGCCGAGCGTTTGCAACTCGCCGCAGAGTCGCTGCATCCGGTTGGCGCCGAGATTTCCGCTAGAACCCTTCAATGCATGGGCTGCTTCAGCCAGTGCCGCGGCATTTCCCTGACGGAGCGCGGTCTGCATCGCCGCCAGCCGCTGCGGCGTCTCATCCAGAAAATGCACCACAAGGGTGCCGAGCAAATCGCCGGTGTCATCGAGCTGCCGCAACTCGGCGAGCACCTCGGGGTCGACGATGGCGGCACCATTGTGGCCTTTTTCAGGCAACGCCGTTGCTCCCTCGCCTGCAGCACCGACACCGGCCGGCCGCCATCGCGCGAGGACCGCTTCCAGATCTTCACGCCGCACCGGTTTCGCCACATAGTCGTCCATACCCGCAGCCAGACAGCGCTCGCGGTCGCCGTGCAGCGCATTCGCCGTCATGGCAATGATCGCAATGTGCGAGGGGCCACATCGTTCGTCGCTCGCCGCGCGGCTTTCATCTTGCGCGTCACGCTGTACGAGCCACGCTTCACGTTCCCGTATCAGCCGCGTCGCTTCGAAGCCGTCCATCTCCGGCATCTGGCAATCCATGAAGACCAGCGCATAAGGAGTGCGCGCGACCGCCTCCACTGCCTCCCGGCCGTTCGCCACGACATCCACGCGATAGCCCTCCCCCTCCAACATCTTGGCCGCCACTTTCTGATTCACGATATTGTCCTCCACCACCAACACCCGGCCACGGCGCTGGGCCTGAGCCTCAGAGACCGTATGGCGGGTAACCAGCGGAGCGGAGCCGAAGCCTGTTGAGCCGGCAGACGCCGACGCGCCGTCGAGCACCAGACTCAGACAGTCGTAGAGCTGCCTTTGCCGCACCGGCTTGGTCAGATAGGCGTCGAAGCCGGCGGCCCTGGCCGTCTGGGCATCACCCCGCTGGGCGAGAGAGGTCAGCAGCACGAGCTTGACCGACCCGATTGACGGATCGGTCTTGATCCGACGAGCGAGGGTCCAGCCATCCATCTCCGGCATCTGGGCATCCAGAATCGCGAAGTCGAACGGCACTCCCGACTCCGCCGCCACCCGCAGTTGTGCGAGCGCCTGGGCACCATCCGCTGCCATGTCGGGCACCATCCCCTGTGCCAGCGTTTGCTGTTCCAGAATGGTCCGGTTCGTGGCATGGTCGTCCACGATCAGGACTCGGCGCTGCTGTAAGACCGCCTGAGAAATCGGAGGAAGTGCGGGGGCTCCCAGCTGGGGAGACAGGCGAACGGTGAACCAAAAGCTGCTGCCCTGTCCCGGCGTACTCTCAACGCCAATGGCGCCTTGCATCAGTTCGACGAGCTGTTTGCAAATCGCCAGGCCCAAGCCGGTGCCACCATATTTCCGAGTAGTGGAACTGTCAGCTTGGGAGAAGGTTTGAAAGAGACGGCCACATTGCGCTGGTGTCATACCGATGCCCGTGTCCCGGACCTCGAACCGCAGCGAGACCAGGTTCAGCCCCTCCTCCTCTGCCGCCCGGTCCAATGCCACGCGCACCACAACCTCACCGCGTTCGGTAAACTTGATGGCGTTGTTCACCAGGTTGATAAGAATCTGCCGCAGCCGACTTGGATCGCCCCGCAACGCGGTCGGCACCTCCGCCTGTACCAGCAGACTAAGTTCGATCCCTTGGGCTTCGGCCCGTCCGGCCAGCAGTGTCTGCACGTCTTCCATGAGGGTCCGAAGATCGAATCCGATGACCTCCAGCTTTGCTTTGCCGGTTTCGAGCTTCGAAAAATCGAGAATGTCGTTGAGGATCTCCAACAAATACTCGCCGGAATGACGGACGGTGTCCGCATACTCCCGCTGTTCCGGCGTCAGCTCTGTATCGAGCAACAGCCCCGTCATCCCGATCACCCCGTTCATCGGCGTGCGGATCTCGTGGCTCATCGTGGCCAAGAAGGCCGCCTTCGCCTGTGTCGCCGCTTCCGCCTCAGCTTTTGCCTGGCGCAGGGCCTCCTCCGCTTGCTTGCGGGCCGTCAAATCCAGCATCGCGCCGACCATCCGTACAGCTTGACCCTGCTCGTTCCGAACCACATAGGCACGATCGAACACGTATCGATACGTGCCGTTAGCGTGGCGAAAGCGGTATTCAACCGACCAATCCTGCTCCCCGCTGTCAATCACCCGTTGGATATCGGCCTGCACGCCCGGATAGTCGTCCGGATGCACTCGGCTCGTCCAGGACTCGATGCCCTCTTCGATGGAGGTGAGGTCGTAGCCGAAGGCGTGCTCGAAGCCGTCGTTCCACCAGACGGCGTTGGTCGTCAAATCCCAATCCCACAGCACGTCGTTGGCGGCACGGGAGATGAGACGGAACCGTTCTTCACTGAGACGCAGCGCCTCCTCCGCCCGCTTGCGGGCGGTGATGTCGCGGACAATCGCGATCATCCGTGGCTGTTGTGCGACGCCGGTTGCGACGCATTGCAGATTGATCTCGACTGGCACGTCGATGCCGTCTTTACGTCGATGGACGGTTTCGAAATTAAGTACGCGAGTCACCCCACGCACTAGCGGCTCGATCTTGGCCCGAAGCAGCTGCTCGTCCAATTCCGGCTGGATGTCGACGGACGATATCCGCAACAGTTCCTCACGACTGTACCCCAACTGCCGCACAGCTCCCTCATTCACATAAATGAACCGGAGGGTGTCAGGAGCGAAGATGAAGGTTCCGTCCGTGGCAGCGTCCAGGGTTGCCATCGCCTGACGTAGGGCCTCCTCGGCTTTCCTGTGTGTGGTCATATCCAGCATGGCGCCGATCATGCGCACGGCGCGGCCCTCTTTGTTCCGAACCACATAGGCGCGATCAAGCACATACCGATACGAACCATCGGCATGCCGAAAACGATATTCGCCGGACCAGTCTCGTCCACCGCTGTTGATGACCCCTTGCACACTGGTTTGCACCTCCAGAGCGTCATCGGGATGCATGTGGCTCGTCCGGAATTCGATCCGCGTGGGCGCAGAATCATAACCAAAGTTGTGCCGCAGACCGTCGCTCCACCAAACATTGTTGGTTATCAAATTCCAATCCCACAGGACATCGTTGGCGGCTCGGGCGATGAAACGCAACTGTTCTTCATGAGTGTGGAGCGCCTCCTCCGCTTGCTTACGAGCGGTGATGTCGCGGACTGCGGCAATCGTCAGGATGCCTTCTGCAGTTGTTAAAGGGTTCACACTCACTTCCACGTTGACTTTGGTGCCATCTTTTCGGTGCGCGATGAACTCATGGCCAGCTGCCATCAATTGAAGCTGCGGATTCGAACAATATTTCGTCGACTGTTGTGCAGAGACCTGTCTCAAACACCCCGACAAAAGATTTTCAAATGATTGGCGCTGAAATTCTTCACGCACATATCCGAATAAGACCTCTGCCATCCGATTGACAAGCATGATCCGTCCTTCTCGATCGGCGATGAGGATGGCGTCCGGTGTGGCATCCAGGAGCCCCCTGAACTTCTGTTCCATCTGCATGTATTTGAGGACGTCTTTTTCAACACGGATGTACTGTTCTTTCATGCGGTTTGCTGACCATAATAGAAGCCCCCATAGAGGAACAACGATAAGAGTTCCTACTGCGGCCAACCTCCATACCACTACCCGGATAGGGGCCAAAATACTGTCACGATCTACGCGCACCAAGACTCCCCAGCGGAATGCGTGCAGGTCCTCAATCCCTTTGGTCATGGCATAGCCCGTCACCACATCCACATGTCGGCGTAAGTGCTGCTCTTCCACAAACCCCGGTGGCACTGTATCGAACAACTGCGCCGACGGTAGCCCCAACCGCTTCAGATTGACATACCCCTCTTCCCGGAGATGTGAATCGGCGAGGATTTCTCCAGCGCGATTGAGGAATTGATACTCGATGTGAGTCTCAGTTCCCCATTGCGACTGTAAAGCAACCAACGACTGCGTGAAGGAATCCTCCAAGACCGGCAGTGAGACCCTGGTAGTGACCGCTCCGACAAACTCGCCCGATGGCCCCTGGATCGCTGCCGTGATGGCAGCGGTCATGACGCCGTGTGAATCTCGAGAGAGATGAGGTTCTCTGCCGTCAACGCCGCCAAGATCCCTCGCTGACCGGAACCAGAGTTGATCGCTCTTGTCATCGCCGATGCCTGCGGAATCCGTCGTAGCAATGAGATGACCGGTCGCATCGGTAACGCCGATCCATTCATACACTGGATGAGCGTCAGCCATCCCGATAACCTGCTCGATAATCCCCGCCAAATCGCGTTCCTGGAACGCCCGGGAGCGAGACAGCATCTTGATGTCGCCATACCGTTCCGCCATCTGCAGGTCTAGTTTGCTAGCGATGTCGACCGCCACCAACGTGACATTTTCGCCTGCCGCCCGCACAAATCGGGATTCGACATACCAGAGAGCGAGGCCTCCAATCAGGATAGCAAATAGCGTGATAGCGACGATCAGGACCGACAACCAGGCATACCTACGATTTGTTCCGGCCTGATCCCAGACCGTGCTCGGCGAATGCCCGTCTGGCGGTAAGAGCTGTGGCCTCTCCGCCGGATTGTGAGTTGATACTTCGCTATTCGCGCAGCCCATGGGCTTCCTCCGCGGTAAGGTAATATGAGGCTTAGCCGATGCTTCTCCCCCGATCATTCCGAGCTCAGCGCCTCATTTCAGTTATTATTGTGGCTGCACGGAGCCGCGGCTCGACAAGCTTCATGAGAAGGATCGCTCTTCGGATAGCGCTCAGGCAACCTTCAGACCCCGTTCAACCATCGTTCGTTGACCGTCTCAGCGAGTCATCCCGCAGTACCAGGAAAATATCCGGGCACACACGTAACACGGTGTTGGAGGATGGCGACCATGAGTTCACACGAGCGTGTATGCGCGCTGGTGCCATCGTTATGATGTCCATTCCTCAATAGATCGCCTGTTTTGCCTTCGCACAATCGCCCGCTGGACATATAGAATATCCTTGTCGCATGGGAGGACAAACCCGCTCATATTCTGCTACAGCATTGCTGTTTGGACTGACTAATCTGATGAATCATGGCTACCTCATAACCGCCCGAATAGAATGCCGTTGAAACTCGTACGACTGTCACCTCCGCTATGCGGCTGCATCGTGCGGGGCCAGGTCACGTCCCAGCCCAGGCCAGGTGGCAAGCCGCGCCGTCATCTCTTCAGCGGGGAGAGGCTTGCAGAAAGCAAAACCTTGAGCGAGATAACATTTCTGTTTCAAGAGCATCGCCATCTGCGTCTCGGTCTCCACCCCCTCAGCAATGACCGTCAGCTTCAATGCTGCCGCCATCGCAACGATGGCGTCGATGATCGCTACGGCGTCGGGACTACTCACCATGTCCTGAGTGAAAGCGCGGTCGATTTTCAACGTGTCAAGGGGAAAGCGCCGGAGATAAATCAACGAAGAATACCCCGTGCCAAAGTCGTCGATCGACAGATGGATGCCCATCGCCTTCAATTTTCCCAACGTCACCAACGCCGTCTCCGCATCCTGCATGATGCAAGACTCAGTCAACTCCAGATCCAGAGAGTCCGGGGCTAACCCAGTGTCAGTCAGCACGGAGACGATACGGTCCGCCAGGTCCGCTTCACGGAACTGGCGGGCGGACAAGTTGACCGATAGCTGCAGCGTGGGATACCCCGCTTGGTGCCACAGCTTCAGTTGCCGACAGGCCTGCTGTAGAACGGCCTCGCCAATCGGCATGATGAGGCCAGTTTCTTCCGCCAGCGGAATAAAGGTCGTTGGCGAGACGAGCCCGGATTCAGGATCCTTCCACCGAGCCAACGCCTCCAGCCCGACGATGCGGCGTGACAGGAGGTGGATCTGCGGTTGATAGTAGACTTGAATTTCCCCACGCTCGATTGCGCGATGCAGACGGCTTTCCAACAGCAGACGCTCATAGGCCCGCGCATTCATGTCGGGAGAGTAGAATTCGTAACCGTTTTTCCCCTGGCCTTTGGCACGGGAGACGGCGGCGTCAGCATTGATCATCAGCTGTTCCGGCTTCTCGTCATTCGGCGAGCCCAGCACGATGCCGATATTAGCGGCTAGAAAAATCTCATGACCCGCCAGCGTCAGCGGCGCTTTCACTGCCTGCAGAATTCGCTGTGCCAGGCGGCCGGTAATCTCTGGTGTGCCGACAGTGGGGAGCAGCGCCGAAAACTCGTCGGGCCCCACGCGGGCGATGAGATCGGTTGTCCGCAAACACTGCTTAATACGCCCCGCGACGATCGTAATCAGTTGATCACCGACCACATGGCCCAGGGTGTCATTGACCCGCTTGAAGCCATCGAGATAGATATAGAGCAGCGCCTGCCGGGCACGGCCTGCCTCCACGCCGCGCAATAGCAGACGGAGGAACTGCCTGCGGTTCGGCAGTCCCGTCACCGGATCATAATTGGTCACGAGACGGATCGATTCGGCCGTGCTCCGATAGAAAATGGCCATGACCACCAAAAGAGGGATTCGAATCAGATGCCGCACAAGAACGACGCTGGTGTCTTCGATTTCCCGATACAAGGCCCACCCGTAAATCGCGGTCACCAGTGCCATGAACACGGTCAGTTGCAGCGTCGTCCGCGAGGTCGTGACAATCAGGATGATGACAAAGTAGGCCAGGTACAGGTCGGATCCGGCATTGCCGGAGGTATAGATGAGAAGCGAGGTCATGACGGCATCTACGACCCCCAAAGCGACCGGGAACCAGTCCGCGCCGATGAACCGTATCGGAAGAACCATGAGGAGGCCGCAAAACGCCAGCATTCCCAAGATGGCGGTCAGCATCAGTTGTTGCGACATACCGGCGTCGGCCGCGAACAACAGTTGATAGCTCAGCACCACCGTGACTAGGGCCTGGAGCTGGAGAAAGTTGGCCCGCCGCCGCTTGACCCACGGCGCCGACTCGCCGCCGTCGACGAAAGCCGGAGGTGGGGAGGAATCGTGGTCGAACCACTGCTGAGCCGATGTGTGCGCATTCATGCTCGTGTTCTTCTCTGGAATGGTCTCGCTCACCACCGCGCCTCCGCCACACGCTGCAATCGCTCCTTGAGCTCTTCGTGTGGGATATCCCGCGCTTGATCGCTGAAGACATATTGATTCTTCCCCCGCGACTTTGCGCGATACATCGCCCCGTCGGCATCCCGAATCAAGTCTTCCGGCCGTTCGTGGAGATTGGTGCTGAACGCGATTCCGATACTGGCTCCCACCTTGACTGGCTCTCCGACATCGATCGGCTCCTGAAGCTTTGTCAAGATGCGTTCGGCGACGCGCACCGCATCGTCTTCGCTGATCACATGGTTGACCAACAGCGTAAACTCATCCCCGCCATACCTAGCCACCACGTCGCCTTTTCTCATGCAGGATTGGAAGCGTTTGGCCGTATGGCGCAACACGGCGTCGCCCGCCTTGTGTCCGAGACGGTCATTGATGGGCTTGAATCCGTCCAGGTCGATGAACAAGACGGCGAACTGGAGATCTCTGTCGGCGCGACTCTGTTGAATGGCGCGAGCGATACGCTCCAGGAATTGCGCCCGATTGGGCAAGCCTGTTAATCCGTCGGTCATTGTCCGGCACCGTGCCTGTTCTTCGTTTTCCGCGATGCGTTCGGTTTCGACTTGGGCGACCCGCGCCTTGCCGACAAAGACCAGTGCCAGGCATAGCATCACAGGCAGCAAGAGCGCGTGTTCCGTCTCGAGCTGGCTTAGTCGATATAGAGACAAGGCATAGGCTCCGGCCACGAGTCCGCTGAACAACGCGATCTTCGAAACAGACCGAGCGTACGACGTCATCACCAGAGCCAGGAGAAGTTCGTATATGAACCATGGCTCGATGGTTACCGACCGCATCGTCGTCAACGCCACGGCGGTGTCTCCCAAAGACACCACGGTGATCAACCAGGCCGCGGTCAACTGATGTCGCGGAACAGCGAGAAGGATCACCGTCACAATGCCGAGGACCATCACCATGATGCCCTGCAGTCGGGTAACGGGTTCGACGCGTGACAAATGAGCGACGAGGATCACTACGAACATAAGTTGCAGCGTCACAAGATAAGCCCGCGCCCTCATGAGGTCGGGGCGCTCTGGATCACACCGTACGTGCATTGTCGCCTCTCATGGCTGGCGTTGATAGACCACCTGGGCCGACTGACCGCAGCCCGAACGTTCATGGTCGCGCATCACGCGGTGCTCCCTGACCGCCTTCACAGATCGACTGCCGGCAGTCCTCATGACCATCCGCCTTAGCAGTTGCCTCTTCGCAATTCCGGATGATGCGCCATAACTGCGCCTGGCTCTCGGGCTCCATACTGATGAATTCGATGCCGAACTCTTCCTGCCTCGTCCACCGCATCACGGCCAGATTGACCGTTAGTCGCTCAGCCGGTTCTTCCAGCTCGATCTCGACCTGGAAGTATTTCTCGCTCGGCACGGCATCGGCTGACCGAATTCGGCACCCCTCACGGGAAATATCCATGACCGTTCCGGCTAGCACACTCACACCGTCGTTGAACGATGCCGAAAACGCGACTGGAAATCGCGCGTACTTACGCTGCTTGTTCAGACCGGACCGGATGGTCACACTCGGTGCCCCCTTTAGCACCCCCTCAACTGCCTGCAGAAGCGTCTGGGGATTAAACGGCTTCGAGAGCACTCGGTCGGCTCCCAGGAGGCGGGCGGCCGATTTCAGGTCAAACAGGCGTTTCATATCTCCGCCGCTCATGACGATGATTTTCGGTTTCGTCGCAACGCGTTTGAGCTCCATGATGATCTGAATCCCGTCTTTCCCCGGCATAAAGATATCTGTCACCACAACATCGGTCGGTGCTTGCCGCCAAAGCGCCATGCCTTCCCAGCCGTCCGGGGCCTCAAGCACCGTGTGGCCGGCCCGCTCCAGAATGATCCGCAGCACACGGCGAAGTGGCTGTTCATCGTCGATGACCAGAATGCGCGACATACTCGTCTCCTTTGAAGTTGGACACCGCCTGGGTTATCGATTCCACGTGCCGTTGCCCAGGGCAGGGACAGGATGCATGCCCGTTCCCGCCGTCACCCGCTTGAGCGCCTCCCCTAATTCGAACAACGAGAATCCCTTTTTTAAGAACTCGTTCACCCCTAATGTGCGGGCGAGTGCCAACTTCTCATCCGTTGGGTAACCGGTCAGTATAATCACGGCGGCGTGAGGATCGATGGTCCGCAGACGGGCCAAGACCTCCAGGCCATTCACGTCGGGCATATGTAGATCCAGAACGGTGACAAGGGGGCGCGTCCGCTCGAAAAGGTCGATGCCTTTCTGCCCGCTCTCCGCCAGCAATACGTCATGCCCTTTTCGCGTCAGCACGGTCTTCAAGAGCCTCCGGATGCTGTCTTCGTCGTCGATGACCAGTATGCGCAACATGATCCTTCTCCTCCCCGTTATCCCCACACATCGAGCCGTGAGCTCGGCAGGATGTTCGTTTCTCCCTGGTCTGCTGGCATTCCAGCCCTCGGTCTCCGGTTTGGATGTTCGAGACATACCATCAACGCAGTTCCGCAATCCTCGACCGCCAAATGAACAACCAGCGGCCCCTCTGCTTGAATCAGTGTTTCGACCCCCCTGGCCAGCGTTACTCTGACGCGGACTGACGGCAAGGCGGCCTCGCCGCCATGCTTCACCTCGCTTCTTAGTTCCACCGGTCCGTAACTGTCTAACACTTGTCGTATCGCCATAACTGCCTTATCCGTCTTTCCGTCATGCGATTATGAAATCGTACCCCTCCGGCCTCCACAGTCTGTCTGCGCCTGACGCTGCCCCGCCTCCCACACGCCGACCGCAGAGCACCTGAGCGATTCGCTTGATCAAGTGCAGCGGCCTAGGAATGCGCCCGCAGAGCCGGTATTCGCCGGTTCCATTTGGCAAATCAGGTTCATCGCTATCCGACATCATAAGGAAGATGGTCCCGGGAGATTGCCGAAGCAGGTCCTTTACCAGCGCCTTGCCTGACTCGCTCCGCAAATGCACGTTGCAGAGGATCACAGCGATGTCTTCCATCTCGATAACCGCGCGTGCTTCCACACCGTCAGCGGCAGCGATCGCGCGGTACCCGTAGACTTGCAGAAGCACGCCGATGCAGCGTCGGACCGACGGCTCATCGTCTACCACAAGTACCGACGGTCCTTCCGTCAGCCCATTCAATCGGTACGCATTCATCACAGTTGTGATCATGGCCAGTCCTCCTCATGAGAATCGGATGTCAGCCTCCGAACCAGATGGCCGAGGATATCCGCCAACAGGTCCAGCCCGAACGACTTGTCGAGAAAGAATTCGGCGCCGGCCTCCAGGCAGGCGACGTGATATTCAATCGTGGTCAGATTCGTCAGCACGATGACGATAGGCGCAGAGGGCGCGAGCTTAACCGCCCGTAGCACGTTGAACCCGCTCCCACCCGCCAACTGGAGATCGAGGATCACAGCGTCGGGACGGGTGTCACGAATGAGCCGGATCGCTGCCTGTGCGTCGGCCGCTTCCCCGATGACATCTACCTGTGGCACATCGGTGTGCAGCAGAGCCCTCAACCGTTCCCGCACGAATGGAGCTCCATCCACGATCACGACGTTCACGACTGCGCCCCTGGTTATGGTGGTTGGCTCCATGGCGTTTCTTACCTGAAACCTAGCACCCCTGTCTTCGCGTCGGTATGTGTCTTGGTTTGATTGTGGAGCAGGACAGAGGTGGAAAATGTTGTCCGCGCTGATCCTACAAGCAAGGGGGGACACCAGGCGCTCGGTCACGGTGAAGCGCCCGGAACGGATCTTTGGGCAGGTGGAAATACGGAATCAGAGAGCAGCGCAAACGTGCGCTACTCAACTAGGCGTTGGTCGATGGCAAAGCGTATCAATTCGGCGTTGTTCGACAAGTGGAGTTTTTTGAGGAGACGCGCCCGGTAGGTGCTGACGGTTTTCACACTGAGGAACAGTTCATCGGCAATTTGCGAGACGGCTTTGCCCTGCGCGATTTCGCACAAGACCAGGTGCTCGCGGTCGGACAAAGTTTCATGAGGCGCTGCGACGGTCTCACCGGACAGGTGACCGGCGATCTGCTCGGCAAACGAAGGACTGACGTATCGCCCACCCGCCAGCACTTTGCGGATTGCGAGATTCAGTTCGTCCGGCACGCTGTCCTTGGTCAGGTATCCGGCAGCCCCAGACTTGTATGCACGTGCCGCATACTGCGCTTCTGCATGGTGGCTGAGGATGAGAACTGGCAGGGTGGGCCGTACCTCCTTAATCTCTTTCAAGACCTCCAAGCCATTTTTATCGGGCAGATTGATATCGAGAAGGACGGCATCCCACGCTTGCCGTCGCACCGCATCAACGGCCGCCTGACCTGTAGCTGCCTCTTCGACGAGGGCTCCGGCGCATTCGTCGGCAATCACCTGCCTAAGCCCTCGCCGGACGACGGCGTGATCATCGGCGAGGAGGATGCTACGCGGCTTTTCGGTCGGCGGCTTCTGCATGATCGCTCTGCTGCGGTATCCAGACTTGGACCGTCGTGCCTTTCTCCGGTTCGCCGCGAAATTCCAGCCTGCCCCCGAAGAGCGCGACTCGCTCCTGTATGCCTCGGAGCCCGAGCGTAGTTGGATTGACGTGGTCCTTGTCCGCAATGCCACGACCGTTGTCGGACACCTCCAGCAGCCACCCGTTCGATTCTTCACGCAAAGCCAGTCGGACACGTGACGCGCGGGCATGCCGCATGACGTTGGTCAACAGCTCCTGCGCAATGCGAAAGAGCGTGCTGGACCGATCCGGATCGAGGTTTCGCTGGGCAGGATCAGGAGCCAGCGACGTCTCACAAGGGAAACCGGCCCGCGCTTCGAACTCTCGGGCCTGCCACTGCAACGCCGGAATCAGACCGAGGTCGTCGAGAATGCTGGGCCGGAGGTCGGAGGCCACGCGACGGACCAATTGAATCGAATCGTTCACGAGCTTCGTCATCGCCTGTAGTTTGTCCATCACCGGCGTGGGCAAGGCGGCGGCCTCTCTTGCGACTTGTTTGCTCAACCAGGATAGGTCCAACTTCAGCCCCGTCAAGAGCTGGCCGAATTCGTCGTGGAGTTCGCGGGCAATCCGTTTTCGTTCGTCTTCCCGCGTGTGTTCGAGCTGCAGCATGAGGTTGCGCAACCGTTCGTAGGCGGCGGCGATTGCCGTTTCTGCCTCCTTCTGCTTCGTCAGATCCGTCAACGCGCCAATCGCCCGCACGACCCGCCCTTCGTCGTTCCGCAGCACATAGCCTCGATCCAGCACATATGCGTAGATTCCATCTATCCGACGAAGCCGATACTGGTCCGACCACGTTTCCCCGACGCCGTTGATCACCGCATAGCGTGTTGCGATCACCCGGTCTCTCTCCTCTGGATGGAGACGCTCGTACCATGACTCCACCCCTGATCCTGAGGGCACCTCATGCGGGTAGAACCCGAAGAGAGACTGAAATCCTTCGCTCCAGTGGAGCGTCTGAGCAGAGAGGTCCCAGTCCCAGATCGCATCGTTCGTCGCGCGAGCCACCAGCCGCAGCCGATCCTCAGCTGCAGCGACCGCCTTCTCCGCCCCTTGCCGCGCCAGGCGGTCGTCCACTTCTTGAAGCTCCCGCTGGATGACCGGAATCAGCCGGCCTAGGTTGGACTTCATCACATAGTCGTGCGCCCCGGCTCGCATAGCCGCGATCGCCGCCTCTTCGCCGATCGCTCCCGAGACGATGATGAAGGGAAGGTCGAGCCTGTTGCACTTGAGCATCTCAAGCGCGAAGAGCGCACTGAATCGCGGGAGATTCCAGTCCGCCAGCACGAGATCCCAGGTCTGGGCGCGCAGCGCCTCATTCATCGTGCCAGGGCTGTCCACGCGCTTCAGGAGCGGAGTGTATCCGCCCTTGATCAACTCGCGTTCCAGGAGCCACACGTCGCCCTCGGAATCCTCGACACACAGCACCCGTAACGTCGTACCGCTATTGTTCCGACCCATCATGTCTAGACCTCGCACAAGGCTCTTCAGATTCTATAGCACGCCGCCGAACGAGCAAGTGTTCTTTGGATTTCCAATTGATGCACCGACAGGAAACCCGCCTTCAGAATTCCGTCATGTCTTCTGAAGCGGCTCGTCGAGCACCTCGCGCACTTTCTGCAGCAGCGCGTCGGGCGAATAGGGTTTTTGGAGCAAGGGGCTACCCATTTCCAGGATGCCTTGATGGGCCATCGCCGTGCCGGTATAGCCGGACATATAGAGGATCTTGAGCTCCGGGAACCGCACGGCGAGTTGGGTCGCCACATCCGGTCCGCTGCCGCCGGGCATGATGACGTCGGCCAGCAGCAGATGAATTGTTCCCTTATGGACCTGCGCCGTCCGACGCGCTTCCTCCAGGCTGCCCGCCACTAACACCGTATATCTGTTCCCTTCCAGAACTCTTTGCGTTAGGGTACGGAGCGCCGCGTCATCTTCCACCAGTAAGATGGTTTCAACCCCGACCTTCTGCTGCGACGGAGAGGCCTTCGGCTTCGTTGCGCGGCCTTCGGCTTCGATCGACGGCAGATAGATCTTGAACGCCGTGCCATGACCCGGTTCGCTGTAGACCCAGATGAAGCCGTTGCTTTGCTTGACGATGCCGTAGACCGTCGACAAGCCGAGGCCGGTGCCCTTGCCGGTCTCTTTTGTGGTAAAGAACGGTTCGAAAATCCGCGTTTGCGTTTCTGCATCCATACCGCAGCCGGTATCGCTGACCGCTAGCAGAACGTAGCGTCCCTGCGGCATGTCCACCACATTTTTCGGATATGATTTATCTAACAGGAAATCTGCGGTCTCGATGGTCAACTGTCCGCCCTCGGGCATGGCGTCACGAGCGTTCACGGCAAGGTTCATGACGATCTGCTCGATCTGTCCCGGGTCAGCCTTGATCGGCGCGAGCGTGGGAGCCAATTTTGTCTTCAGCACCACGTCTTCCCCAAGGAGGCGACGCAGCATTTTTTCGAAATTGCCGACTAGCGCATTCAGATCCAAGACCTGCGGCGTGAGGATTTGGCGGCGACTGAACGCCAGCAGTCGCCGGGTCAGCCATGACGCGCGTTCTGCGGCATTCATGATTTCTTGGAGCTCTCCCTGTGCCGGTGCGTCGACCGGCAGACTACTGATCACAAGGTCGGTGTAGCCCGTAATGACGGTAAGGAGATTATTAAAGTCGTGCGCCACACCCCCAGCGAGCAGGCCGACGGCTTCCATCTTCTGCGCCTGGCGCAACTGGTCCTCAGTGCGCCGCAGTCTCTCCTCCGCCGCCCGGCGCTCCGTGATGTCCGCAATGAATCCGTAGAAGCGCCTGGTGGGGTCTTCCCGCAAGGGTACGAGCGACAGTTCGACCGGAAACACGGTTCCATCCCGGCGCCAGGCGGTTATCTCTACCCGCTTGTTGAGCAACGTGCTCTCGCCCGTTTCTAGAAAGCCGCGGAGCCCATCGCAAGGGGCTACCCGCTGGTCCGGCGGAATGATCGTCTCAGCGAGGGATCGCCCCTCCACCTCGTCCCGGCTCCAGCCAAACATGATTTCTGCACATGGATTCCAGTCCACAATCGTACCGTGCTCGTCCATTCCGACGATGGCGTCAAGCGCTGAATCGAGCACCGCGCGAACCCTCGCCTCACTGACCTGCAACGCCGCGTGCGCCTTGCGGAGTGCGCTGAGGTCCGTCATTGCGCCTATCAGGCGAATAGCCTGACCCCGGACGTTCCGCACAATGTAGCCACGGTCGACCACATCGGCGTAGGTTCCGTCGGCACGGCGGAACCGGTAGCCCTCCGACACACTCGTGGCGCCGCCGTTGATCGCAGCGTAACAGCTGGCGATGACACGGTCTTTGTCTTCTGGATGCAGCCGGTCGTACCAGGACTCGACGCCGGGCTCGACTTCATCCGCGCAGTAGCCGAAGAGGGTGAAGAATCCCTCGTTCCACCAGATACCGTTCGTCGAGAGATCCCAATCCCGCACCGCGTCGTTCGTAGCGCGAGACACTAGTTGAAGCCGTTCTTCGCTGGCCGCCAAGGCCACCTCCGCTTTTCTGCGCGCCCGGCGGTCGTCCGCTTCCCGTAGTTCCCGTTCGACGATCAGAACGAGTCGATTGAGATTCTGTTTACCGATGAAATCGTGCGCACCGGCTTTGAGCGCCAAGGCGGCCGCCTCTTCGCCGATCGTGCCGGACACGATGATAAACGGCAGGTCCAATCCCTGAGATTTCAACATCTCAAGCGCAAAGAGGGCACTGAACTGAGACAGGTTCCATTCCCCCAGAACGATGTCCCAGGTTTCCTGTTGCAACGCAACCTGCATGACAGCAGGGCTATCCACTCGCCGGAAAACCGGCTCGTATCCCCCACGCCGCAGTTCGTTCAACAGCAGCGCGGTATCGTCTTCACTATCCTCGATCAACAATACCCGGAGCAACCGGCCCATCATTTCCTTACCTCCTTCGCCGGAAAGGAGGCTATTCGCTGCGGAAAAGCCAATATCGCCTTGTCATTCACTGCGTGCAACTCCCACACAAGCATGACCACGGCGGCTTTGCCAATGGGCCGGCCAAAGACTGAGCAGGGATCAATGCCACCACTTATTATTTGTTGTGTTATTACAGCATGATCTTCGTTCAGCCATCTGGCTGGATAGATTCCCCCGCCTTTACAGGGGAACTCCCGCTGGATTAGACAGGTGGAAGGCCGTTTGGATTCCAAGCCCATAAGCGGCTGAAGGTCCAATAGTACCGCCCGTCATATCTTCCTTTCCTCACGAAAGCGTAAAGTACACCGCCGCTCCCTTTCCCTCCGTGCTTTCTGCCCATACGCGCCCGCCATGGCGATGGACGATGCGCTGTACCAACGCGAGACCTATTCCAATACCGGGATACTCAGTCACCGCGTGCAGCCGTTGGAACACGCCGAAGAGTTTGCCTGCATAGGCCATGTCGAAGCCGACCCCGTTGTCGCGCACGAAATAGACCGTTTTCCCGTCCAGACGCTCTGCCCCTACCTCGACGATCGCCCGCTCCCGCCTCCTCGTGAACTTCCAGGCATTGTCGAGCAGATTGTCCAATAGAATGCCGAGCAATCGGTAATCGCCGTCGGCTTTCAGTCCCGGGTCGATGACCAGCTCGACCTGCCGGCCCGACCACTGCTTCCGGGCTTCCTCCGCCCGGCTTGCGGCCAGGGCGCTCAGATCCACCGGTTCCCGTCGCAGCTCCGCACCGACGGTAAGCGCCAACCGAAGCAGATCCTCGATCAACTGTCCCATGCGCTCAATTTCCCACCGGATCCGCTTCAAGTAATCCTTTCCTGTTTCATCCAACCGGTCGGAACAGTCTTCCAATAACGCCAGACTTAATCCCTCCAGCCTCCGCAGCGGCGCGCGCAGGTCATGTGACACGGAATAGGAGAAGGCTTTCAGTTCTTTGTTCGTCGCTTCAAGCAGCTGGGCTTGCCTCTTCAGCTCCTCGTCCACCCACTTGCGCGCGGTGATATCGCGGGCGATCTCCGAAATGCCGGTGACTGTGCCACGCTCGTTGGGTATCGGGGAGATCGTCAGGGAGAGATGGATGAGTCGGCCGTCTTTGGTTTGTCGAACCGTCTCGAAACTGTGCACCTGTGTTCCTTCCCTCGAGCAGGAGATGATCCGCTCCTCTTCCTCCATGCGGTCCGGTGGCAACAGCAGGGTGATTGGTTTCCCGATGATCTCCTCGGCTGCATATCCGTAGAGCCGTTCCGCCGCGTGGTTCCAGCTGGTCACAATGCCGTCTAGAGTCTGGCCGATGATAACGTCGCCCGTCCCTTCGACAATGGCGGCCAGACGGCGTTGTGCTTCCTCCGCATGCTGGCGCTCGGTTATATCTCGTGCGACGGCGACCAGACGTGCCTGTGCCGTGCCCGCTTCAACACATTGCAGATTGATCTCGACCGGTATGTCCACGCCGTCTTTGCGCCGATGGATCGTCGTGAAGGTGTGGACCGACTGCGCCCCCCTTACAAGCGGCATGAGCATCTCCCGGAACCGTGGCTCGTCGAATTCCGGCTTGAGGTCAAGCGGTGTCATGCCCAGCAGCTCCTCCTCGCTATATCCCACCTGCTGCACAGCCCCTACATTCACGTGGCTGAACCGTAGGGTTCGAGGATCGAAGACGAAGGCACCGTCCATCGTGGCGTCCAGCGTGGCCAGCGTCAGACGCATGACTGCAGCAATCTCCCGCTGCTTCAACTGTTCCCGGCGCAGCAGCAAGACGGTGGCAGCCATCAACCCAGTCAGCGCAAGCCCGCCCAGCACAACCAGGACGGTCTGCGAGTGGGACAGAATTGCTGCCTGCTGCTCCCGCTGAACGAGCAGATCCCGTTCGACCCCTTCCAGCTGGGCCACTCGGTGACGGAGGTCGTCCATCACAGCTTTCCCATGGTCAGTCTTGAGAATGCGCAAGGCGGCGTCCGATCCCTGACTTCGGCGGATCGCGATCGTGTCACGTAACTCAGCCAGCTTTTCCTCTACCATACGGGCGAAGCCGAGCAGCCGGGCCCGCTGTAACGGGTTGTCCTGTGTCAGATTGTTGAGGCGATCCACATGGCGATGAACATCCACCACCGCCCTCTCATACAGCTCCAAATAGAGGTCCTCGCCGGTGAGCAGAAAGCTGCGCTGGCCGGTTTCAGCGTCCTTGATGGTAGACAGGGTGAGGGACAGTTCGGTCAAGACCTCGTGGGTGTGCGCGACGAGTTGGGCCGACTCCAGACTTGCCACCATCATCCGGTAGGTCATGACTACGAACAGGATCATGATCAAACCGACGCTCGTCAGATTGGCGACGGTCCGGCGACTCAGACCGAAAACCAGCCGGCCCGACTGCGCATCTGCCCCGGAAGCGGTCGAGACGCCGACTGCAGCTGTCCAGAACACCATGACACCGATCACACGGTTCATGAGCCCATAGGATATGGGGACGCCTGGGGGCGCGAGGAAGAAGCCGAACCCGGACAGCATCGAACAGAGGCCGGCCATTATGAACGGGAACGCGCGCCACGGCACCCATAACGAAAGGAGGATCGAGCCTAGATAGAGGAGCAAGACCGGATTACCCAGCGGAGTCAGGAGATCGAAGACGAAGATCCCAGCCGTCAAGCTGACCGCAGTGCCTGTGATTGCGATGGTCGTTGTGCAACTCTGGATCATGGCACCTAGGGCTGCGTCCAATGCCAATGAGCATTGGGCCATGGCAAACAATCCATCACGATCAGTTGCCCATTGACCACATGCGGCAGCGTGATTCAGCGCACAAGCTCCGTACTGACGGCCTACTCAAATCCGGTTTGCAGTGGCCTAAAGAAACCCCATTATATATTGACTTCTGCTACGCATCAATTATTTACCATAATTCGTATTCCTATCTCTGACCTCTCCATAGGGCCGTCTCTCTCCTACCCTGCTCCTCAGAATGACCGTGTAGATTTTCTTTCCGCTACTCTCGAGCCCGTGATCGCGCAGCACAGTAGGGCTCAGGTCGGAGACGAGAGTCCGGGTGTAGGTCAGCGCCTCTGAGGCCTACGGCATGTCTGCCCCACCCAAGGGGCGATCTATGGGGATAAAGGCTATTGTACGGCCCCCGCTCGGCAGGCTGCCGCCCAGCGGAACTGTCATCTCGCGGCCATTCAACGGAACAATATGAAATCTAATCGGGATCGCGATCGGTGGTATACGCATCTGCGAGCGCCCTATGAAGGTTAAATTCCAACAAAGGTACCAAATGCGACATGGTGTTTGACGTAAGCTATTGCGCAGCTTGTGTTTTTATTCTTCGGAGCACCCCCAAAATTGGCAGCCAGAATGAAGCGGAATATTGAGAACGGAAACATGACCATAACTTGAAACTTATCAAGGCTTTCGCGAGAGTCCTCTGACCGAATTGGTACCTTTGTTGGAATTTAACCAGCTTGCGAAAGATTTGATCGCACCCGCTGCATTTTGCTGTCCCTCGGTCATTCTGCATGGCGGTCACCTCGACAATTGACGACCGAGATGTCATGTCTGCTGCTGATTCTTAGCGCTGTCCTGGATTCACTGTGCGGA
>JAICWG010000211.1 GCA_025934915.1 Nitrospira sp.
CGAATTGGCAGACGGTGGAACGGTATGTACAGCGACAAGGGCAACCTCGGGAGGATCTCCGACAGCTCCGAATGTTTTAGTTCTGTGATACCCCGCAGCTTGCTGCGGGGAGCTTCATTAGAGCCTGCAGGTGTGCTTTTAGTCGATCCAACGCCAGACCGACATGCTCCAGCTTTTGACGCGTGATGTCTTGGAACTGCATCGCCATCATGACCTTGGACAGGCTGACCGAGTCGTCTTTTGAAGACGCCGCCCCTTCTGAGGATGCCAGCATTCGAAGATGCAGCAATAGCTCCATGGCCGCTCTCTCCGTCTCCTGTGTCACAGCGGTCATCTGAGCCTTCAACACTGGAATCGTATGGATGGCGTCGCTTGCAAAGGTCTCCCATGCCCGTTGATGTTCGAGAAGCGCGTTGAGTGTCGTTTTATTCTCGACCAGAAGACGCGCGAGCCTTCTATTGTGGTTTCCCGAAGAGTTCATAGCTCCGCTTACGTGGTTCCCCTCGCAACCTTGGTGGCGCGTCGCACTTGCCGTCCGGCACCGTCTCGGCCTCCTCGGTATGTGCATCACTCGCTCAGCGAGTCGGTAAATCCCAGCTGATTCAATTTCGTCTGAAGGTCATCGGAAATACCCGTCACAAACATACGCCCTTGCTTGCGCGCGGCCAGCATCAGCTGAATCGCCGCCGTGTCCACTCGGGCAACGCGACTGAGATCCATCGATACCAATCCATCGTTGGCGAACAATTTCACTAATGACTCCTTAAATTCTGCCGCTTCGAAAATGGTAAGCTCGCCCGTCGGCGCCAAATGCCTGGCGTTTTGCCCTTCATCCTGGTGTGTCTGAGACGAAGATCGGCCGTCTGTCATCGGTTGCAAGCCCCATTCGCTGACATCACTGGATCATATTGTCGGCTGCTTTTGATCGAGACTTAAGAGCCGTCCGCATGACGCGTGCCTGCCTATGGTATTTGGAATCGTCCTTCACCCGACAACTCCGGACCCGGCTGCGATGGATTTTGAGGTATATTTTCCGTCGATTGCTCAGATTGCTCCGATTCATCGCCGGACTGAAGAATTGGAGCAGCTGGGGCCTGTTCAAGAATGACGACCTCGACTCGACGATTCTTGGCCCTCTGTTCCGCATCCGCATTGGCCGTCACGGGCCTGGTATCGGCATGCCCTACGGCCGCCAAGTGATCTGCCGGTACCCCGTAGAGTTCAGACAACACCCGCACAACCATTACCGCCCGAGCAGCCGATAATTCCCAATTGGAAGGAAATTGTGCCGTCCGGATGGGAACGTTATCCGTATGCCCTTCGACGCGCGTATGCCGGTTCAATTCCAGGAGAGCTCCGCCTAATCCTTCGAGAAAAGGGAGAGCTTCCGCTCGGACAGTCGCTTCTCCGCTGCTAAAAAGCAGTCGATCAGGGATCGTAATGACGATATCTCCATTGATCGTCTGCACGACGGTGACGAACGCCACCATGTCTTTCAGTTGCTTATCTTTAATGACTTGGGTGAGTTGACGGATACGGCGAATCATGACTTCCTTGGCGTCGGTTGGATTCCGCCCTTGCAGCGCCATTTTTGCTTCGCCGACGCTGATTACCTGATTCGCACCCGAGTGATTAGCGAGCGGATTCAGCGCCGCCTTGATCGAGTCGCTGACGGTTCGGTATTTTCCGATATTGACCGACGAGATCGAGTACATCACGACGAAGAACGCAAACAGCAAGGTAATGAAATCGGCATACGAGACCAGCCATCGCTCGTGATTTTCGTGTTCTTCGTGTTTATGCTTGGCCATAAGCGCGTAAACCGTTAGACGTGAAGGGGTGAAACGTTCGGCCTAGATTTGGAGCATGCCGCTTCACATTTCACGTTTCACTTCTTTGTCTCCTTCGTACGTTCGCTGTGTGGAAGGACACTCTCCAACTTTTCTTGCAGCAACCGAGGATTTTCACCATGAGCGAGTCCGACGAGCCCCATGATGATCAGGTTACGGGCCCCCGCTTCCTCTTTCAGCTTCAGTTTGATTTTGTTGGCAAGGGGGAGAAAAAAGAGATTCGCCGCTCCTACGCCGTAGATCGTGGCGACGAATGCGACCGCGATCCCGCTGCCCAGCTTCGAGGGATCAGCGAGATTTTCCATCACGTGAATCAACCCCAGCACCGCGCCGAGGATGCCGACGGTCGGGGCGTACCCTCCGGCGGCTTCCCAGACCTTAGCTGCTATCACGCCTTGCTCCTCATGGTGTTCTACTTCAATCTCAAGAATCTCATGCACGACTTTCGGCTCGGTACCGTCGACAATCAGCTGAATCCCTTTCTTCATGAAGGGATCTTTGATGTCTTTCAGTTTACCCTCGAGCGCCAACAATCCTTGCTTTCGCGAGAGATTTGCGAGATCCAAGATCAGCTTGATCGTTCCTTTATTGTCGATGTGAGAGCCGGAAAGCGCCAGAGATAGAGCGCCGACCCCCTTGATGACGACCGGCAGCGGATTCTGGATGCAGATCGCTCCGAGCGTTCCGCCGATCACGATGATAAAGGCGGTCAGCTGCATGATCGAACTCAGGTGGCCGCCTTCCAGCACCTGCCCACCGAGGATGGAACCCAGTGCGATCACCATCCCGAGTATTGTTGCAATATCCATTGTGCGGAGACCTTATTTGAACCCGAATTGGGCCAGGATGTCGTCGGCGACCTTCTGCTTCCTGGCCGTCGTTTTCGATTCCTCGAGTTGTTTCAGTAAGTATCCGGCTGTGCCGGCGTCACAGGCCGCTTCGCAGCTGTCCTGTAATCCGAACACGACAATGAGCTCCATCAGCTTTCCTTGCACTTCGTTGAGAATTGCAACGAGTTTCTTTACACGTTGAGCCACCAGATCTTGAAAGGATAGGGCGGTCATGATCTCCGTCAGACATTTACCGTCCTGCGCAAAAACGGAGGTCATGTTCCCGAGACGGCCCGCAAGAGTCACGCAATCCATCGCCCGCAGAACCTCGACGATCGCAGAGAGCTCCTTGGCGATTCTCCCGTGATTGTCCTGAATCATTTCCGTCAAACGCATGACTTCAAGCGTGCCGTCCTCCGTCATCTTGCTCAGGTCGCTTAAATGGGAGGCGGCGGTAGGAAGCTGAGTGCTGCTGGACATGATCTGCGGGCAGGCCGCCGATATGGCTTTCATTGCGTGGTCGACAAAGCGAGCCAAGGCGCCGAGTTCATCGTATAATTTATGTTCTTGGTTATGCACAGCCCCTCTCGATTCCGATGTGAGCACGGATCTGCTTGAGCACGGGTTACTTGAAAATCTTCGCGATCTTTTCTTGCAAGGTCTCGGCTGTAAACGGCTTGACGATATAGTTGCTGACACCTGCTTGTACCGCCTCGACCAAGTTGCTTTGTTGCGCCTCGGCCGTCACCATCAAGACGGGTGTTGTTTTGAGCTTCTCGTCCGCTCGGATCGCACGGAGCATGTCGATGCCCGTCATGACTGGCATGTTCCAATCGGATACGACGAAGCCATAAGTATCAGCCCGCAGTTTCTGTAGCGCCTCCTGTCCGTTTTCCGCTTCCTCTACATTCGCGAATCCCAATTGCTTCAGGATATTCTTGACGATTCTTCTCATCGTCACCATGTCATCGACCACGAGGATTTTCATGTTCAGATCGGCCGGCATAACGCCTCCTTTTTCTTACCTACCGTCACAGCGGCGATGACCGACTGTCCCGTCCATGATGAGATGGTCGGACTTTTCCACGGCCTCTCGGCGCTTCATCGGATATCGGCACATTCGACGAGCGACCTGAGTCGGAAAGGTTCGATGCGTTGTCGGCTTCGTCGCATGGGTGGGAAATGACCGACGAGTGTGGAGAAGCTTGTCCCCCGGACGCCGACAGGATCATGCCTCCACTCATGACCCCGACGACTCGCAGGCTGAGAGAAGGACGGTCGAGCATTCGGCCGATGAACCAACCAGCGACTCGCAGATCTCTAACCTTGCCGGGACCGACCATGCATCCATTCATGGATATCATGGCGAACGAAACGCCAGTGTTTTCCAATTTTTGACGCCGGCAGTTCACCGACTCGGGCAAGCTTATAGACGGTGGACTTCGGTACCCTGAGAAACCGAGCCACCTCCATCACGGTTAGAATTTCCCCCTCCCGTGCGGTGGCCTCCTCGACCTGGATCGCTGTTGCTGTGGATACTTCATTATTCATCACGACCGAGGTATCGGCGTGGCGATTCAAAAACTTGAGCGTCCAATAGAAGCGGATCCGGAACAGCGACCATATTTCTTACCCATTCCACTCGGATGAATGAGATCCATTCATGTTTCTCCGCGACCGACCGACAACGGATGTGCCTACTGGACCCAAACCAATCGGAACTGAACTCAATGGCGCATGTGATCTCGGTCGCGTCGGGAAAAGGCGGAGTCGGGAAAAGTGTGGTTTTGGTCAACCTGGCTCTTGTCTTGGCACGGAAGGGGAAGCAGGTGGTGCTCGCAGACCTCGATGTCGGCGGCGCCGACGCGCATGTGCTGGTCGGCCTCCTCAACCCGCCGGTCACCCTGACCGACTTCCTCAACCATCGAATCGAGTGCCTGGATGATCTGGCTCAACGTCTCTCCATTCATCCGAACTTGCGGATCATTCCCGGCACCGGCGACACATTGGCGACGGCCAACATGACCTACTCACAGAAGAAGCGCCTGATCCGGAATTTTCAGGATATTCGCGCGGACGTGATCATCGTCGATATCGGAGCAGGAACGGGCTATCATGCACTCGATTTTTTCCTGATGGCCGATCATCACGTCGCAATCGCAACGCCGGACCCGACCTCCGTCCTGGATCTCTACCGGTTCATCAAGCTGGCGGCGATTCGTCGTGTTTTGTCGATGTTCGTAATGCAGGATGCCATGCCAGAAGGGCTGGCGAATCGCGACTACAGCAGCGTGGAAGAAGTGTTGGACGTTGCAGGCAAGACCGACGAATCCGGTCGGTCGATTGCGGAGTCTATCTTGAGAGCCTTTCAACCGGCTCTCATCCTCAATCGCACTACAGGGCGGGTCCGCGTCAATGTGCTCCAACTCAAGAAGTTGCTCAAGGAGTATGTCGGGGGTGACTTAACCTTATTGGGTGAAATTCCCGAAGACCCTGCGATGGAACAGGCGGTACGCGCCTATATCTCGGTGATTCAGCACGCTCCTGCTTCCCCTGCCGCCGCCGCGCTGGTGAAGACGGGAGAGACGCTGCTACAGCTCCTCACGGCCCTTCCTGCTCAAGCGGCATAACTGCCATCTTCAGCAACGACCGATTTCTACGGAGCGGAAGTCCGACGGGCTCTCAATCGCTCGGCTTGTGTATGAAGAATGTGACGGATCAGGTGCTCCAGATCGTCGGCCTTGAGGTCGACAAATTCGGTGGCAATCGCAAATCCCTGTCCGTCTGCCTGAGGGATAGAACGAATCACTTTCGCCATGGCCTGGATAAGAATGAACGGTGGAAGAATCAACTTAATCGCGAGCTGATCGCCGGCGGTGAATTCGCGAGAGGAGACGAACCCTACTCCTCCCCCGCTCAGATTGACATCCGTCGGTCGTGCCATGGTGACACTCGATGGTTGGCACATCGCCAAAGAATTGAGGATGACTTCAAGTAAATAGTCGACTTTCATGATCCATGGAAGCACCGGTGAGCCGACTAACGACTCTCCTGAGCGGGCAAGTAGATCCGCTGTCGGCTTGGTGACTGCTGCGGAAATCATCTCCGGAGTGGTGCTGCCCGCCTTGACCAGATCGACGGTTCCTGTTTCGGCCAGCAAACGATATTCCATCAGCACCCGGTCATCGATTCTGATCCATTCTCGCCGTTCATCTGCGGAATCCTTGGATGGCACGGAAGGTATCGTGACTGGAGACGCCATGGTCAGGCTACTTTCGACATTATGCGGCACAACTCAGCGCCATAACGCACGCTAATGCCAGCGGTTTCGGGGCATGAAGGACTACGCGATTCCGCCCTTGGATCTTCGCATCATTCAGGGCGGCATCGCCGATCATCATCCACTCCGCAATGGAAGCCACGGCGGCATCCGGAACCGCGGCCAAGCCGATGCTTGCCGTGGTACGGACCTGCCCGACCTCGATCGCAAAGGGACGTCGCTCGATGCGATCTCGCAACCGCTCCGCAAGGGCACGAGCCTGCTGCCGATCCGTATGAGGCAACACAACTGCGAAGGTATTGCCTCTGTATCGACCGACGATATCGATCTCGCGCACCGTCGCCCGTATCAGATCAGCTGCCGCTCTGAGCACATGATCCCCTGCCGTATGACCGAGACGATCGTTTACAGTCTGAAAAAAGTCCAAATCTAGAAGTATCAGGCAAGCTGGTACGCCATACCGCAATCCAGCTTTTAATTCTCGGGCAAGCGGCGTGCTGAGTCCACGGCGGTTTAGGACGCCCGTCAATGGGTCTCGTAAGGCCACGTCTTGCAGATGCTGGTACGAATCGGCATTGCGCAAAATTAAGGCAAGTAATGCCCCGACGATGGCGAGGAGCTGTTCTTCCTGTTCCGTAAAAGGATGCTCGGCGTCTCGTTCGAGATATAAAATGCCGGTCCCATACGGTCCGATTGCAAGGGGAACTTTATGTGTGCTGACGGACCCATGTTTCGAACTGCTCGGCATCTGAGGTGATACACGATCGGGGATTTCATGTACCGAACGAACGAGCCGCAGCACGGTGTGAGACGACGCCATACGTTGCGGCCTATGCCCCAGTGTGGCCAGCAGTTGCGTTCGAACCGATTCTTCCCGTTTCAGATCGTAATCGCACGACCAAGTCCATCCCTGTTCGGAATTAGTCCTGGCGAATCCAATCACATCTACAGCAATCAGTTGAGGTAATCTGGACAAGAGCTCTTTGACGGCGGCGTCGGTTTCGGTGAAACTCGCTATGGACTGTGTCAATTGATGAAGTCCTGACAAATTGCAGTTGCATTGTGTAAGCACGCGCCGTCTGACCTTCTTGCCTCGAGATGAAACCGAATGAAGCTCCCCGCAGCAAGCTGCGGGGTATCACAGAACTAAAACATTCGGAGCTGCCGGAGATCGTCGTGAGGCTGCCCTTGCCGCTGCACATACCGTTCGACGGTCTGCCAGTTTGCCCGTTCCCCTATCGTGGCC